>NZ_CP154859.1:641752-962628 GCF_039614725.1 Thauera sp. JM12B12 | reverse complement strand
CAGTTCGCAGGCCTTCGGCCTCGCCCATCTGTGGGCGCAATCCGACACCATCATCCGCAGCGTGGGCGTGGTCCTGCTGCTGATGTCGATCACGAGCTGGTATCTGATCCTGACCCGCGCGCTGCGCCAGATGCGCGCACGCCAGCACGGCGACGCGGTCGACGCCTTCTGGGCCGCGCCCGACCTCGACGCCGGCCTCAAGGCGCTGCAGACGCATGCGCCGGATTCGCCCTTCGAGGCGCTCGCCCAGCAGGGCGCGGCCGCCGCGCAGCATGTGCGCCGCCACACCCAGACCAACACCCTCGGCGGCAACCTCGACGCCGACGAGGTGATCACCCGCGCGCTGCGCAAGTCGATCGCGCTGTCGACCGCCGCCCTCGAGTCCGGGCTGACCGCGCTCGCCTCGATCGGCTCCACCGCCCCCTTCATCGGCCTGTTCGGCACCGTGTGGGGCATCTACCACGCCCTGGTGAACATCAGCGCCTCGGGCATGGCGACCCTCGACAAGGTCGCCGGCCCGGTGGGCGAGGCCCTGATCATGACCGCCTTCGGCCTGTTCGTGGCGATCCCCGCCGTGCTTGCCTACAACACGATCACGCGCGCCAACCGCCTCGAACTCTCCGAACTCGACGCCTTCGCCCACGACCTGCATGCCTGGTTCTCGACCGGTGCCCGGATCGCTCCCATGGCCGGCCGTCCGGGGCCGGTCGAGTCCGGGCTGCGGGTCGCCGCCAGCGCGCCGGTAAGCGGCCAGGGAGCCGCGTGATGGCTTTCGGCGGATTCAACCAGGGAGACACCCGGCCGCTGCAGAGCGAGATCAACATGGTGCCCTTGATCGACGTCATGCTCGTGCTGCTGATCGTGTTCATGATCACCGCGCCACTGCTCACGCACTCGGTCAAGATCGACCTGCCCCAGGCCTCGAGCAACCCCACCCAGGAGAAGCCGGAAACCGTGTCGGTGTCGATCGACGGCGAAGGCAAGGTGTTCTGGAACGACGAGGGCGTGGATACGGTGGCCCTGCCGGCGCGCCTCGCCGCCGCCGCCGCGCAGACGCCGCAGCCGGAGCTGCACCTGCGCGCCGACCGCAACACGCGCTACGAGGTCATCGCCGACGTGATGTCGCAGGCGCGTACGGCGGGAATCGAGAAGATGGGCTTCGTCACCGTCCCCGACCGGTAGAACGCTCAGCCCGCACGAAGAGGGCGCTGCCAGCACGCAGCGCCCTCTTCGTTTGCCGCGCGCCGCGCGCGCGCCGGGCCGCAGCCCGCGACGTCAGTCGTGGCGATTGCGCACGCGCACGATGACGTCGATCTCCTGCAGCACGGTGCCGTCCGGAAGACGCGGCGTGCCGACGACCTGCAGTTCGTCGTCGTCGAGGTCGCGTACCTCGCCGGTGTCCATGTTGTAGAGATGGAAGTGCGGCGAGGTCGTCGAGTCGTAGACGATGCGCTGCGGATCGACGAAGAGCTCGCGTACCAGCTTCTTCTCGGAGAACAGGCGCAAGGTGTTGTACACCGTGGCGCGCGAAACGTCGGGCGCGAGTTCGCGCACGTTCGCCCAGATCTGGTCGGCCGACAGGTGCACCGGCGCCGAGAACAGGACGCGGGCGATCTCGATGCGCTGGTGGGTGACGGGCACGCCGGCGCTGCGCAGGCAGGCGATGGCGTCGGCGGAGGTGTATTCGTTCATGGCAGTCGGCGCAGTGATGAGGGCGTTGAGTTCGACCCGACCGGGTCTCCTCAACCGGTATGGATTAGATGTCATCCAGAACCGCCCCGCATTGATTACCGTCAATCCCCTCACAAGCTGATGGAACGTAGCCGCCCGCCTGCAGTCTGTCGTGCGTCCACCGCCGCGGCGGACCCTGCATTCCGATACAAGCTCGGCGCGCCGCAGCCGCTATGCTCTCGCTGAATGAACATGCCGGCATCGCCGACGCCCTCCCTTCGCCAGATCCATGACAAACGAGACTCCTTCCCGCAAACAGCCGCGCCCGCGCTGGCCCCGGCGCGCGCTGCTCATCCTGGTTCCGCTGCTGCTCGCCGGCGGCTGGTATGCCTGGCCGCAATTGTTCGGCAAGCAGGATGCGCTCGCGGCCTACCAGTTCGCCACGGTCGAGCGAGGCGACATCGAGGACGTGGTCACCGCCACCGGCACCCTGCAGCCGCGCGACTATGTCGACGTGGGCGCACAGGTGTCGGGCCAGCTCAAGGAGATCCATGTCGAGGTCGGCGACACGGTCAAGGAGGGCGAGCTGCTCGCCCAGATCGACCCCACGGTCTATCGCGCGCGGGTCGATGCTTCGCGCGCGCAGCTGCGCAATCTGCGCGCCCAGCTCAAGGATCGCGAGGCGCAGCTCACCCTCGCGCAGATCCAGCTCCGCCGCCAGCGCGCGCTGATGGCCGAAGACGCCACCACGCGCGAGAGCCTGCAGACTGCCGAAGCCTCGGCACAGTCGGCCGACGCCCAGCTCGAGGCGCTGCGCGCGCAGATCGAGCAGATCGAATCCACCCTGCGCGCCGACGAGGCCAACCTGCAGTACGCGCGCATCCTGTCGCCGATGGCCGGCACCGTGGTCTCGATCACCGCGCGCCAGGGCCAGACGCTCAACACCAACCAGCAGGCGCCGGTGGTGATGCGCATCGCCGACCTGTCGACGATGACGGTGCAGACCCAGGTGTCGGAGGCGGACGTCAGCCGGCTCAGGCTCGGCATGGAGGCCTACTTCACCACCCTGGGCGGCGGCGGCAAGCGCTGGCAGGGCACGCTGGAGAAGATCGAACCCACCCCCACGGTGACCAACAACGTCGTGCTCTACAACGCGCTGTTCGACGTCCCCAACCCCGACGGCCGGCTGATGACGCAGATGACCGCGCAGGTCTTCTTCATCGTCTCGCAGGCGAAGGACGTGCTGCTGGTGCCGATGGCGGCGCTGACCCAGGGCGCGCCGCGGGCGCCGCGCTCGGGTGCGGCGCATCCGTCCTCCGCGGCGGCAGGCGGGGGCGGAGGTGGCGTGCGCGGGATGGGCGAGGGCCGGGGCGGCGGCGCCCCGGCGGCCGACAGCACGCGTCGAGGCAGCGTCAGGGTCGATGACGGTCGCGGCGGTCTCGAAGCGCGCACGGTCGAGCTCGGCGTGTCCAACCGCGTCCAGGCCCAGGTGCTGTCGGGGCTCGCCGAGGGCGAGCGCGTGGTCGCCGGCCTGAACGTCGGCACAGGCGGCAACCGCCCCAGGATGAGCCCCAGGCTATGAAGATCGACCGGCTGCCCTCGCCCTTCGACCACGCCGGCGGCGGCGCCGCGGCGTCCGCAACGGACACCCGGACCGCGCGCGCGACCACGCCGCTGATCGCGCTCTCGGGCATCACGCGCAGCTTCGTGACCGGCGAGCTCGAGACCCGGGTGCTGCACGGCATCGACCTCGAGATCCACGCCGGCGAGTTCGTCGCCATCATGGGTGCATCGGGCTCGGGCAAGTCGACGCTGATGAACATCCTCGGCTGCCTCGACCGTCCGAGCAGCGGCACCTACCGCTTCATGGGCGCGGACGTGGCCGAGTTCGATCGCGACGCGCTCGCCCGTCTGCGCCGCGAGGCCTTCGGCTTCGTGTTCCAGAGCTACAACCTGATCGGCGGCGCCACCGCGCGCGACAACGTCGAAGTGCCCGCGGTGTACTCGGGCATGCCGCGTCACGAGCGCCACGCGCGCGCCGAAGCGCTGCTCGGTCGGCTGGGCCTCGGCGAGCGCGTTCACCACCGCCCCAGCCAGCTCTCCGGCGGCCAGCAGCAGCGGGTGTCGATCGCGCGCGCGCTGATGAACGGCGGGCGCATCATCTTCGCCGACGAACCCACCGGCGCACTCGACAGCAGGAGTGGCGCCGAGGTCATGAAGCTGCTGCACGAACTCTCGGACGCCGGCCACACCATCGTGCTGATCACCCACGAGCGCGAGGTCGCCGAGCAGGCGCAGCGCATCATCGAGGTGCGCGACGGCCGCATCGTGTCGGACCCCGGCCCGCGACCGCCGCCGGGTCCGGAGCCCGACTTCGCCCCCCACGTCGATCGCACCTCATCGCTCTCGGACGTCATCGAGGCCACCCGCACCGCGCTGCGCGCGCTGCGCGCCAACCTATTCCGCGCCATCCTCACCCTGCTCGGCATCGTCATCGGCGTGGCCTCGGTGATCGCGATGCTGGCGATCGGCGACGGCGCCAAGCAGAAGGTGATCGACCAGGTCAGCGCGATGGGCACCAACCTGCTCACCGTGCGCCCGGGCGCGCCCAACACGCGCGGCCGCGACGCCCCCGCCACCCTGGTGGTCGAGGACGTGCAGGCGATCGCCGGCCTGCCCAACGTGCTCGCCTCGGTGCCCGAACAGGGCGGCACGATCACCGTGCGCGCCGGCAACACCGACCATCGGACCAGCGTCAATGGCACCTCGGCCGACTACGTCCTCGCGCGCAACTGGCCGACCGCCAGCGGCACCTTCTTCAGTGCCGAGGACGAGGCGCGCTACGCCACCGTCGCCGTGCTCGGCCAGACCGTCGCCAACGCGCTCTTCCCCGCCGGCGGTGCGGTCGGCGAGTTCATCCTGGTGAACAACATCCCCTTCCAGGTCACCGGCGTGATGACGCCCAAGGGCGCCACGCCCTGGGGCCAGGACCAGGACGACATCGTCTTCGTGCCCTTCACCACCGGCAGCCTGCGCCTCACCGGGCAGCGCTTCCTGCGCAACGTCACGGTGGCGGTCGAGGACGTCGCGCAGATCGACGACACCCAGGCCGCTGTGCACGCGCTGCTGCTCGCCCGCCACGGCGTCGAGGACTTCCAGATCCGCAACATGGCCTCGGTGATCGACACCGTGTCCGAGACGCAGAACACGCTCACCGTGCTGCTCGGCACGGTGGCGGCGATCTCGCTGCTGGTGGGTGGCATCGGGGTCATGAACATCATGCTGGTGTCGGTGACCGAGCGCACGCGCGAGATCGGCATCCGCATGGCGACCGGCGCGCGTACCCGGAACATCCTGCAGCAGTTCCTGATCGAGGCCCTGGTGGTGTCGGCGGTGGGCGGGCTGATCGGGGTCGCAGTCGGGCTGGGCAGCGCGGCGATCATCGCGGCCTTCGGCACCGCGGTGCAGTACTCGCTGACCCCGGTGGTGCTCGCCTTCAGCTGCGCCTTCCTCACCGGCCTGGTCTTCGGCTACCTGCCCGCACGCAAGGCCGCCCGCCTCGACCCGGTGGTCGCCCTCGCTTCGGAATAGGCTTGTACATGCACACGCAATCGACCACACCCGAGCCTGCCATCATGAAACGCACAGCCTCCATGGACGAGGATCGCGGCCTGCTCACCCGATCCCTGCCGCGTACCCGCCTGCTCCCCGGCGTGCTGCTCCTCGCCTTCACTGCCGGCTGCGCGCTCACCGAGCCGATCGCCCGCCCCGAACTCGACCTGCCCACGCAGTGGGCCGAAGCCGGCGCTGCGGTCGCTGCGGCCGCTCCGGTCCACGACACCTGGTGGCGGGACTTCGGCTCGGCACCGCTCGACGCCCTCGTCGCCGAGGCGCTCGCCACCGCACCGGACCTGCGCATCCAGGCCGAGCGCGTGGTGCAAGCAGAACTTGCGCTGCGTCAGGCCGGCGCGTCCCTGTTCCCGGCGCTCGACCTCAGCGCCGGCAGCGGTGCACGCAAGGTCGACGGCAACGAGACGAACACCACCAGCCTCAACCTCGGCGCCAGCTACGAGCTCGACCTATGGGGCCGCATCGCCGCCGGCGTCGATGCCAGCCGCGCCAACCTGGCTGCCACCCGCTTCGACTACGACGCCGCGCGCCTGTCGATCAGCGCCAGCGTTGCCACCACCTGGTTCCAGACCCTCGCCCTGCAGGAGCGCCTCGCCATCGCGCGCGAGAACCTGGCCATCGCCGAGCGCGTGCTGCGCGTGGTGCAGGCGCGCTACGACAACGGCGCCGCCTCGGCGCTCGAGCTCAGCCAGCAGCGCAGCACCGTGCTCAACCAGCGCCAGGCGATCGCGCCGCTGGAGGTGCAGCTGCGCCAGACCCGCAGCGCCCTCGCCATCCTGCTCGGCCGCAACCCGCAGGCCGCTCCTGCGGACGACGTCCGCCTGGCGGCCGTGCAGGTGCCGACCGTCGACGCCGGCCTGCCGTCGGAGCTGCTGCTACGCCGCCCCGACCTCGCCGCCAGCGAATCCGCGCTCGCCGCCGCAGCCGCCAACATCGCCGCCGCACGCGCCGCCCTGCTGCCCGGCATCAGCCTGTCGGCCGGCGCCGGCGTGGGCAGCGCCGCCCTGCTGTCGCTGGCCGACACCACGCGCACGCTGTCGATCTCGGCCAGCCTGCTGCAGAAGATCTTCGACGGCGGCCGGCTGCGCGCCGAGCTCGACATCCAGCGCTCGCGCCAGCGCGAGCTGGTGGAGACCCACCGCCGCGCCATCCTCGTGGCGCTCAAGGAGGTCGAGGACGCCCTTGCCGACAGCGCGCGCGACGCCCGCCAGGAAGAGGCCCAGCGCGAGATCCTCGCCGAAGCTCAGCGCAGCCTGCGTCTGGCCGAGCTGCGCTACCGCGAAGGCGCCGACAGCCTGCTCGCGGTGCTCGACGCCCAGCGCGCGCTGTTCTCCGCCCAGGACCAGCTCGCCCAGCTGCGCCTGGCGCGGTTGACGGATGCGGTGGCGCTTTACAAGGCGCTGGGGGGCGGGTGGTCGGCCACAACTCCGCGCGGCTGACTCGGGCGGCCGCGCGCAGGCACCGTCCGATCAGGAGGCCATCCTCAAGCAGCAACGATTCGTTATTAAGAATAATTCGCACTACGATTGACATTGGCTACCTCCTCCCCGACAATGCGCGCCATCTGCAACAGCAGGTAACAAGCGCGGACGTCGTCGGCTCGCCGGGACGTCCGCACACAGGGAAGTAGCAAGCCACTCCGCCACGACGGATCAGCCAGCCAAGCAGCCCGACACGCTTCGCCGGAGATCCGTTCACGGTCTGCGCATGGCACGCACGCTCGGTCCATACCATGGACTCGTCGATGCGCCCGCCCCGGACCGCAGCAGGCGCGCTGCATCGCGCGTGTTCGACACGCCTCCGCCAAGCCGGGCTGATCACCTCAAGACAACATGGAACACGTGATCAGGAAATCCGATGCCCTCGAAGAACCCGCATGACACGCAGCCTGCCTCGCTGCGCCGGCGCCCCGCCACCGCAGCCGCAGCGCTCGGACTGTCCGCCGCAATCCTGGTGCCGATGGCCGCCGTCGCCCAGGAGCAGAAGCCGGCCGCCGAATCCACCCTGCAGACGGTCAACGTGATCGACACCGCGCTGGAAGCCAACCCGAACGCCGAACCCGGCGTGCCCTACAAGGCGAAGTACTCGGGTGACGAGCGCCACAAGCGCGCGCTCGCGGAAACCGCGCAGAACATCCAGGTGCTGACCAAGGCGCAGATCGAGGACTCGGGCTACACCGACCTGCGCGAGATCCTCGACGCCCAGCCCGGCATCACGCTGGGTACCGGCGAGAACGGCAACGCCTTCGGCGACCGCTACGTCATCCGCGGCCAGGAAGCGCGCAGCGACGTCTTCGTGGACGGCTTGCGCGACCCCGGCATGACCATCCGCGAGAGCTTCGCCACCGAGCAGGTCGAGATCTCCAAGGGCCCGAACTCCAGCTTCGCCGGCCGCGGCACCTCGGGCGGCGCGGTCAATTCGGTGACCAAGCAGGCCACCACCGCCTACGACTACACCCGCCTGTCCACCGGCTTCGGCACCGACCGCCACACCCGCCTGACGCTCGACACCAACAAGGTCGTCAATCCAGACCTCGCCGTGCGCGCCAACCTGCTCTACGGCTACGAGGAAGTGCCCGATCGCGGCCCGACGGACCGCGAGCGCAAGGGTGTCGCGCTGTCGACCTTGTGGACCCCGACCGACAAGCTCGACCTCACGCTCGACTACTACGGCCTGCGCGCCGACGACAAGCCGGACATGGGCGGCTTCCTCGTCGGCACCCTCCCCGACCGCAAGCCGGCTAAGGACGTGCCGGTCTATGCCCAGGCGCAGGACTTCCTGAGTTCCGATGTCGACACCTTCACCGCACGCCTGCGCTATCAGTTCGACCAGGACACGCGCATCACCAACCTGACCCGTTTCGGCCAGACCGACAACGGCTACGTCGTCACCGGTGCGCGCGCCAACGTGTTCGCCGCGAGCGACCCGCGTGCGGGCGCGCAGACGATCAGCCTCAGCACCCATCAGGGCTGGCAGGAGGTCGAGTACTTCGTCAACCAGACGAACCTGCATCTCGATCGTGAAATCGGCGGGCTCAAGCATGAGCTCATCTTCGGCCTCGAGTACTCCGACCATAGCGTCCTCAACGGTGTCTACGACGTCACCAACTCGGGCGCAAACTGCCTGGTTCCAGGCCGGGGTGGGGTCTCGTCGAGTTGGTGCATCACGGATGGGAGCGGGGCTCTGCTCAACGGCATCGCCACGATCATGAACCGCAATGTCGCCAAGGGCCGGTGGGACAGCGACTGGAACGTCAAGACCGTCTCGCTCTCAGTCATGGACACCGTCGACCTGACCGACAAATGGACCGCCTTTGCCGGCGTACGCTGGGATCGCTTCGACTACGACCTCGGCACGCAGAACACCACGACCCTCGCCCGCACCGACTACAGCACCTCCGACAGCCTGTGGAACGGCCACGTCGGCCTGACCTACAAGTTCCGCCCCGACGCCAACGTGTATGCGAGCTACTCGACCGCGAGCGACGTAAACGGGGGCGAGTCGGACGTCGGCACCAATGCCGGCTATGGCGGCTTCATCCCGGGTTCTGCGAAGCCGGAAAAGACCGAGCTGCTCGAACTTGGCACGAAGTGGAACCTGATGGGCGAGAAGCTGCTGGCGACCGCCGCGGTGTTCCAGATCACCAAGTCCGACGTGATGGAAGGCAACGGCTATGACGCCACGGGTACCTTCAACTCGAGCAAGAACCGCGTGCGCGGTATCGAGCTCGGCCTGACGGGGCTGATCACCGAGAAGCTGACCGCACAGGCTGGCGTGGCGATCATGGGTGCGGAAGTGCTCGAATCGGCCACCCCGGAAAAGGTCGGCAAGACGCTCAGCAACTTCGCTGACAAGAGCGCCTTCGTACAACTCAAGTATCAGGCGACGGATGCGTTCTCGTTCGGCGGCGCAGTCAAGTACGAAAGCGAGAAGTACGCGGGGCAACCCGACACCGCGGCGGGCTTCGACGCAACGACCGGGGAGTACAACAACCCGATCCCCGCCTACACCGCACTGGACCTGTTCGCCAACTACCGCATCAACAAGAACATGGACGTGCGCCTGAACGTGGGCAACGTGACCGACAAGGACTACTACACGGCCGCGTATCAGTCGGGTTCGTTCCTGTACAAGGGTGACGCACGCAACGCCCGCGTGACCCTCAACTATGACTTCTGAGTCCTAGCGACCGTCCCCGGCGGGTCGCGCATGACGCGCGGCCCGCTCTTTCTCATCCACAACAGACTTTCCTGGCGGGCCGTGCTCGCGGCGCATCGACAACGCCCGGACACCCAACGGTCCGGCGACCGCACCCTCCAGGCCACGGATCCGCCCATGAATGCCCGACCGAACCCTCGACTCGTCTCCACGTCCTCCCGCCTCTCACGCCGCCAAGCCCTCCAGGCCCTGGCGGCCGGCATGGCTGGCGCGGCCTTGCCCCGGCTTGCGCTCGCTACCCAAGGCGCGAACCGCGCGGTGGTCGGTGCCGCCTGGCGCGGCCCGCGTGCAGGCGACCCCAATTTCGCCGGCACCCTGGTCGCCGACTGGGAGGCGCGCAAGCTCGCCTTCGGCTACACGGTCCCGCTGCCGAGCCGCCCCCATGGCCTGATGGCAGAGCCGGGCGGCGGGCTGCTGGTGTGCAGCGCCCGTCCCGGCACCTGGCTGCTGCGCAGCGACGGGCAGGGCAGGCTGACGCAGCAGATCGACGTCCAGGACGAAGGCGACTGCCGCCTCGGCGGCCACGTCATCGCCTCGGCCGACGGCGAATTGCTCTATACGACCGAAACCGACTTCGCCAGCGGCAAGGGCAAGATCGGCGTCCGCGACCGCCGCACGCTGCGCAAGATCGCCGAGTGGGACACCCACGGCCTCGACCCGCACCAGCTCCTGCTCGACGGCCAGGGCCAGCTCTTCGTCGCCAACGGGGGAATCCCGCGCACCCTGGCCGACCGCAAGGTCGACATCCACCGCATGGATGCCTCTCTGGTGCGGATTGACACCACCAACGGAAAGCTCCTCGGCAAGTGGAAAGTGGCCGATCCGCGCCTGAGCCTTCGCCACATGGCCTGGAGCCGCCCGCCGCAGGAAGAAGGCGCACTGCTCGGCATCGCCATGCAGGCCGAGCACGACCTCGAGGCCGACCGCCGGCGTGCGCCGATCCTTGCGGTTTTCGACGGCGAGGACCTGAGCATTCCCACCCGCGAGAACGATGGCATCGGCTACGCCGGCGACATCGCGCCCGCGCTCCACGACGGCTTTGCACTGTCCAGCCACCAGGCCGACGTCGCCAACCTCTGGCATCCGGGCCTGCCGGACAGGATGCGCCCGATCATCCAGTTGAAGGCGCCCTATGCGCTCACCGGCTGGCACGGCCCCGCGGACGGTGGCGGCATCCTGGTGGCCACGGCATATGGCCTCGGTCACTGGCATCCGAGCGCCCCGCCGAACCTGCTCGCCTGGCCCGAGCCGATGGCGCTCGACAATCACTGGATCCTGATCGAGGAGGCGTGACCCCCGGCCCTGGCGAGCGCCCGTGCGCAGCCGGTCGAGCCCCCGCCGGGTGCTCGCAGAATCTCCACGGCTCTTGAGCTAGATCAGCGAATCACCTAATGCGACCCATTATCATTCACAGAACACTTTGACGCCTGGACTCCCGCCTCCCATGGACTGCGCATCTTCGCTCGCCCCTTCCACCGCGCTGCGCACCCTGGCGCTCGTCGGCCACCCCAACGTCGGCAAGTCGGTGCTGTTCCACCGCCTCACAGGCACCTACGTCACGGTGTCGAATTACCCCGGCACCACGGTCGAGGTCTCGCGCGCCACGCCGCGCTTCGACCGCGAGGCCTCGCTGCTCGACACCCCGGGCGTGCTCGCCCTGCCCGCACGCAGCGACGACGAGCGCGCCACCGTACGCGCGCTGCTCAATGAGGACATGCGTACGCTGATCCAGGTCGGAGATGCCAAGAACCTGCGCCGCACGCTCAACCTCACCGCGCTGCTCGCCGAGCTCGGGGTGCCGGTGGTGATGGCGCTCAACATGACCGACGAGGCCAAGGCGCGCGGGGTGACGATAGACGCGGCGGCGCTGGCCGAGGCGCTCGGCGTGCCGGTGGTGGCCACGGTGGCGACCGGCGGCGAAGGCGTCGGCGCGCTCACCGATGCCCTGGCGCGCGCCGCGGTACCGGCGCCGCTGCTGCGCTACGACCCGGTACTCGAGCGCGACATCGCCCGCCTGGAAGCGCTCATCCGCAGCGACTGCCCGCATCCGCGCCTGGCCGCCCGCGGGCTGGCGATCCTGGCCATCGGCCGCGACCCCGAGATCGAGGCCTGGCTCGCCGCGCAGGCCAACAGCCAGCACGTGCGCGCCGTGCTCGCCGAACTCACCGCCGCCAGCGGACGCGATTCGCTCCCCGCCCGCCTCGCGCGCGAACGCGGCGGCGCCGCCGAGGCGCTCGCGCGCACGGTGACCGAGCAGGCCGCCGGCAAGGACAGGACGCTGTCGATGCTGCTCGGCCGGGTGGCGGTGCACCGGATGTGGGGCTGGCCGATGCTGCTCGGCGTGCTGTATCTGGTCTATCTCTTCGTCGGCGACTTCGGCGCCAGCACGCTGGTCGGCTTGCTGGAAGAGGACTTCTTCGGCGAGGTCCTGAACCCGGCGGTCACCGGGTTCGTGCGCGCCCACATCGCCACCCCCTGGCTGGCCGATCTGATCGTCGGCGAGTACGGCCTGTGGACCATGGGCATGACCTATGCGCTGGCGCTGATCCTGCCCATCGTCACCACCTTCTTCCTGGCCTTCGGCATCCTCGAGGACTCGGGCTACTTCTCGCGTCTGTCGGTGATCGCCAACCGCCTGTTCGCCGCCATCGGCCTCAACGGCCGCGCGGTGCTGCCGATGGTGCTCGGCCTGGGCTGCGTGACCATGGCCACGCTCACCACCCGCATCCTGCACACGCCGCGCGAGCGCCTGATCACCATCTACCTGATGGCGCTGGCGATCCCGTGCTCGGCGCAGCTCGGCGTGGTGCTCGGTCTCCTCGGCGGCATCTCCTTCGCGGCCACGCTGATCTGGGTCGCGGCGATCGTCGGCGTGCTGCTGTTCACCGGCTGGCTGGCAAGCAAGGTGGTGCCTGGCAAGCGTGTGCCGCTGGTCACCGAGTTGCCGCCGATGCGCATGCCGGTGCTCGGCAACGTGCTGAAGAAGACGGGCGGACGCCTGAAGTGGTACCTGATCGAGGTCATCCCGCTGTTCCTGATCGGCACCCTGATCATGTTCGTGCTCGACCGCAGCGGCGCGCTGCCGTGGATCATCGAGGCCGGCAAGCCGCTGGTGGTGGACTGGCTCGGCCTGCCGCCGGAGGCGAGCGCCGCCTTCGTGATGGGCTTCCTGCGCCGCGACTTCGGCGCCAGCGGCCTGTTCGCGCTACAGAGCGAGCTGTCGATGGTGCAGGCGGTGGTGGGCATGGTTACCATCACCCTCTTCGTGCCCTGCATCGCCAGCCTGATGATGATCGTGAAGGAACAGGGCATGCGGGTTGCCGCGCTCATGCTGGCGATGATCATCCCCACCGCCTTCCTCGTCGGCGGCCTGCTCAACCACGGCCTGCGGCTGTTCTTCTGAAGGAGCCCGCACTCATGAACGCGACCCACGCCCAGCCGCACGAACGCATCCGCCTCACCGGCACGCCGGTGGGCCGCATGGTGCGCATCACCGACTTCGGCGACGCGATCGACGCGCTGCAGCGCGAGCAGCTCCACGCCTATGGCCTGTCGGCCGCGCACGCGGTGAAGGTGCTGCAGCAGACCCCGATGACGGTGCTGCTGTGCGAGCACGTCGAGCTCGCCATCGAGCATGCGGTGGCCCGCCACATCTGGGCGGAACCGGCCTGAGTCGGAGACGCGGCGCGCGCAGGCTGCCGTGTGGGAGCGGGCTTGCCCGCGAAGGTCGCGGCGTCCGGTGCCCCGTTCGCGGGCAAGCCCGCTCCCACAGGTGTTGTGCCCACAGGTGTTGCTCGCACAGGCGGTTGCTCCTACCGGCGGTTGCGTCCGCAACCTCCGCCTCAGCTCCAGCTGACGGTGGCCGCGAGCAGATAGCCCGCGCCATACACCGTCTTGATGAACTTGCCGCTGTGCCCGCCCTGCTCGAAGCGCTTGCGCAGGCGCGACACGCGCAGGTCGATGCTGCGGTCGAGCGCGCACACGTCGCGCCCGGCGAGCAGTTGCTCGCGCGACAGGATCTGGTTGGGGCGCTCGAGGAAGGCGATCAGCAACTGCGACTCCGCCAGGCTGAGCGTGTCCTCCACCCCCTCGGGCGACACCAGGCGATGGGTGCCGCGCTCGAAGCACCAGCCCGCGAAGTGGGCGACGGCGGGCGACTGCGCGTCCACGGCGGGCTCGGGCTGGTAGCGGCGCAGGATGCTGCGCACGCGGGCGATCAGCTCGCGCGGCTCGAAGGGCTTGACCACGTAGTCGTCGGCGCCGAGCTCCAGCCCCATCACGCGGTCGTGGGTGTCGTCGCGGCCGGTGGCGATGAGCAGGCCGAAGCGATAGCGGCTGCGCAACTGCTGCAGCACCTCCATGCCGTCCATGTCGGGCAGGCCGAGGTCGAGGATGGCCGCGTCGGGCACCTGCACGCGCAGCTGGCGCAGGAACTCGCCGCCGCTCGAGAACGCGGCATGACGGTAGCCGAAACGCTCGAGCGTGCCGGTGATCAGCCGCGACACCGCGGCATCGTCTTCGACGACGTGAATCAGCGCCTGGGGCTTGTCGCTCACAACCCTCTCTCCACGCAAGGGGTCCTGCCCGGCAACGCGCCGGACTTCAGGCGATCGCAGCGTGCAGCGCCGCGAGCAGGCACTCCTGGGTGAAGGGCTTGCCGAGCACCGGAATGGCGGCATCCTCGAGCCCGGCCTGCACCTTTTCGGCATAGCCGCTCATCAGCACGACCGGCAGTCCGGGCCGGAACCGGCGGACGAAGCGCGCCAGCGCCCGGCCGTCCATCCCGCCCGGCATCACGACATCCGACAGCACGAGCGCGATCGCCGGGATATTTTCGACCATGTCGGCCGCTTCGTGGCCACTTTCCGCCTCGAGCACCGCACAGCCGAGCGCGGACAGCTGCTTGCGCACCACGTCGCGAACCTTGTCATCGTCCTCCACCAGCAGCACGAGGCGGCCTTCGAGCGGACGTTCGGGCACGAGGGCCGCGCCGGACACTGCGGCGTCCGGCGCCGGCGGACTTGCCTCCGGTCCGGGCTCGCGCCCGCGCGGCGCCTGCGGCAGCAGCAGCGACACCGTCGTCCCCACCGCCTGCCGGCTGCGTATGCGCACGCCCCCGCCCGACTGCTTGATGAAGCCGTACACCATCGCCATGCCGAGCCCGCTGCCGAGGCCGAACTTCTTGGTGGTGAAGAAGGGCTCGAACACCCGCGTGAGCGTCGCGCTGTCCATCCCGGTGCCGTTGTCGGCCACTGCGATCTGCACGTAACAGCCGGGCGGCAGCTCGAGATCAGCCGCCGCCGCACCCTCGATGCATTCGAGCGAGCACTCGATGCGCAGCTCGCCGCCATTGGGCATCGCATCGCGCGCATTGAGAGCGAGGTTGAGGATGGCGCTCTCGAGCTGGTTGGGGTCGACCAGCGCGCGCAGGTCCACGTCGCGCGAGGCGGTGGAGATCGTGATCGTGCTCGGCAGCGAGCGCCGGATCATGCGCGCCATGTCGAGCACCAGCTCGTTCACCTCGACCACCACCGGCACGATCGGCTGCTGGCGCGAGAAGGCGAGCAGGCGGCGGATCAGGCCGGCGCCGCCCTCGGTGGCGGCGAGCGCGGGCTCGACGTATTCCGCCACCGCCGGATGCTCGCCGAGCGCCTCCACCAGCCCCTGCAGGTTGCCCATCACCACGGTCAGCATGTTGTTGAAGTCGTGCGCCAGCCCGCCGGTGAGCTGGCCGATGGCCTCCATCTTCTGCGCCTGGGCGAGCGCCCCCTGGGTGCGGCGCTGCTCGGTCACATCCACCGCATGGACGTAGCAACCGATGACCTCGCCATCGGGCCCGAAGTCGGGCACCAGGGTGCTCCGGGTGTACAGCGTCTCGCCGCCGGGCCCGGGCATGCTGTACTCGTAGCTGACCTCCTCGCCGGCGAGCGCGCGGCGCACCTTGTCCTCGACCTGGGCGAAGACATGCGGCCCGATCACCGCGAGGATCGGCTGGTCCTTCATGCCCTCGCTGGTGGTGCCGAACCATTGCGCGTAGCGCCGGTTGCCGTAGCGGAACACCCAATCGCAGTCGAAATACCCGATGTGCGCGGGAATGGTGTCGGTGATCTGGCGCAGCCGCAGTTCGCTGTGGCTCAGCGGTCCACGACCCGACGATGACTGATCCTCACTCATTTCCCTGCGCCGGCCTCCACTGCGAAAATCCCCCGCCCGCTGCGGGCGCAGGGAAACGGAACATTCTAGAGTCCGCACCCCGGGCGGCAAGGCCCGGACAAGATTGAGTACATTCCAACGCAATTGCAGACAAGATTTTTTGCCATTCTCCATACCCGACGGTATGGATGCCCGGCGCTGTACCCGGCCGTCCACCGCGCGTCGCTAACCTGTTGCAAAACCGGGAGTGGAGAAGGATGTCGAAAATCGCATACGAACAAGGTCTGGACAAGAATCCGGCCAACTATGTGCCGCTGTCGCCGCTGAGCTTCATCGAGCGCACCGCGATGGTTTACCCCACGCGCACCAGCGTCGTGCATGGCGCACGCAGCTACACCTGGCGCGAGACCTACGAACGTTGCCGCCGCCTGGCGAGCGCGCTGGTCGCCCACGGCGTCGGCAAGGGCGACACCGTCGCCGTCATGCTGCCCAACGTGCCGCCGATGTTCGAGGCCCACTTCGGCGTGCCGATGACCGGCGCCGTGCTCAACACGCTCAACACGCGCCTGGATGCCGAGGCCATCGCCTTCATGCTGCAGCATGGCGAAGCCAAGGTGCTGATCACCGACCCCGAGTTCGCCACCGTGATCCGTGCCGCGCTCGAGCTGCTCGAGGGCGACAAGCCGCTCGTCATCGACGCCCTCGACGACGAATACCCCGGCACCGATCGCGTCGGCACCCTGCTCTACGAAGACTTCATCGCCGCCGGCAACCCCGAGTTCAAGTGGAGCCTGCCCGCCGACGAGTGGGACGCGATCGCGCTCAATTACACCTCGGGCACCACCGGCAACCCGAAGGGCGTGGTCTACCACCATCGCGGCGCCTACCTCAACGCCGCCTCCAACGTCATCAGCTGGGGCATGCCGCAGCACTCGGTCTACCTGTGGACGCTGCCGATGTTCCACTGCAACGGCTGGTGCTTCCCGTGGACGATGGCGGCCAACGCCGGCGTCAACGTCTGCCTGCGCAAGGTCGACCCGGCGCTGATCTACGAGCTGATCCGCCGCCACAAGGTCAGCCACATGTGCGGCGCGCCGATCGTCTACGGCATGCTGATCAACGCCCCCGACGGCCTGCGCGCCGGCATCGAGCACAGCGTCGCCGGTCTCATCGCCGGTGCAGCGCCCCCGGCCGCCATCATCGAGGGCGCCGAGCGCATCGGCTTCGACATCACCCACGTCTATGGCCTGACCGAGACCTACGGCCCGGCCTCGGTGTGCGCCAAGCACCCCGAGTGGGACGCCCTGCCCATCGACCGTCGCGCCGAGCGCAACGGCCGCCAGGGCGTGCGCTACCACATGCAGGAAGCGATCACCGTGCTCGACCCGGTGACCATGGAGCCGGTGCCCGCCGACGGCGAGACCATGGGCGAGATCATGTTCCGCGGCAACCTGGTCATGAAGGGCTACCTGAAGAACGAGAAGGCCACCCAGGAAGCCTTCGCCGGCGGCTGGTTCCACACCGGCGACCTCGCGGTCATGCACCCGGACGGCTACGTCAAGATCAAGGACCGCTCCAAGGACGTGATCATCTCGGGCGGCGAGAACATCTCCTCGCTCGAGGTCGAAGAGGTGCTGTACCGCCACCCCGCGGTGATGACCGCCGCCGTGGTCGCCCGCCCGGACGAGAAGTGGGGCGAAGTGCCCGCCGCCTACATCGAGGTCAAGGAAGGCGCCGGCGTTACCGCCGCCGACATCATCGCCCACTGCCGCGAACACCTGGCGCGCTACAAGGTGCCCAAGCACATCGAGTTCTGCATCCTGCCCAAGACCTCCACCGGCAAGATCCAGAAGTTCGCCCTGCGCGAAATGGCCAAGTCCGCCTCGGCCATCGAGTAAGCAGATCAGCCGGCTGATACTCAGTCCCTTCCGCGTCCCGATCTCACCGTCCCGCCGTCACCTGACGCGGGCCGGCGGGACGGTGTCCGCCCACAACAAACAACAACATCCGGAGTCCAGAATGCCCATCCAACGCCAGCACGGCGCCGAGCACCCCTACTGGCCGCTCGGGCCGCTCAAGGTCCGCCTGCCCTTCATCCACTACCGCTGGGAATTCGCGGAAATGGTGCAGGGCCTTTTCATGTTCGTTGTCAGCCTGGGCATGATCCCGCTGCTGATGAAATACCTCGGTATGCCCTATGACGCCGCGCTCGCCTTCTGCGTCGTCGCCGGCATCGGCTACCTCCTGCCCGCGCTGTTCGGCGTGCCGCTGGTGCCGGGCTGGATCACGCCGGCGATTCCGGTCGTCCTGCTCTTCCTGCAGAACTTCGAGCCCGGCCCGGAAGCGGTCAAGGCGATGTTCGCGCTGCAGGTCGAGGTGTTCATCATCTTCCTGTTCCTCGGCCTCACCGGTCTGGGCAACAAACTGGTGACGGTGATTCCGAACTCGCTCAAGAGCGGCATCATCATCGGCGCCGGCATCGCGGCGATGATGGGTGAGCTCAAGACCGGCGGCCGCATCGACAACACGCCGATCTCGCTGCTGATCGGCTCGATCGTATCGGCCTACATCCTGTTCTCGCTGTCCTTCAAGCACATCGTCGAAACCAACAAGCTCGCCAAGGCGATCTCCAACTTCGGCATGATCCCGGGCATGTTCATCGCCATGGCCGTGGGCTGGGTGGTTGGCGAGTACCCGCTGCCCGACATCCAATGGGGCATCACCCAGCCGGACTTCGGCGGGATGATGAACTACCTGGTGTTCAACACCGGCATGCCGACCACGGAGATGTTCCTGCTCGCGATTCCGACCGCGATCATCGCGTACGTCATCGCCTTCGGCGACATCCTGGTCGGCTTCACGCTGTGCAAGCGCGTCGACCACCTGCGCCCGGACGAGAAGATCGAGCTCGACGTCACCCGCGTGCACCTCGTCACGGCGATGCGCAACGGCCTGCATGCGCTGCTCGCCCCCTGGCCCGGCCTCGCCGGTCCGCTGTGGACTGCCGCCCACGCCACCGTTGCCGAACGCTACGCCCTGGGCCGCAAGGCGATGGACTCGATCTACTCGGGTGGCGGCACCTTCTGGATCACCGGCCTGATCGCCGTGTTCATCCTGCCGCTGGTGTCGGTGTTCAAGCCGGTGCTGCCGATCGCGCTGTCGCTCACCCTGGTGCTGACCGCCTACATCTGCATCATGGTGGGCATGGAAGAGCTGAAGAACTCGACCGAGCGCGGCGTGGCCGGCATCGTCGCGGTGACGCTGGCGATGCCCGACCCGAAGGCGACCGTGTATGCGGTGGTGATCGGCCTCGTGCTGTACTGGCTGATCGAGCGCCCCAACGCGGCGCAACGCGCCAAGGGTGACCTGTCGATCATCGGCGACAACACCGCCGACATCGAGGCTGGCGACGAGCACGGCGTCGCGCAGAAGACCTGACGCACCACCAGGCGGCGGGCCGCGTGCCTGCCACCACCCACGGGGCTGGAGCCGGTAGCCGACGCTACCAGCCCAGCCCCTTTCTCATGCCCAGCAGCACCGCCATGCCGAGAATGAAAGGCAGCCAGGGATTGCGCCAGCGCAGCGCCACCGCCAGCACCACCAGCCCGGCAGCGAACTTGGGATTGAGCGGTGACACCTCGCCGCCGTCGATCAGCAGATCGGGCATCACCAGCGCCGACAGCGCGGCGGCCGGCGCATAGCGCAGCGCGCGCTGCAGCGCCGGCGGCAAGCGCCCCTTCTCACCGAGCAGGATGAAGCTGCCACGCGTGCCCACCGTGGTCATGCCCATCAGCGCGAAGGCCACCCACAAGCTGATGCCCTCGATCACGACGGCCTCCCGCGCTGCTGCCAGTGCTCCGCGACGAAGCCCGCGGCAATGCCCACCGCGATCCCCGCCACCACGCCCAGGCGCAGCGGCAACCCGCGCAGCAGCACCGCGCCCAACCCGCCGGCGAGCGCCGCCACCAGCATCGGCCGCGTGCGCACCATCGGCAGCACCATGACCATCAGCGCGATCGTCACCATGAACTCGAGCGACCAGTCGCTCGGCATGAACTCGGCGCCGAAGATACCGAAGGCCGTGAACAGCTGCCACACGCACCAGTTGAAGGCCGAAGGCGCGATGTAGTAGCCCCAGCGCCAGTGCGGGTCCGCGGCGTTGAGCAGCTTGTCGGCGCCGACCGCGAACACGCCATCGACGAGCAGGTAGCTCGACGCCAGCCGGCGCGCCAGCGGCATGCCATGGAAGACCGGCGCGATCGCCGCGCTGAAGATGACGAAGCGCAGGTTGAGCGCGAGCGCGGTGAGCATGACCAGCCACAAGGGCGCGCCGGCGGCGATCAGCGGCAAGGCACCGAGCTGTGCGGTGCCTGCGTAGACGAGCAGGTTCATGCCGAGCGACTCGAGCTCGGTGAGACCGATCGAGCGCATCGCGATGCCGGTGACCATCGCCCACGGCAACAGACCCACCGAGATCGGCAGGAAGTCGCGCAGGCCCTCGCGCGCCCCTTGGCGAAATGCGGAATTCATAGGCGCTCCGTGCAAAAAGCGACGAAGCTTAGCAGCGATCCTGCCGGCGCGGGGCAGGCCTCAGAAGCCCAGCCCCTCTCCGGCGCCGGCGAGGGTGGCGATACCCAGGCCGAGGAAGATCGCCGCCGCGATGCCATGCACCAGCCTCACCGGCATGCGCGCCGCGATGCGGTCGCCGAGCAGCACCGCCGGCACGTTGGCGATCATCATGCCGAGCGTGGTGCCGGCCACCACCGCTACCATCGCCTGGTACTGCGCGGCCAGCGCCACCGTGGCGACCTGGGTCTTGTCGCCCATCTCGGCGAGGAAGAAGGCGATCAGCGTCGCCCCGAACACGCCGAAGCGCGGCAGCTTCGCGTCGTCCTCGTCGAGCTTGTCCGGGATCAGCGTCCACACCGCCATCGCGACGAAGGACAGGCCGAGCACCCAGCGCAGCGTCTGCGGCCCCATCAGCGTGGTCAGCCAGGCGCCAACCGCGGCGGCAAAGGCGTGGTTGGCGAGCGTCGCCACCAGGATGCCGAGCACGATCGGCCACGGGCGACGGAACTTGGCGGCGAGGATGAAGGCGAGCAGCTGCGTCTTGTCGCCGATTTCGGCGAGCGCGACGATTGCGGTGGAGACGAGGAAGGCGTCCATGGCGGGCGAGGTCGGCGAGGGGCTGGGGCGACGAATTTGTCGCGGCGCAGCATTCTACCGCTGTGTCGTTGTGGTGGGCCGGTGACCTGGTGCCTTTTCAAAGGGAACGCTGAGTCACTGCTGAGTTGTCGCGACTTCACGGCTCGTTGCGGGGACGCGAACGGCCTCCTCCTGATCAGGTCTTCATGCCATGTGCCGTCTCCACGTCACGCCTCGCGGCAGGAATACCCCGCGCGTCACCGGCGGATTTGTGCGCCACCGCTCGACGCTAGAACGCCCACCGAGCACAGGGGGCCAGCCCCCGCCTCGGTGCTAACGACCGCGCTCCATCGCCATCCGATACACCAGCGGCACCGCAAACAACGTCAGCACGGTCGAGAACCCCAGCCCCCACACGATGCTCGCCGCCACCGGCCCCCACATCAGCGACTTCCCACCCAGCCCGATCGCCAGCGACAGCAGCCCGCCGATGGTCGTGGTCGAGGTGATCAGGATCGGCACCACGCGCCGGCGCGCGGCGTAGATGGCGGCGTGCTGCACGCTCATGCCGGCCTCGCGGCGCTCGTTGGCGGCGTCGATCAGCACGATCGCGGCGTTGACCGCGATGCCGGTGAGCGCGATCACGCCGTACAGCGTGTACAGCGAAAGCGGATTGCCCGACACCATCAGGCCGAGGATCACCCCGGTGAAGGCGAGCGGCACGGTGAGCAGGATGATCAGCGGCTGCCAGTAGCTGCGGAACTGGGTGGCGAGGATCAGGTAGATCAGACCGATGCCGAGCAGGAACAGCTTGCCCATCGAGTCCAGGCTCTCCTGGATGTCCTCGAGCTCACCGGAGAAGTCCAGCTCCACGCCGGGGAAGCGCGGCTGCAGCTGCACCCAGGCCGCCTTCAGTCGGTCGTTGGCCTCGACGGTATCGATCACGCTGCGGTCGAGCTCGGCTTCTACGGTGATTGCGCGCGTGAGCTGGTAGTGGCGGATGTAGCCCTTGGACAGGCGCAACTCGTGATCCACCAGCTCGCCCAGTTGCACGCTGCGGCCGTCGCCCAGCGGCACCACGCGCTGCAGCAGCTCGGTGACGTCGTTGAGGCTTTCCTGGCGCGCGCGCACGATCACCTCGACCTTCTCGCCACCATCGCGGGTGGTGGCGACCAGCTCGCCTTCGCCGTACAGGCGCAGCAGGCGCGAGACCTCGGCGGGATTGATGCCGGCACGTGCGAGCTTCTCGCGGTTCAGCATCAGGCGCATCTCGCTGCGCCCGGGGACGTCGTCGTCGGTGAGGTCCTTCGCCCCGGGCAGCTTCGCCACCTCGGCGAGCAGGGCATCGGCGGCCGCGCGCAGTTCGGGGTAGTCGTCGGACTTGATCTTCACCGAGATCGGCTTCGCGGTCGGCGGCCCGCCCTTCATCTCCATGAACGAGAACCGGCCTTCACCGCCGAGCGCCTCGATCTGCGGCCGCACGCCGGCGATGATGTCGCCTGTGTCCCGCATGTCGCCTGCGCGCGGCAGCAGCGAGACCAGCACCTGCGCATACTGGTCGCCATAGACGGGCTCGGTGTCGGTGAATTTGAGGCCGGCATACGTCGCGATCGAGCGCAGCTCGCTGCCGTCGATCGCCTGCTCGAGCACCCGCGCCGCACGCTCGGCCTCGGCCAGGGTGCGCTCGGGCGTCACCCCGGCGGGCATGTCCACGCTGACGTAAAACAGCCGCATCGAGTCGAAGGCGAAGAACTGCACCTTCACCAGTCCGGTGGCGACCGCCCCGCCCGCCCCCGCCACCAGCAGGACCAGCGCCGCCGCCGCCAGACGCCGCCGGCGCAGCACGGCGACCAGCGCACGCGCGTACTTCACCCGCAGCCAGTGCGTCAGCCTCTCGCGCAGTACCTGTGCGCGGGTGCGCCGCGCCGGCCTCATGCCGAGCGCGAGGACGTGGGTGGGCAGGATCCAGAAGGCCTCGGCCAGGCTGACGAGCAAGCCGACCGTGACCACGAAGGGCACGATGAACATGAACTTGCCGAGGATGCCGGGCAGCAGCATCAGGGGCAGGAAGGCAGCGACGGTGGTCAGCACCGAGGACAGTACTGGCAGTCCGACCTCGCCCACGCCGCCGATGACCGCCTCGCGCGCGTCGTCGCCGCGCTGCAGGCGGTAGTAGATGGCCTCGACGATCACCACCGCGTCGTCCACCAGCATGCCGAGCGCGATCACCACGCCGAGCAGCACGGTCAGGTTCAAGGTGGAGTCGATCAGATCCACCGCGATGAAGGTGCCGGCGAGCGCGAACGGCACGCCCAGGCCCACCAGCAGCGCCAGCCGCGAACCGAGGAAGATCCAGCACATCACCAGCACCGCGAACAGGCCGAAGATCGCGTTCGACTCCATCACGCCGATCGCGTGGCGGGTGGCGTGAGTCTGGTCATCGATCACCGCCAGCTGGACCCCCTGCGCGGCGAGCAGCGGGTTGCGCTCGGAGGCGAAGGCCTGCAGGCGCTCGACCAGCTCCAGGGTGTTGGCGTCCACCTGCTTGGTGATCGACAGCATGATCGCCGGCCGGCCGTTGTAGCTCACCAGCTGGCTCGGGCGCTCGTGGCTGCGCACCACCTCGGCGATCTCCTCGAGCGCCACCCGGCCCTGCGGCGTCACCACCGCGGCCTGGGCGAGCGTCTCCGGATCGGGCGTCTTGCCCTCCATGCGTACCAGCCACTCGCGATCCTGCACCCGCACGCGGCCGGCAAGGGTGTTGCTGAACCAGGCCGCCACGCCGTCGGCCACCTGCGCCGGCGACAATCCCGCGGCGGCCACGCGCGCCGGATCGAAATCGACGTGCAGTTCGGGGTCGTCGAGCCCGGCGGCGATGACCTGGTCCACCCCGGCCAGGCCCTCGAGCTCCTTTTTCATCAGGAAGCCCGCGCGCCGCAGCGACTCGCCGCCGCTGCCGTGCAGGATCAGGATCGCGGTCGGGAAGCCATTCGAGCTGGTGATCTCCATCACCACCGGGTCGGTCGCATCGGGCGGCAGCTCGGCCGAGGCCTTGTTCTGGATCTCCCGGCGCAGGTCATTGACCCGCTTGTCGAACTGGCGTTCGGCGAGCTCCTCGAAGCGCACCAGGATCGAGGACACGCCCTCGCGGCTCGACGACGAGGCGAAGCGGATGTCCTTGACCTGCTTGATCGCGTCCTCGAGCGGCCCGGTGAGCTCGCGCTCGACGTCCTCGGCCGAGGCGCCCGGCAGCGTGGTGATGATGCTGACCCAGTTGAAGTTGATCTCCGGGTCCTGCGCGCGCGGCATGGTCAGGTAACTGAACAGCCCGCCGAGCAGCACCATCGCGAAGGCGATGTTGGCGAGCGGATGATTGTCGATCAGCCGTCCGTAGAGCCCCCTCACCGCACGCTCCTCACTGCCCGTTCACGCCGGCGCCCGACGTCTGGCCGTCGCGCAGGCCGAGCGCGAAGCGCCCCTGGTCGACCACCGCGGTCTGCAGCGGCCAGTCGACCGCGACCGGGCGTCCCGCCTGAGCGTGGGGGAGCGCGACGAACACCGGCTCGCCGGCGCGCACCACCCATGCCCCGAGCCGGCCGTCGATCTGCTGCAGGTAGGCCGGCGGCAGATGCGGCACGGTACTGCGCCAGCGCAGCTCGCCGGCGAGGCCGGGAGCGAGCGGCGCATCGCCCGCCGCCGCGGCGAGCACTACATCACGCGCCTGCCCCGCCGCCTCGACCACCGGCGACACGCGACGGATGCGCAGCGGACGGACCGTCTCGCCCGCGACCAGCGTCCACGCGCCGGCGGCCTGCAGGCTGTCGATCTGCGCCTGCGGCACGCGCGCGTGGATCTCGGCGTCCGCGGTCGCGGACAGGGTCAGCAGCGGCGTGCCGGGGGCGGCGAGGTCGCCGACCGCGGCACGCCGATCGCGCACCACGCCATCGTAGGGCGCACGGATCACGGTGCGCGCGAGCGCCAGCTCGGCCGCGGCCTGAGCTGCCCGCGCCGCATCACGCTCGCTCTGCAGCACACCGAGTTCGGTCTCGCGGATGCGCAGGCCGTCGGCGCTGATGAAGCCACGCGCGGCGAGCGCGCGCGACTGCTCGAGCTGGGCGCGGGCCAGCCGCAGCCGGCTGTCGATGAGCGCGATCTGGGCGCGCACGCGGTCGAGCTCGATGCGGAACGCGGCGTCGTCCAGCCGCACGAGCTCGGCGCCCCGCGCCACCGCTTCGCCGATGCGCGCCGGCATCGCGACCACGCGCGCCGACAGCTCGGCGGCGATGCGCGCCTCCTCGCGCGCCACCACGGTCGCGGGCGCGCGGAACTCGGGATAGATGGCGAGTTCGGCCAATGGGCGCGGCGACCATGTTTCGGCGTGCACGCCGGTCGACAGCGCGAGCAGGATGAAGGCGAGCAGTCTCATCGCGATTCGGTGGGAGCAAATGGAAGGCATTCGGCGGGCAGGGGCATCGGTTCGGGGGACTGGCACCCACCGCGCACCGGCGGCACGCGGACGGCGCCCTGCTCAGCCTTCGTCGATGACGCGAAAACCCAGGGTGGGCGCGCTGAAATCGTCGGGCGTGGCACCCAGGCCGATCTCGCCCTCGCCGTAGAGCGTGCAGGTGTCACGGCGCAGCATGACCGGGGCGGCGGAGCCGGTGAAGCGCACCCAGCTGCCGTTGCTGCTGAAGTCGGTAAGCAGGCACTGCCCGCCCATCCATTCCACCCGCGCATGCCGGCGCGAGACGCGCGGATCGTCGATGGAGAAGCCGACCCCCTCGCCACGGCCGATGATCAGCGGTGCGTCGTCGGCATGCAACTCGATGTGCTGGTCGAGGCGGTGGATGTCGACCCTGCGCGACGGCGGCTCGCCGTCGACCAGCTCGTGGAAGCCGAGCAGCGTGGTGAGCGTGGTCTCGGCCGTGCGCGCGAAGTCCACCCGCCACACCCGCATCGGTTCGGCCTTGCCCTTGATGCTGATGCGATCGAGGCTGTGGCAGGCGATGCGCAGCGACTCGGGGAGGCTGGCGAACACCGCCTCGCCGATCAGGGTCTCGCCGGTCTGCGCCCGGTCGCTCAGGCGCGCGGCCACGTTGACCGCGTCACCATAGCAGTCGCCATCGTGCTCGACGATCGGGCCGCGGTCGATGCCGGTCTTGACGCCCAGCGGCGCGCGGCGCAGCTCGACGCTGGCGAGCTCCTGGAGCACCTCCTGCAGGCGCGCACCGGATTGCACCGCCGCCACGGGATCGTCGAACAGCACCAGCACGCCGTCGCCCAGGTACTTGACCACGTGACCGCCGGCACAGGCGAGGTGCCGGCCGAGCGCGTGCGTACACCGGGTGACGATCTGCGTCGCCGCCACGTTGCCTGCCGACTCGAACAGACCCGTACTCCCCGTCAGATCGGCGAATACCACGGTCCGGACCGATTGCTCCACGCGCTCCCCCACCCTTTCGTTCTTGCGCGCAGCCCAAGACCCGCCGGCCACTGGCAGGGCGGGTCGTTGGACTGCGCAACGTCCGGATGCTAGCACTAAGCCTTGAATACGTCATCGCCGACCTGCCTGCGGGCCGCCCGTGCAGGCGCTTTGCGCGCCTGCGGGACGGGCCGCGAAGGCTGCGGGAGCGTCGCGCCGGAATCAGGCGGCGCGGAGCTCGCGCAGCGCGGCGGCGAGCATCGGCGCAATGTGCACGGCGTTGGTCGGATGCACGATGCAGTCGGTGCTCCATACCTCGCCGACCCCGGCCGCGCGGATGAGCGCGAGCGCGTCGCCCGCGAACAGGGCGTGGGTCACGGCGACGTCCACCGAGGCCGCACCCGCCGCACGCAAGCCTTCCGCCGTGCGCGCAAGCGTATGCCCCGAGCTGGCCACGTCGTCGAGGATGACCACCGCGCGGCCGCGCACGTCGGCGCCCGCCGGGAGCGCGATGTCCACGCGTTGGTCGTCGTGGCGGACCTTGGTGCACACGAGGTGATCGAGGCCGTGGCGCTGCGCGGCGGTCTCGACCCACTGCCGCGACTCGACGTCCGGCCCCACCAGCAGAGGCTGCGGCCGGTGTGCCACCGCGACGTCGGCGAGCAGGCCGGCGCCCGTGAGCGCGAGCGCATGCGCCACCGGAATCGCCTCGGCCAGGGTGGCGATGCGATGCAGGTGGGGATCCACGGTGATCACGGCGTCGAAGAGACCGGCGAGGAACTCGCCGACGATGCGCTGGCTGACCACCTCGCCGGGGCGAAATGCCTTGTCCTGGCGCATGTAGGCAAGATAGGGAGCGACCAGGGTCAGGTGCTGGGCGCCCTGACGCCCGGCGCTGCGCGCAACGAGCAGGAGCTCGAGCAGCTTCTCGTTGGGGCGATGCAGGCTGCGGTAGAGCACGACGCGTGCGGGGAGCGCCGCAGGCAGGCGCAGGCGAAGCTCGTCGTCCGGAAAACGGTGGCGTTCGATGACCGCCGTCTCGAGACCCGCTTCGCGGGCGAGGCGCGCGGCCTCGTCGGACTCGTCCTCGAAATGCAGCAGCAGGGTGTCTTCAGTCATCATCGGTGCAAGCCTACACCGCCCCCCGCGGACCTTGAAGCCGATCCCGCGCACGAGCGCGAACCAGTTCACACCCGCGCTTCCGGGTCCGCGCAAACGCCTCCGCCGGGCCTTGGCGCGGGGCGCCGCAGGCGCATCCAGCAGGCGTTTGACAAGGCCCTGGGGGCAGACTACAAAAAATGTGCGAGAAGGATAAAAAGCGCGCCTGACCCCCGCTTCATCACGGCAGCCCCTGGCGGGCCGCAGGAGACCAACATGCCCGACGTGCTGGCCCAGGACGCGCTCGCGGCGCTCGAGAGCGCCATCGCGGGCCTGTTGCCCGCCAGCCCGCCTGCGGGGATGACGCGCAGCCTGCGCATCGAGCCGCGCCGCCTGCGTCCGCTCGGACTCGGCGGCTACGTCGGCAATCATTCCGAACCGGATGCCGCGCTCTTCGGCCGCCGCGTGCTCGGCAAGGTGGCGATCAGCGTCGCCGGCGGCAATGAGACCGCCGCACGCGCCCATGTCGACGGCCTCGCGGCAGCGCTGCTGTGCCTGTCGCGCAAGGAACTCGCGACGCGCGGCCTGCACCGCCTCGAGCGCGTCGGCGTGGACGACCCGCGCACGCTCGCCTTCGACATCGATTTCGAGTTCATCCGCATACCCACGACAGGCGAGGACGTGATCACCGATCTCGTCCTCGGCATCGAACCCGACGGCTGACCGGCCCGGGTCGCAAACCGCATGGCGCGCAGCACGCGGCATGCATCGGCAATGCCCCGCGCGGGGCGAACGGACTCCCCAGCGGGGATCGAAGGAGCGGGCGATGGAAGAGAACTTTGCGGAACAGATCGTTCCCGGCACATTCATCCGGGTCCAGGCCGAGGGCTTGATCGCGCCCAAGGGCGTGAGCTTCGGCAACGTCGGCATCGTCGGCACGGCCGCGGCAGCCGAAGGCGTCACCAACGCCATCGGCCAGACGCACATCCTCGGCAGCATGGAGGACGCTGCCAAGCTCTACGCGCCCTCCGACGCGCTCGCCACCGGCGCGCAGAACCTGATGCGCGGCCTCGCGCTGCTGTTCGGCAACGGCGCACGCACCGTCTATGCCCGCGCCGTTGCCGCCGGCGCCGACCAGACCGCCTTCGCCAATGCCGCGGCCGAGCTGCTCAAGGACACGATCAACATCCTGATCGCCCCCGAGCTCGCCACCGCCACCGCGCTGCAGGTACTGCCGTCCGCGGTGAACACCGCCGAGGGCGACGGCAAGGACATGATCACCGTGATCGGCTCGGATGCCACCGCCGTCAGCGACGTCGCCGCCCAGGTCGCGGCCAACAAGCGCGTCGTGCTCGTCACCCCGGGCGTGCGCGCCTACGACCCCGCGGCCGGGGCGATGGTCGACCTCCCCGGCAACTACACCGCCGCCGCGGTCGGCGGCCTCATCGCCAGCCTGGCGCCGCAGGCCAGCCCGACCAACAAGGTGCTGTCCGGCGTCACCCAGCTCACCACCCGCTACAGCTACGGCCAGCTCAAGTCGCTGCTGCAGGCAGACGTCTGCCCGCTCGAGGACCGCCAGGGCATCCGCGTGGTGCGCGGCATCACCACCGAGGGCGCGGCCTTCTCGCAGATCACCACGCGGCGCATCGTCGACTTCGCCAAGGCCGGCATCCGCCAGGTCGCCAACCCCTTCGTCGGCCGACTCAACAACGAGCGCGTACGCACCGCGCTACGCGGCGCGCTCGACAGCTTCCTCACCACCATGGTGGTGGATGAGGCCCTCACCGGCTACCAGCTCGAGGTGACCGCCACGCGCGCCGACGAGATCGCCGGCCGCTGCATCGTCAACGTGGCCATGCAACCCACCTTCAGCATCGACTACATCCGCGTGACCCTGGCGCTGTCCTGAACACGCAGGCAAGGAGACCGACATGCCATCTGCCGCCAACCAGAACGTCTACACCGGTGCCGACGGCACCATCCTGCTCGCCCCCGCCGGCGACGGGCCCGAGGGCTCGGCCGCCGGCGCCGTGATCGAGGGCAACGACCTGATCCAGGTCGGCCGCGTCACCGGCGTCACCGTCCAGGTCAGCTCGGCGATCCGCCCCTTCCACGAGATCGGCCAGCGCTACGCGAGCGAGCTGCGCTCGGGCAACGTCAGCGTGAGCGGCCACATCGACCGCGCCTGGCTCAACGGCGCGCTGCTGCGCCTGCTGCTCGGCGAGGCGGCCGACCAGCGCCCGCGCGCCTCCTGGGTGCAGCCCGCGTTCAACATCACGCTGATGGCCGAGAACGCCGCCAGCCCGGGCACCAAGTCGATCGTCACCCTGCACGACGTCAAGCTCGAGCAGTGGAATCTCACCATGCCGGAGGACGACTTCGTCATGGAGGGCGCCGACTTCCAGGCGCTGTACGTGACCGTCCGCGACGAACGAGGCTGAGCCGATGAGCATGGCAACGCAGGCGCACCCGCCGGCGGTCGACGCGGCGCCCGAAGCCTACCTCGGCGCCGACGAGCTGCTCGCCGGGAGCGCCGCGACCTACGACATCGAGGTACCGGCGGCGCTGATCGAGGCCGGCCGCAGCGGCTTCGCCGGGCGGGTGCAGATCCGCCCGCTGACCGTGCGCGACCTGCAGCTGATCAGCCGCGCCGCGCGCGACAGCGACAGCCTGGCCGGCGCGCTGATGGTGCATGCGGCGCTGCAGCTGCCCGAGCTGTCGCTGCCGCAGGTGTCGGCGCTGCCGATCGGGCTGATGGAGTTCCTGCTCGCCGAGGTCAATCGCGTGAGCGGCCTCGCCGTCGCCCCCGCCGCGCTGGAAGAGGCCGCCGAGCAGCCGATCGCGCGCGCCGCCCACGTGCTGGCGCGCGAATTCGGATGGACGCCGCAGCAGCTCGGCGAGCTCACGCTCGGCCAGATCCTGCTCCACCTGCAGATGCTGCGCGAGGAGGGCGGCCGCCATGGCTGAACCGCGCGGACTCGCGGCCGCCCTTGCGCCCTTCCATGCGGCCAGCAAGCACCTGCAGACGACGCAGGCGCGGCTGTCCGCGCTGATCGCCGCGGTGACCGGCGTGGCCGTGGCGCGCACTGGCAATCTCGAGCGCCTGCCAACGGCGGCGCGCTTCAACCCCTTCGCCGTCGCTGTGCCCTTGAACCCCTTCTTAATGCCGAAATTCGTCGACGCAGCGAACGCCGCCGAAGCCGGCGCCAAGGCGCGCGGACGGCGCGCCGACACGGGCAAGCGGGCCGTGCCCACGGCCGCTGCACCCCCTGGCGGAAACGCGGGGGCCGCCGCAGCCGGCCTGGCCAGCGCCGCGGACAGCCTGCGCCAGGCGCCGGGCCGGGCACCGGACCTCCCGCCGTCGGCCGCAGCGCGCGCCGCCGCCGCGCGCGCAGAGCCCGATCGCACGCTCGCCGACACGGCCCGATCCGGGGCCGCTGCAGCGGCCGCCGCGGGCGCGTCTTCGGCGGACGCCCCGTCGGTCGGCGCGCTCATCGACGCCTTGCTGCAACGCCACGCCGCCCGGGCCGCCTGCCCCAAGGCCGGCCGCACGCCCGCGCGCACGGCCCGATCGGGCGCCGCCGCAGCGGCCGGCGCGGCCGAGTCTTCGTCCGGCGTGCAGTCGGTCGGCGAACTCATCAATGCCGTGCTGCAAGGCCACACCGCCGCCGGGCCCGAGGCGGGCCGTACGCTCGCCAACGCGGCCCGCTCCGGCGCCGCTGCGGCAGCCGGCGCGGGCAGGGCTTCGGCGGGCGCACCGTCGGTCGGCGCACGCGTCGGCGGCCTGCTGCAGCACCATGCCGCCCCGCGCCCGGACACCCGCCCGGCCGCGGACGCGCAGCCCACGGCGAGCGCTGCTTACACCCGCGCTGACATGCAACCCGCCGCCGACACACTGCGCACCCTGGTCGCGCCGCTGTTCCTGCGCCCGGCCCCAGACACCGGCGCCGGGCCTGCGGAGGCGGGCACGCCACGCGCAGCGGAACGCCTGCCGCTGCGGCGCGCGCCGTCGCGACTGCTCGGCGCGGCCGCGTCCGGCGCGCAGGCCACGGGCACACCGGTCGCCGGTGCCAGGGCCTGGGCAGCCGACGCTGAACCCGCATCCGGCCAGCCCGCCGACGGCCCCGCGGACCTCGCCGCCGGGCTCGACCGCCTGCTGCGCGAGCAGGCCTGGCTCAGGGGAGTGGATCTGACATGAGCCTCACCCCCATGCTCGCCGACTGGGAACTCCCGCGCGTGACCCGGCTGGAAACCCTCGAGACGCGCGACTTCCTCGAGCTCCCCGTGCCGGGGCGTGCCGGCAGCCTGTTCCAGGACCTCGATCGCCGCCCGGCGCGCATCGTCATCGAGGGCTCGGTGTTCGGCAGCGAGGCCGGGCTCGAGCTGCTCAACGCGGTGCGCGAGAAATACCTCGCCGGCGCGCCGATGACCTTCGTCTCCGACATCGCCACCGGCACCGACATCCAGTACGTGCTGCTGCAGCAGCTGCACGTGCAGGCCGAGGCCAGCGCGCCCGACCAGATCGACTACACGCTATGGCTCACCGAGTCGCCCCCGCCACCGCCGCCCACCGACGTGCTCGGCGGCATCGACACCGGCCTGCTCGATGACGCCGCCGGCCTGCTCGACCAGGCCATGGGCGCGATCGACGCGCTCGAGGCCCTCGGCAGCCTGCCGGCGATCTCCGACCCCACCGGGCCGCTGGCCGGCATCCTCGGCGACACCGCACCGGCGATCGGCCAGCTTGGCAGCATCGGCGCCGGCCTGCGCGGCCTGCTGGAGTGAGCGACCATGCCCGGACTGCTCGCACAACTCGACCTCAGCGCCTCCGGCGCCGACCTGTCGGCGATCGCGGGCGGCCTCGGCGGCGCCTTCGGCGATCTCGGCAAGCTGATCGCAAGCTGGCAGAGCGGCCCGCCGGGCGACTTCGGCAGCGCGCTGTCCGGGCTCGGCGGGCTGGCGGTGCCGCAGCTCTCCGGCGGTTTCGAATTCGGTGCCAGCTTCGGCAGCCTGCTGCCCAGCCTGCAGGGCGAGCTCGGCGGCCTCGCGCAGGGGCTGCAGGGCGACATCGCCGCCCTCCCCGGGCGCCTCGGCACCGACCTCCAGGCGGCCTTCGCGCCGCTGCTCGCGCGCATCGACCGGCTGCAGGCGCTGTTCGGCGGCGACTGGCGTTGCGGGCTCGGGATTGAAGCGGCCGCGGGTGATGGTGGCGGCGGTGGCGGCGGTGGCGGCGGTGGCGGCGGAGGTGGCGGTGGTAGTGGCTCCGGTACACCCGCGGACAGCGCCGGCGCCCTGAACGATGACCAGGTTGCTGCCGCGCGCACGCTGATCGACACCCTGCCCGCCGACCTCAGCGTGCCCAGCCTGCTGCGCTGGGTGCATGCCCGCGTCGGCACCTTCCGCCCGGGCTATTTCCAGCTCCGCTCGCTGCCCATCCTCGACGACCTGCGCGATCCGCTCGACACCCTGATCCGCTGGGACGACGCCAACGCCGCCGCGGTCCAGGCCGAGCTGGTGCAGACGGTGGCCCAGCTCGACGCGCTGATCGCCGCCAACACCCGGGGCTGCATCGACCGCGCGCTGCCGCCCGCCGACATCGCCGCACAGTCCGGCGTCGCCGTCGGCACCGCCGCTCGCAGCTTCGTGGACGCGATGAACGCGCTCGCCACCGCGGTGCAGGCCGGCAACGCCGCGAGCGCCGCAAGCGCGCTCGTCACCGCGCAGAGCGCGCGCACCGCCCTCGCCACAGCGAACGGCGCCGCGCTCGCCTCCAGCGCGACCGAGGCCCGGGCGCGCCTGATGTCCCGCCTGGTCGAACTGCCCAGCGCGCTTGATGCCGGCCTGTGCCGCACGCTGGTGCTGCTGCAGCCGCGCGCGAGCTTCGCCGACCTCACGGCGGGCATCGGCGGCCTCGCCGTCCCCGCACTGCCCGCCGACGCCTTCGCCCCGCTCACCGCGCTGATCGATGACGTGCGCGATCGGCTGCAGGCGGTGCTCGACCTGCTCGACATCGGCGCCGTCAGCGACCCGATCACCGAGGCGCTGGATGGCGCCCGCGACGCGATCGCCGCCGTCGAGCAGCAGCTCGCCGGCCTCGGCGCCAGCGCCGAGCGCGCCTTCGACAACGCCCGCAGCCAGCTCCAGGCGCTCGACCTCGCCAGCCTGCAACAGCAGCTCGAAGCCGCTTTGGAGCAGGCGGTCGCCGCCATCGAATCGGCGCTGGCGAGCGCACTGTCGCCCGCCACCTCGGCGCTCGGCGAAGCCTTGCAGGCGGCCGACACGGCGATGGACGCGATCGACCCCGAAACGCTCGCCGAACCACTGCGCCAGATCCTCGAGCCGATCGCCAACCTCACCCAGCAGGGCGAGGTCGCCGAACTCATCAGCCTGCTCGAGCAGATCAAGCAGCTCGCCGAATCCCTGCCGCGCATCTCCTTCGCCCCGGTGGCGGACGAGGTGATCGGCGCGATCGGCGAGCTCGAGGGCGTGCTGCGCGCGATCGACCCCGCCACGCTGCCCGCCCCCGGCCCCGAGCTGATCCGCGAGGCGATGGGCGTGCTGCCGCAGTCGCTGGTGCCGCTCACCGACCCGCTGGTGGTCGAGCTCGAGGTCCAGCTCGACGGCAGCCCGGTCGAGCTGCTGCTGCAGATCAAGGCCCTGCCCGAGCAGGCACGCGCACGCCTGCTCGCGCTGTCGCCGCGCGCTGCGCTGCAGCCGCTGCTGGCCGAGCCCTACGGCGTGGTGCGCGACGGCCTGGCCGCCTTCAGCCCGACGCAGTGGATGGAAGAGGCCGACCGCGCGCTCGCCGACACCCGCCAGCGCCTCGCCCGCCAGCTCGACGTCGCCGCCGTGCTGCAGCCGGCCGCGCAGGCCCACGCCGCGCTGATCAAGGAACTGGAGAAGCTGCGCCCGTCCACGCTGCTCAAGCCGCTGACCGACGCCGTGCGCGGCGCGTTGCAGGGGCTGGATGCCGCAGTGCCCGCCGGCGAGCTCGGCGATGCGCTCGGCAGCGTGCTGGCGCGCGTGCGCAGCTTCGGCAACACGCTCGACAGCGCGCTCGAGGTTGCCGACCACCTGGTCGACAAGCTCGGCGCGCTCGGCGACGGCGCCACCCAGCTCGACGCCTGGCTCGACGGCGTGCTCGCCAAGGTCCCCGAGACCGCCAGCGGCGAGCTCGCCGACGCGCTCCAGGCCCTGCGCACCACTGCGCTTTCCGCCAGCGCCGACGCCCTGCGCACGCGCTGGACCAGCGCCCGCAACACCCTCACCGCGGCGCTCCCGGCAGCCGGTGCCGACGCCCTGCTGCGCGAGCTCGCGCTCGCCCGCAGCCGCATCCGCGGCGGCCTCGGCGCGCTGCCGCCAGCCGACGCCAACGCCCTCTCCACCTTCCTCGACGCCCCCGCCACGCGCGCCGCCGAGGACGCGCTGATCGCCCTCGCCGCCCTCGAGCGCCGCCTGGCCGAGACCGACGCCCGCCTCGCCACCCTCCTCGACCAGCTCGGCGCGCGCTTCCCCGGCGCCGACGGTCCCTTCGGCGCGCTGCTGCCCGGCAGCCCGGCGCTTGTCCGGCAGTGGGTGCGCGAGGCGCTGATGCGCCAGTTCGGCCAGCCGCTGGTGCTCTTCCTCGACAGCCTGAAGCTGCTGGCGGCGCTGCTGCAGACCGCCGCGGCCGCGCTGCACGACCTGGTCGATGCGCTGCAGGCCAAGCTCGACGAACTGCTCGCCGCGCCGCAGGCGCTCGCCGACCTGCTCGCCGACATCGAGTCGCTGACCGACCGCATCGCCGGCCTCGACCCCGGCCTGTACGCGCAGCAGGTGGACACGCTCTACGCCGAGTTGCTCGCCGAGCTGCGCGCGCTCGACCCCGCCAGTCTGCGCCAGCCGCTGGAGGCCGCGCGCGACCGCCTGCTCGCGCGCATCTCGCTCGACACGGTGATCCCGCCCGCGCTACGCGCCCAGCTCGACGCCCTGCACCAGGACCTGCAGGCCAAGGTCGGCGCACTCGACCCCGACCCGCTGCTGCTGCAGCCGCTCGACGAGACCTGGCGGGCGACGGTGGAGCCGCTGGTCGCCGCGCTCGACATCAGCGTCTCGATCGAGCTCGTCATCGACTGGGTGCACAGCCTGCCGCCCGAGCTGCGGGTGCAGATCGGCCGCGTCGACCAGGCCTATGCCGGGCTGCTCGCCAGCGCGCCCGGCGGCAGCGGCGCCTCGGCGAGCGCCAGCGTCAGCGTCAGCGTGGGCAGCTAGGAGAACAGGATCATGCTCGGCTCCCTCCTGATCCAGCCACAGATGCTCGCGCGCATGCAGGGGCGCGGCGTGGGCGACGAGATGGCCGACGAGATCGTCGCCATCGCCCACCAGCTCTGCCTCGACCCCGCCGCCGCCGAAGCCGTGCTGCCGGCCTTCCAGGCCGCCGGCCAGCGCTTCGCCGATGCGCTCGTCGCCCGCCTCGGCCCGCGCCTGCCGCAGGCGCTGAACGAGCTGCGCGGCCTGATCGAGCCGGTCACCCAGCCCATCGCCAGCCTGGCAACGGGCGCCCCTGCGAGCGCCGGACCAGCCTCCACCGCCGAACTGCTCGAACGCCTCGCCGACGGCCTCGAGCGCCTGGCGCCGATCGCCGGCCTGCTCACCGACGCGCAGATCCGCAGCACGCTGCAGCGCGCCCAGCGCATCCTTACCGACACGCTCGGCCTCTCCCAGGCGGGCTTTCGCGCCGACTTCCTGGTGCTGCTCGGCGAGGTGCGCGCCGAGCTGCGCACCCACCCCGAAGGCGCCAGCGCCCAGGTGAAGGCGGTGCGCGAGGCCTTCGCCTGCCTGCTCAGCCGGCTCGAGCGCGACGTCTATCCGCGCTTCCCCACGCTCGACCTCGACCTCGACCGCCTCGCCGGCCTCCTCATCCGTGCGCTGCGCGAGACCCCGCTACCGGCGATCTCGGGCCAGGCCGAATGCCTGCTCGGGCGCATCGAGGCGGTGCTGCGCGTGCTCGCCGAGATCGCCCGCGCCGCCGCGGTCCAGACCCGAGGGGGGCTGCCGCGCGCGGCCATTCCGGCCGCGCGCCCGGCAGCCACGGCGCGCGGCCCCCGCAGCCGCAGTGCGCGCTCGACCGGCGTGCCGCCGCGCAGCCAGGACGGCCAGTACTGCTGGTACGCCTCGTGGCTGTATGCACGCCACCGCCAGGGCTTCCAGAACGGCTTCGGCACCGGTCTGCTGCAGAACATCACCCCTGGCTACCCGGGCGATGAAGTCTGGCTCACCACCGACCAGAAATGCCTGGTGCTGCGCCGCGCCACCGTGGACGATGCCGTGCTGCACCGCGCCGACGCGCCCTTCGCCTGGCACCAGGCGCCGCAGTTCGCCGGGCCAGCGAGCCGCGAGCACTTCAGCTTCGGTGCCATCTCGCCCGGCTTCCTGGAGGACTGGACGCGCGCCACCTCCATCCTGCAGAAGAGCGCCGCCGGCTTCTGGCATGCGGTGGCGATGGGCATGGGTGAGCGCGAATACGCCTGCAACATCCCGCTCTGGCTGTGGAACTGGACCGACGCGGTGGCGCGCGGCGCCGGCGAGGCCCCGCTGCCCTCGCTGATCGTGCGCTCGCTCGGCTGGGGGGTGGGTTCGAGCTGGCTGTTCTCGTCGCTGCTGCCGATGCTGACCGTGCTCGGTGGCTCCTTCGAAGGCGTGCATACCAAGACCACAGCCGGGCTCGGCTTCCTGCAATGGCTGACGCTGATCGGCGGCGACGCGCTGTCGGCGTACACCATCAGCGGCGCCACCCAGGGTGTGAACGACTTCTTCCTGTCGCTGTTCACGCTGATCAACCAGACCGGCCCCGACGGCCCGCCGGCGGTGGGCGACGACCTGCGCCCGGCCAACTGGCAGCGTGCCGACCCGGTGATCGGGCTGGTGAACCTCGCCATCGGCTTCGGCTTCCGCGCGCTGATCCCGCGCGACGACTACGGCCTGCCCTTCGACAACGACGGCGCCGCCGCCTTCGGCCCGCTTTACTTCCCGTGGATGCTGCTCGGCGCGCCGCTGATCAACGCCTTCGGCAACATGCTCGGGACCTTCATCGCGTGGGCAATCGCGCGCAACCACACCCCGGTCCAGCTCGGTGAGAAGGTCGGCCTGGGCGCGCTGTTCGGCACGCTCACCTTCATCATCGAGTTCTACAGCCAGCGCGACGGCAGCACCGACGGCGGGCGCTACAACCCGCGCATCGATCCCGACGACACGCCCTACCCCGACACCCGCAGCGACTTCATCGGTTACCCGGACAAGGCCGGCTCGCCCTACAACCTGCCCTATGCCGCCGACAGTGCGATGTACGTCGGCCAGGCCAACCTCGGCTTCTTCAGCCATGCGCGCTGGAACAGCTTTCCGCAGGTCTACGCCTACGATTTCGCGCACGACTTCGGCGATGAGATCCTCGCCATCCGCGACGGCACGGTGGTCGATTTCTTCGACTGGATCCCGGACAACATCAACCCGAACACGACCCAGGAGGCGACCGCGCGCACCGCCTCGGACGGCGTCATGGGCGCGAGCTGGCGCAACGACAACCCGGGCTGGAACTTCATCGCCATCCGCCACGACAGCCGCATCGACGCCCAGGACCGCGACCAGGGCGGCACCGCGGTGACGACCTACGCCGTCTATGGCCACGGCGCCACCGAGGGCGTGCGCGCGCTGTGGCAGGCGCTGTACGGCAAGACACCGCAGCAGATCATCGGCACCCGGGTGCGGCGCGGCAACCCGATCATGCGCGCCGGCAGCACCGGGGTGAGCTTCCACAACCACCTGCACCTGCACGTGCTGCGCGGCCCCGCGCCACCGGCCAGCCCCGAGCCGCTGGGCGCCACCCAGCTCGTCACCGACGGCGATCTCAGCGACTACACCCTGCCCTTCGTCTTCGCCGACGCCCCGGGCGACGGCGTGCTGAAGAACCTGCGCTGGTATCGCTCGCGCAACACCCGGACCACGGAGCTGCCGCCATGATCGGCGACGCGCTGATGGACAGCCTCGGTGGCGCACTCGGCGGCTCGACGGCTGCCGGCACGCTGCCGCCGCCACGCGCGAAGGTGTCGCGCGGCGGCGGTGCGCCCTCGGCCGGCGGCTTCGGCGCCGACCTCGTTGCGCTGCTCACCGGCCCTGCCCAGCCCGACCCGCTCACCGCCGCGCTGGTCGCGGCGGAGGTCCGCCTGCTGCCGGCACCGGCGCTGTCCGCGTGCCGGCTGCGCTTTCTGCCCGGCAGCGAATTCCCGGCGCTGGCGGCGGGCGACGTGCTCAAGCTGCAACTCGGCGCCGGCGACGATCCGCCGGCGGTATTCACCGGCCCGGTGACCTTGATCGGCGGCAGCAGCGGCGTGCTCGAGCTGGTGCTCGGCGCCGCGGCCGCGCCGCTCACCCGCGTGCGCCGCAACGCCGGCTACGAGAACCAGGGCTTCGCCGACCTGATGAAGCTGTGGGCGGGCGAAGCCAGCCTTACTCCGGGCGACATCGACGCCGGGCCCAAGTACGCCTTCCTTGCCATCGACGCCCAGGGCTCGCTGTGGGAATGGATGGCGCGCCTCGGCCAGGCGGCGGGCGTCCAGGCGTGGATGGACGCCGAAGGCCGGCTCAATGCGCGCGCCGCGCGCGGCCAGCCGGTGGCGACCTGGGGCTGGGGGCGCGACCTGCTCGGCCTGCAGGCCGAGCTGCACGACCCGGCGATCACCGCCTTTGCCGGCCTGCCCACCGGCAAGGCCAAGGAAGGCGCATGGAGCGCAGGCGAGAAGCCCGCCTCCGGCGCGGCGCCGGGCGGTGGCGGCGCGGCACCCGGCGGCGCCGGTGGCCTGGCCGGCGCGCTCGGTGGCTTGAACGGCGCGGGCGCCAAGCCCGCCGGTCGGGTGCACATCACCGTGCCCGGCTGTCCGGCGCTCGACATCGCCAGCCCGTTCGCGCTCGAGGGCTGCCCGGGCGGGCGCGGCGACGGCGACTGGGTGGCGGTGGCGGTCGAGCACCGCTTCGCCCCCGGCCAGGGCTTCATCACGCGCGCCACGGGAGTGCCGGCATGAGCGAGCTGTACGACACCCTGCGCCAGCTGATCCGGCGCGAGCTCGCCAGCCACCGCTTCGCCGAGATCGGCAGTGTGCAGGCGGTGTATCCGTCGGACCCCGGCCCTTACAGCGCCGACGTCGTGCTGCGCAGCACCGAACTCGTGCTGCGCCACGTGCCGGTCCTCACCCCGCGCAAGGGCTTCGCCAGCCTGCCCGAGGTCGGCGACCTGGTGCTGGTGCAGTTCATCGGCGGCGCGCTCGACCGCCCGGTGGTCGCCGGCACGCTCTACAACGAGTCCGACACCCCGCCCGAGAACGTCGAGAACGACTGGGTGCTGCAGCTTCCGTCCGGTGCCGACGCCAAGGACAGCGGCGTGCGCGTGGAGATCCGCCAGTCCTCGCCGATCGGCTTCACCGTCAGCCTCAAGGGCGACCGCTTCAGGATGGAGGTGCAGGACGACGACCCGGTGATGACGCTCAAGGTGGCCGACGCCACGGTCACCATCGACGGCGGCGGTGCGATCAAGATCGAGGCGCCCGGCGACCTCGACCTCAAGGCCGCCGGCAAGCTCACATTGAAGGCCGACGGCGACGCCACTGTCGAAGCCAGCGGCAACCTCGTGCTCAAGGGCGCGATGGTCAAGATCAACTAGGGCCAGCGAGGACACGCGACCATGAGCCTGCCTGCCGCAAAAGAAGGCGACCGCATCCTCGCCACCGACATCCACATCCAGATGGTGCCCAGCCCCGGCGGCCCGATCCCGACCCCGCTGCCCAGCCCCTTCGTCGGCACCATCGACGGCGGGCTGTCGTCCGACGTGCAGATCGAGGGCAAGGCCGCCGCCACCAAGGATTCGACCGCCACCAACACGCCCAGCCACATCCCCACCGCCGGGCCGTTCCAGAAATCGCCGTCGAACAGCGCCACCATCCTCGCCGGCTCCGCCACGGTGCAGATCAACGGCAAGGCCGCCGCGCGCATGGGCGACATGGCGCAGACCTGCAACGACCCCGCCGACCTGCCCGCCGGCACCGTGATCGCCAGCGGCACCGTGCTGATCGGATGAACCACATGCCCAGCTTCCGCCCGCCCTCGACCGCCCACCTGCTGTGCGACCTCGCCATCCACGCGGTGCATCGCGAGCTGCGCCCGGTGTATCGGCTCACCGAGACGGCAAAGCAGCCGCGCGCAGCGTGGGACTTCGTGCCGCGCGACGGCCTGGAGAACCTCGCCCAGGCGGTGATCCTGCGCCTGCTCACGCCGCGCGGCGAACTGGCCGCGCTCGGCCACCCGGACTACGGCTCGCGCGTGCATGAACTCATCGGGCGCGAGAACGACGGTCCGCGCCGCAACCTGCTGCGGCTCTTCATCCTCGAGGCGCTCAAGGCCGAGCCGCGCATCGACAAGGTGGCCGAGCTGCGCGTCGAACCCTCGCCCGGCACCCGCTCCACGGTCGACGTGCTGCTGCGGGTGAAGCCGGTCGCCGCCACCGAGCTGGTGACGATCGGCCCCTTCTCCATCGAACTTGCCGTGTGAGGACGCCATGTCTTTCCGCCGCAAAACCTATCCCGAAGTCGCCGAAAGCCTGCTCAACCGCCTGTTGGGCGGGGTAAGCGGCGAGGCCCACCCCTACCCGCCGGCCAAGGCCACGCGCGAGCCCTACCGCCACGCGCTCGAGCGCCCGCCGGTGGACCGCATCACCGCGGTGTGGGGGGCGCGCAACGGCGAGACCTTCCGCTTCGCGCCCGATGCCGACTACGTGCTGTCGGCCGACGGTGCAGAGCTCGAATGGAAGGCCGGCGGCGCCCGCCCCGACGACGGCACCGCCTTCGAGATCCATTACCTGCCACGCCAGCGCGAGATGCGGGTCAATGACCTCTACCCCGGCTCGGTGGTGCGCACGCTGATGGAGGCGGTGGCGCTCGAGACCGCTGGCCTGTATGCGCAGATGGAGACGGTGTATCGCGCCGGCTTCCTCGACACCGCCAGCGGCGGCGCGCTCGACCATGTCGTCGGCCTGCTCGGCATCCGCCGCGTGCGCGCCGGACGCAACAGCGGCGAGCTGCGCTTCACCCGCGCGCGCAACACCGCCGGCGAGATCACCATCCCCGCCGGCACGCGCGTGGCCACCGCCGACGGCGCGATCGAATACGAGACCACCAGCGATCTCACCCTGGTCGACGGCCAGCCCGCGGCCAAGGTCGCCGCCCGCGACCTGGTCGCCGACAACGACGGCCTGCCGCCCGACAGCCTGGTGCTGATGGTGCGGCCGATCGCCGGCATCGAGGCGGTCACCAACCCCGCCGCCACCACGCGCCTGGACCGCGACGAGAACGACGACGAGCTGCGCAGCCGCGCCCGCCGCTTCCTCGCCGGCTCGGCGCGCGGCACGCGCAGCGCGATCGAGGCCGCGATCGCCGCCGAAGGCCTGCGCGCCGAACTCGAGGAGCCCGCGCCCGGCCTGGTACGCATCACGCTGCAGGGCGTACCCGGGCCCGACCAGTTCGCGCGCCTGAAGAAGGCGGTGGATCAGGTGCGGCCGGCCGGCGTGAAGGTGGACGTCCTCACCGGCGAGCCGCCGCTGCAGATCGCCCTCGACCTGCAACTGGTATCCGCCACCGGTCTGCCCGAGACCCGGCTGCGCGCACTGCAGGACGAGATCCGCAGCCGCTACGCCGACTACTTCGCCCGCCTGCCGCTGGCGGCCGACGGCAGCCTGAGCCGGCTCGCCGGCCTGGCGATCGGCGTCGAGGGCGTTGAGGACGTGCGCATCAAGGCGGCCACCGCGGACGGCGCCGACGTCCTCGACGTGGCGGGCGGCCTGCTGACCCTGGGCGGCAAGACCGCCGAGCTCGCCGAGCTGCGCATCGTCGACCCGGCGCTCGCCACCGGCCTCACGCTGGCGGTGCGCTATCCGCGCGGCCAGCCCATCCCGGACCAGGCCAAGCTCGCCGCCGCGGTGGAGGCCGCGATCGCCAGCCTCAACCTGCTCGCCGAGCAGGGCCTGGCGGCCGACGACGCCAAGCGCGTGCTCGGCTGGGGCCGGCTCACCCGCCTGCTGCCGCTGCCGCACGCCGGCTGGACCAGCGCAAGCTTCGAGGCCCAGCTCGGCGGCGCGGCCGGCGCCAGCGCCGGCGAAGTCGGCGAATACACCGTGCAGTGGGTGTTCACGCGGCCGAGCGCGCTCAGCCAGGTACTGGAGAGCGCGGCCGCGCCGGCCTTCGCGCTCGCCACCGGCGAACGCCTGTCGCTCGCCGGCGTGAGCGTCGAAGTGAAGCCGAAGGCGGCCTGATCATGAGCACGCGCGACCCCGCCTTCGCCAGCCAGATCGAGCGCCTGACCGCACTGCTGCCCTCGCTGTGGCGGCCGCAGCCGGACGACCGGACGCTGCTCGCCGACTGGCTGGCCGCGGTCGGCGCCGCCCAGGGCGAGGCCGCCGCCGAGCTGCAGCACGTGCTGCGCGCGCACTGGGCCGACACCGCCGACGCCGCGCTGTGGGCCCGCCACTACCAGGCCCACCGCCGCGAGCGCGGCCTCGGCCCGGCCAACGTGCGCGCCGGCGCCGACCGCGCCGAGCTGCAGCGCTATCCGTGGATCCGCGACCTGGCGCGGCTGGGCGCCCTGCTCGACCTGCCGCCCTGGCGCGAACCCGCCAGCCTGCGCGAGAACGTCGAGGAATACCGCCAGCGCCTGGCCGACGTCGTCGATGCCTGGCGGCTCGGCCTGTGCACGCCCGACGCCCTGCGCCGCCTGGTCGATGCCGCCCTGCCCGAGGACATGAGCGCGCCGCTCACGCGCCAGCGCAGCCGCTTCTCGATCGAAGAGCCGGTGGCGCTGCGCGGCGCCGCCCAGGCCCTGACCGCGCCGCCGAGCGTGCAACAGGGCGATCACGTCGCCCCGCTGGCGCGCTGGAAGATCGACAGCGCCGACACCGCCGGCTTCGTGATCGTCGGCGCCGCGCCGGAGGGGATCATCGCCGCCACCGCGGCGCCGATGGTCGAGCGCTACACCCCGGGCGCCACCCCGGTCGGCATCGGGGTGGCGTGGACCGGCACCCTGGCCGCCGACCAGGCGCTGCGCCTCACCCCCAGCCGCCGCGTCTGGCTGGTGCGCGACGGCAAGCTTCTCGCCAGCCCGCTTGAGACCGCCGCCAACGCCACCCGCGACCCCTCGGCCAACGGTCCGTGGAGCGAGGCCGCCAGCCTGCCTGCCGGCCGCATCGTGGCGCTGACGGGTGCGGTGGATGGCAGCCTGTGGGCGATCCAGCGCACGCTGCAGACCTGGCGCGTGCAGCGCTTCAACGGCAGCGTCTTCGCGCCGGTGGAGACCGGCGCCCCCGCCGGCCCCTTCCATGCGCTGTGCTGCAGCGGCGAGGCGGCCTGGCTCGGCACCGACGCGGGCCTGTTCCGCTGCGCGCTGTGGCCGAGCTCGGGCGGCCTGCGCTGGCAGGCGGTGACCGGTTTCAGCGGCGCGGTGCGCGCGCTCGCCGCGCACGCCGGCGGTGTGATCGCGGCCGGCGCCGACGGCCTCAGCGTGATCGCCGCCGACGGCAGCCTCGCCGCGCGCCGCCACGCCGGGCTCGACCTCCATGCCTGCCTCTGCGAGCACGATCCGGCCAGCGGCGCGGTGCGCCGCGATCTGATCGCCACCGCCAATGCCCTCTTCGAGTGGCGCGCGGGCCGCTACTGGCGCTACCAGGGCGCGGCCGTCTCCGAGCACCTGCCCGACTGGCAGCCGGAGGCGACGCCCGACGCAAGCATGACGAGCCCGCTGCCGCCGCTCGCCACGCTCGCCGCCACCGCCGACGGCAGCCTGTGGCTGGGCGGCCCGGCCGGGCTGGCGCGCTGGCACGTGGCCGACGGCGAAGGCACCCGGCTGGAGGCCTTCCCCGAGCTGATCGGCGCGGTGCACGCGCTCACCGTGGATGAGCGCGGCCTGCTGTGGATCGGCGCCGACAACGGCCTGTTCCGCTTCGACGGCCGCGACCTCGCCCGCCACGACTTCGACGCCGGCGCCTGGATCGCCGAGGGCCGCGCCGACACCGCCTACCCGACGGATTTCAGCGCCGAGCCGCGCGGCCACTGGCAGTACGACCGCGCCCAGTCACGCTGGCTGCGCTGGCGAAGCCGCGAGCGCCGCTTCGGCGACGCCGGCCTGGCCGACCGCCTCGGCAGCGAGCCCGCGCTCGGCGCGCTGCTGTTCGCGCCCACCGTGCGCGCCGAACTCGGCAGCTGGGACGCCGCCAGCCAGCTGTTCACCGCCAGTGCGGATCTCGCCGCCGACGCCCTGCGCCTGCGCATCAAGCCCGACGAGCTGCGCATCGTCGACGGCGTCGCGCCCTGGCTGCCGCCGCCCAGCGGCCGCAGCGACGAGCGCTGGCGCTACCTGCAGCTCACCGACCCAACGCCCACCCCGCCCGCCGCCGGCGGCGACTGGTGGTCGAAGGAGGGCCAGCTGTTCCCGGCGCCGGCCCGGCGCGCGGCGGTGCCCGGCCATTTCCGCACCGACCCGGTATTCGCCAGCGACCCCGACGGCGAAGGCCAGTTCGGCCACGCCGCCTTCAGCTACCCGCCGTCGGCGCGGCTGTGGGCGCTGCGCCGCCTGCCGCCGGCCGCCGGCATTCGCATCCGCCTGTGCCAGCCCGACCCCGGCGCCGCCGCCGACCCCGCGCTCGCCGAGCGCGTCTGGAACCTGATCGAGCGCGCCCGCCCCGCCGGCGTGCCGCTGCAACTGATGGTGGAAGGCAGAATCGTGAAGGAGAGCACATCATGACGCTTCAAGACGCCCGCGAACTCGCCGCGACCCTCGCCGGCAAGGCGGCCGGCCACCTGATCCGCGCCGAGGACTGGAACGCGCTGGTGAGCGTGCTCGACGCCTACGGCAACAGCCTCGACGCGCTGAGCACCGACCTCGCCGTGCTGCAGACCGCGGTCGACACGCTCGAGGCCAGCACCGAAGCGGCGATCTCGGCGCTCGACGCCCGCATCGACCCGCTCGAGGCCCTGCCCGCGCGCGTGCAGCAGCTCGACGCCGAGACCGCGCCGCTGCGCCAGAACTACCTGCTCAAGGTCAGCACCGTGCAGGAGAACTACCTCGTCGGCCAGGCCGCCGAGCTGGTGTTCACCGCCACCACCCTCGACGGCCGCCCGCTGCCCGACCCCAAGCCCTGGCTCGACGTCGTCGCCACCTGGGGCCGGCTGCGCGCCGCGCCCGGCTTCGTGGTTCGCGAGAACGCCGAGGAGAACGCGCTCGCCGTGCAGTTCAACAACGCCGGCCAGGTGCGCCTGCAGCTGCGCTCGCACTTCACCAAGGGGCTGACGCCGAGCGCCGAGGGCAGCTTCGCCGGCGTGCTGCAGGCGCAGGCGGGCGGCAGCGGCAAGACGGTGATGCGCGTGCTGCAGGAGGCGGCCTCGCCGCAGGACCCGGAGGTGCAGATGGCCTTCCGCTCGGTGAGCACGATGTACGAGGCCAACGCCACCGTGCGCGGCTATGCCGACCGCTACATCGAGCAATACACCGGCGGCCGCGTGATCGGCGGCATCCTGCAGACGATGGGCGAGTGGCAGCACTACCGCGCCACCGTGATGGCCTTCGCCAAGCCGGACTCGGTCGCCACCTCGCCCGACCCCACGCGCGGCGTCGCCACCGTGCAGGTCAATTTCCGCGAGTGGATCCCGAACTGGTCGCGCGACCACGTCGACGTCTTCGAGCAGGCCGAGCTCGACTGGAGCCGCATCCTCAACGAGAACCTCCATGTGCCCGACCTGGTGCACCGCATGGTCAGCGAGCTCGACAAGCGCGCCGGCCAGCGCGGCGTGCTCGGCCGCATCCGCGAGATGAAGGCGCTCGACAAGGCCGCCACCGTGATCAACCCGGGCACCGACCCGGCGCGGCAGAACGCCAAGGCGATGATGATGGGGGCGATGCAGATGCAGTTCGCCACCGGCGCGCTCGACAGCGGCGTGGCCGCCGGCTACGGCCAGCAGTCCACGGTGACGCAGCAGGTCGGACAGACCGCCAAGGCGGCGCAGAACATCGCGCAGGACGCCGCCGGCGCCAAGCAGGCGGTCGCGGTGCTCGAAAGCCGGGTGCTGGCGGCCGAGAAGACCGGCAAGGAGGTCAGCGCCGGGCTGCGCGCGCTCGGCGACGGCATCAACAAGATCGACGTCGTGCAGGTGGCCGACCTCGGTTCGCGGCTGCAGGCGATCAACACCTCGCTCAACGGGCTGGCGACCCGCATCAACCGCTGAGCCTCCAGACCCCGCGCCCGCCGCCATGCCGATCGTCTACCTTCAGCCCAGCGATCTCTCCGCCGTCCAGGCGGAGCGCGTGCTGGCCTTCCTGAACGCGGCGACCAGCGCGGATCAGCTCGCGCGCGACATCGAGTTCCCGCGCGAGCCCGACATCGGCGTGCGCCTCGGCCAGCGCCTGCTCGACGCGCGCGCCGCGCTCGGCGGCAGCTTCACCGACATCCTCCAGGTGCGCGCGGTGCGGCTGATCGGCCCGGAGCGCTTCACCGAGATCTGCGTCGCCGCGCTCGGCCTCGATCCAGCGCGCTGGGTCGAGCTGTTCTACGGTGGCGAGCCCTTCGCCACCCCGACCGAGACCGGCCTGGTGCTCACGCTCGCCCTGCACCCGCAGGACGCCTGGCTGGGCGAGCCGCGCACGCTGCGCCTGCAGGTCAATGACCACGGCGGCACGCCGCGCGCAGGGGTGGCGGTGACGGTGCAGACCAGCATCGGCCGGCTCGTCTACCTGTACGGCTTCCAGCGCATCGAGGGCCAGGCGGTGACCGTGCTCACCGGCGGCGACGGCAGCGCCGAACTCGAGCTGCTGACCCCGCCCTCCGAGCCGCTCACCGAGAACCAGCAGGCCGCGCTCGAGACCGCGCTCGGCGGGCTCGACGCCCAGGCCGCGCATCCGCTCGCGCTCGAGGCCGGGCTGCGCGCGATGGCCGACACCTATCTGCGCGACCGCAGCTACAGCCTGCGCAGCGCGGTCGATCTCTACGTGCGCGACGCCCACGGCGCCGCCATCGACACCATCAGCCGCGCGCGCTGGAAGCTGGCATGGCCGGTGGACAGCGGCCTCATCCAGGCCGACGTGCTCGACGCCGAGGACCGCGGCACGAGCCTCGCGCGCGCGGTGCGCACCGCGACCTGGATCGACTGGGTCGAGCCCTGGGTGAGCTTCCTCGCCGACGTGCTCGAGGGCGAGGCGCCGCTCGAGCAGGACCTCGCCGCGCGCACGCAGGGCGGCGACGGCGTCGTGCTCGACGATCTGCTCAACCTCGCCCAGACCCACCTCGCCGGACGCGCCGGACGCACCGCGGAATGGGTCGGCAAGCGCCAGGTGGAGGCGGCGGTGGATCGCTTTCTCGGCAGCGCGGCCGACACCCTGCCGGCGACGGCGCGCGACGCGGTGGTCACCCAGCTCGGCGCGGCGGCGGCCGGCATCGGTCCGCGCACGCTCGGCAGCTACACGCTGAACGCCGCGACCCGGCAGGACCTCGGCTCCCGCATCGACACCGTCGCCGACCTCAATCTCACCGAGTTCGAGCGCATCGGCGTGCTCGCGCGCGAGGTCGAGGCGCGCGCGAGCACGGTCGACACCCAGCTGCGGCAGGTGCAGGCGCTGGCGCAGGCGGTGAATCAGGATCGCCTGGCGGTCGACACCCGCATCGACGGCTTCGACACCCGCTATGCCTCGTTCGATACCCGGTACGCGAGTTTCGACACGCGCTACGCCGACTTCGACAACCGCTACACGCTGCTCGACAGCCAGCTCAACCAGTTCGACCTGCGCTACGGCCAGTTCTCCAGCGAGCTGTCGCGCTTCAACACCGACCTCGCCCGCTTCGACCAGAACCGGCTCGCGCTCGACACCCGCATCGACCGCGTCGACACCAGCCTGCAGAACGTGGTGAGCGTGAACAACCTGCGCCTGACGCGAGGCTGAGATGCCGGCGCCCACCCCATTCGGCCTCTACCGCAGGACGCAGCCGAGCCTCTCCGAGCCGGTGGGCGCGGCGCTCGACCTCGAGTTGCGCTTCCCGATACTGGCCGATGGCGTGGCCATGTTCCGCAGCTCGCTGTGGCTGCCCCTGCCCGAGGCCTGCCGCAGCGCCAGCGCGCTCAGCCTGACCGGTTCCACCCTGCAGGTCGAATTCCGCCCCGCCACGTTCTCGCTCGACACCGACGATGCGCGCTGGTTCACGCGCGCCGAGGACACCGGAGCCGCGCAGACCCGGCTCGAGCTGGTGTGGCCGGCGCCGATCGTGCGCATCGACGACCCGGTGCCCGGGGTGGCGTACGACTTCGGCCTGCACCGTGCCGATGGCGAGGCCGTGAGCGCCGAGGCCGTGCAGGGAGGCAGGACGGGCGCCACGCTCGACCCGCCCTGGGTGGGCTCGCCGCTGGTGGTGAAGTTCACGACCTCGATCCTGCTCGGCGGCCAGCCCGGCATGACCGCCAACCTGCGCGCCCTGCCCGCGCACCGCGGATCGCGCGCCGGCGGCGTCCAGGGGGCCACCGCGATCGCCCAGGACAAGGCCGGCGCGCAGCTCGCGATCGACGCGAACGTCGCCCGCATGCGCCAGGGCTCCGCGCTGGTGTCGCGTGTGCGCATCGCCGCTCGTCCCGCCAGCCCGCGCCTGCGGCTGATGCTCGAAGGCGGCGAGACCGACGGCAGCGACCGCCTGCTGTGGCAGGCGCTGGTGCCGGGCGAGCAGGCCGCGCCCGTCACCCTGCCCGCCGGCACGCTCGCCGACGAATGGGGCGCCGCGCTCGAGCAGGTGCTCACGTTCTGCCGGCGCGTGCCGGAGCCGGCGGCGTTGCCGCGGCTGCGGCTCGACATCGAGTCTGACGCGCCCTGCGCGCTCGGCTTGCGCAATGTCGCGCTCGAGCTGCTCGCCGACCACGCCCTGCTCGCCGAACCGCTGCGGCTGCACTTCGACGGCCGCCAGCACGCGCGCGAAGCGCTCGCCCTGCCCCCGCCCGCCCAGTCCACCCCGCTCGGCACGTCGCTGCAGCTGGATCTGACCGGTCGCGTGCGCGCCGCCGCGACCCCGCCCGCGGGTGCGCTGCCCGGCGCCGGCGGTCCGGGCGCACGGTCCGGGCTGCTGCTCGAGCCCGATCAGCGCATCAGCGGCGAACGCCGTCTCGACGCGCCGGCCACGCTCGCCGGCCTCAGCCTCGACTGGCATCCGCTGTCCGAGCGCCTGAGCGGCGTGCTGCGCGTGCTGCCCGCCGCCGCCCGCCGCGGCACGCCGCCGCTGATCGAGCAGGCCTTCGACTTCGACACCGCCCAGCCCGCCACCAGCGCCAGCCAGCCGCTGCGGCTCGCGCTGCGCTGGCCGGCGCTCGACCTGCAGGCGCAGGTGCTGCGGCTGGAGGTCTCGGTCACTGCGGGGCGCGGGCTGTGGCTGGCCGAGCCCGGCGGCCAGGGCTGGCGGATCCACCGCCAGGCGGACGACGTCGAAGGCCGCGCAGTGGATCTGGACCTCCATGCCAGCTGGCTGGAGAGCGCGCCCGGCGGCGGCGCGGCCGCCGCAGGCGAACCGGCATTCAGCCTGGGCGGCCAGGCGCTCGCCTTCAGCCAGCGCAAGGACGACCGCTTCGCCTTGAGCATCGTGGCGCCCGCGCTGGCGGCGTGGCCGGCCCTGCCGATCGAGGTCGCCAGCGGCGTCGCGGCCGAGGTGATGGTGGAGTCGGCGACGCTGCGCGCAGTCGCGACCTGATCGGCGCCGACCCGCGCCTCAGAACTCCACGAACAGGTGCGGCACCTCGTCCGCGCCGCCGATCGCGTAGCCGCTGGCGCGGGCGCTGGCCTGGCGGGCGAACTCGAGGTCGGAGGGATAGTCGGCATGGACGCGATAGAGCGGTTCGCCCTGGCTGACCGTATCGCCGAGCTTCTTCAGCAGATCCACACCCGAGCCCTGCATCTTGGGCGCGCCGGCGAGGCGGGCGATGCGCGCGAGCTGGTGGTTGTCGATCCCCACCACCACGCCGTCGGCCTCGGCGGCCACCTCGAAGGACAGGCGCGCGAGCTGCGGCGCGTTGTGGTCGAAGGGCTTGCCGCCCTGGGCGCGGATGATCGCGTCCATCTTGGCCAGCGCGCGTCCGGAGTCGAGGATGTCGCGGGCGATCGCGAAGCCGTCGCCACCACGCACGTCGGGGTCGAATTCGAGCATGCGGCCGGCCAGGCGCAAGGCCTTCTGGCGCAGGTCGTTGGGCGCGCGCGGGTCGTTCTCCAGAACCTGCATCACGTCGCGCGCCTCGAGCACCGGACCGATGCCGTTGCCGATCGGCTGGCGGCCGTCGGTGATCACGACATCGATGGTGAGGTTCATGCGCGCGGCGACGAACTCGAACAGCTTGCGCAGCTTCTGCGCCTCGGGCATGGAGCGCACCTTGGCGCTCGGCCCCACCGGGATGTCGAGCACGAGGTGGGTGGAGCCGGCGGCGAGCTTCTTGGACAGGATGGAGGCGACCATCTGCCCGGGCGAGTCGATCGACAGCGGGCGCTCGACCGAGATCAGCACGTCGTCGGCCGGCGACAGGTTGGCGGTGCCGCCCCAGGCCAGGCAACCGCGGTGCTCGCGCACGATCTCGCCCAGGCGCTCGACCGGCAGTTCCACCCGCGCGAGCACCTCCATCGTGTCGGCGGTGCCGGCCGGCGAGGTGATCGCGCGCGAGGAGGTCTTGGGGCAGAGCATGCCGTGGGCGGCGACGATAGGCACCACCAGCATGGAGGTGCGGTTGCCCGGGATGCCGCCGATGCAGTGCTTGTCCACCACGGGACGCTCGTGCCAGTCGATGCGGTGGCCGACCGCCGCCATCGCATCGGTGAGGAAATACACCTCCTCGCGGTCGAGCTCGCCCTGGTTGGTGGCGACCACGAAGGCGGTGAGCTCGATCTTGGAATAGCGGTGCTCGGCGATGTCGCGCACGATGGCGCGGAAGTCGTCGCGGTCCAGGCGCTCGCCGGCGATCTTGCGGTGCAGGGCCGGGATCGAGGACGGCGGCTCGGCCTGCGCCACCATCGCCGGGTGGCCGTTATCGACGCCGAGCTGGGCGAAAGCGTCGATCGACAGCCCGATCTCGTTGCAGCGCACGATGCGCGGATCGTCCACCACGTTGAGGGTGGCGAGAATGCGCCGGCCGTTGGCGCGCACCTCGACCTTGGCCAGCGCCTGGAAGCCCTCGGCGCGGTAGATCTCGCAGTCGCGGTGCAGGTAGGCGACGTTCTCGCGATAGGTATCGACCGCGACCCGGCGCAACTGCAGCGGGAACGCCGCGCCGTCCTCGGGCGCGGGCAGGGCGGCGGGCAGGCGGCCGGGATTTGCTGGTTTCGTGCTCATGGGTCAAAGGCTACACCCGCCGCAGGCCCGGCGGCACGCCTTTGGCCCGCGCACTCATGAACCAGCGCACACCGCGCCGCGCCGGCGGCCGTCGAACCCTCGAACCCTTAACAAATATCAACGCTGTCAAGCGCTTGCCGGCCTAGAGTGTGATCGTATCCACACAACAAGAGAGCAGGAGGCTGACATGACCAACCGCGCGATTTCCTTCATCGTCAAGGACCAGAACCCCCTGATGCTGCGCCCGGGCGACACGGTGCAGACCGCCTGCCAGCGCATGTGCGAGCGCAGCGTGGGTGCGGTGCTGGTCACCGACGCCCATGCCCACCTCAAGGGCATCTTCACCGGCCGCGACGCGGTGCAGGTCATCGCGCGCGGCGGCCACCCCGGCGAAGTCCAGCTCTCCGAAGTGATGACGGCCAAGCCCGACACCATCGGTCCCGAGCGCACCGCCCTCGACGCCCTGCACATGATGTGCGACGGCGGTTACCGCCACCTGCCGGTGGTGGTCGACGGCAAGGTGGTCGGCATCGTCTCGCGCACCGACTTCAAGGGTCTCGAACTCGACCACTTCGAGGACGAGCAGAGCCTCTGGGAACGCATCTGCTGAGCGCCTCCGCCGGCTGAACCTGGGGGCAGCCGGGGGCGCCGGGCATGCGCGCCCACCGCCTTCCTCAGCGCGCCTCCGGCGCCACATGGAAGCGCAGCGTGCCGATCATGCGATCGTCGGCGGTGAGCACGCGCACCTGCCAGCGTCCTTCGGGCGAATCGGGGAAGTTGCGCTTGTGGGTCCAGGCGCGGTAGCCCTCGGCACGGCCGCCGCTGACGTCGAGCGCGATGCGGTCGACCTCCTTGCCCTCGTGCAGCCAGACATGGCTGACGCGTTCGCGCAGCCCGAGCGGCGCATGGATCGCCGTGTACGCGTAGAGGCCTTCGCTGCGCAGGCGGCCGGCATCCACGCTGTGCAGGCTCTGTCGCGGTGCACGCTGCTCGACGTCGATCTCCGTGGCGAGCGCAACCTGGGTCAGCCGCAAGGTGGCCGGCGGTACCCACAGGCGCGCCAGCCAACCTGCCGCACCGAGCGCGGCCAGCAGCACCAGCACCAGCACCCCGCGCCACCAGCGCGGCACGCTGATCGAGCCGGCCAGGGTCGGGAACGACAGCACCGCAGCCACCCCGAGCGCCAGCTGGTAGCTCTCCATCGCCGGCAGATGCAGGATCAGCGGCAGCGCGACCAGCAGCAGCGCGAACAGGGTCAGGGTGTGAAAGCTCAGGAACAGCCAGCGCCGCACCGCCAGGCGGCGAAAGTAGAGCGGATCGATGATCGTGACCAGGGCCATCACGCCGAGCAGTCCGGTGAACAGGGCCTGGCCGCTGTTCCACGAGGTGCTGGCAAAGAAGAACGGCAGCGCGAAGAACAGGCTTTCCTGATGGGTGAACTGCGTCAGGTAGCGCACCAGCATCGGCGAAAGCCCGAAGCCGAAACGCGCCGACACCGCCTGGCTGAGCGCACGCTCGACCACCAGCAGTACCCAGCTCGCCAGCATCGCCACCGCCATCAGTCGTGCCACGCCCTCGTGGCGTTCGACGAGGAAGAAGCTCAACAGCCCGGAGACGAAGCCGAAGGCCGCGACCAGCCCGGGGTGGCGGCGCAGCCAGACCACGCCGCGCAAGATGCGCCGCTTCAGCACGGGCACGGCAAGCCCCCTTTTCCGCGGCGTTCCCGCCCGCCCGTCTGGCGCGCGCGCGGGGCCCCCTGTAGCAGGCCCCTCACTGCATCAGGTCTCGCAGGTCGGCGACCGGCTCGCGGCCGAAATCCTGGTCCAGCAGGTAATCCGCCAGATGCATCGCGCACTCGTCGGGCGCGAGCAGCCCACCGCTCGCCTGCATCTCGGCGAAGCGGTCGCGCAGCGGGAAGCGCTCCAGCGTGCTGGCGCGGATCTCGCCCTGCATCGGGGTGTCGATCACGCCCGGCGCCAGCGCGCAGATGCGCAATCCCGGCGTGGCGTCGGCCTGCACGGCGCGCGCATGGTGGTCGAGCGCGGCCTTGGTGGCGCAATACACGCTCCAGCCCGCATAGGGCTTGCGCGCCGCGCCACTGGAGACGTGCAGCACGCGGCGCTCGCGCACGTCCTCGCCACCGGCCTGCGCCAGTGCTGCGGCCAGCATCAGCGGTGCGGCCACATTCACCGCCACCGCGCGCGCCACCGCGTCGCACTCCTGCAGCGGCAGGGGCCCCATCGGCTGCAGGGTACCGGCGTTGTTCACCAGCAGCACCCGCTCGGCGCCGGCGACCCAGTCGCCGAGGGTATCGCCCGCCAGCCAGCTTGCCAGCGCTGCGCTGTCGGCCAGATCGAGCGCCACCTCGACGAGCTGCCCGCCGTGCCGAGCGGCGAGCGCCGGGTTACCCCGGCGCGCCAGCCCGAGCACCGGGATGCCGCGCGCGAGCAGTTCCTCGGCAACCGCCGCACCCAGGCCGCGGCTGTGGCCGCTCACGATCGCCTTCGTTCCAATCACTGTCCTCTCCTCTGGTGCCGTGCGCACGTCCGCCCCCCCTCTACCAGGGCAGGCGCTCGCCGCGATAATCGAAAAATTCCCCGGAATCCTCCACCGTGAGCCCGGCGAGCACGGTAAGCAGTCGTTTCGCGGCCAGCTCGGGGGGCTGCACCTGCAGGCCGGACTTGGCGAAAGGCGCCGACAGGCCGGTGTCGACCGTGCCCGGGTGCAAGGCCACGCAGATCGCCTGGGGCCGGCTGCGGCGCAGCTCGATGGACGCGGTGCGCACGAGCTGGTTCAGCGCCGCCTTCGAGGCGCGGTAGGCGTACCAGCCGCCGAGCCGGTTGTCGCCGATGCTGCCGACCTTGGCGGACAGGGTGGCGAACACCGCCCGTCGGTCACGCGCGAGCACGGGGAGGAAGTGCTTCATCAGCAGCGCCGGACCGATCGCGTTGATCGCGAAGGCTTGCGCCAGTACCGCCGGATCGAGTTCCCGCCAGCTCTTCTCCGGTGCCATGCCGGGACCGTGGAGGATGCCGGTGGCGTCGATGACGAGCTCCAGGCTGCCGCGTGCGGCGAGCCATCCGGCGCAGGCGGCGATGCTGGCTTCGTCGAGCAGGTCGAGCACCGGCGTGCTGCGGCGACCGAGCACGACGACCTCATCGAAGCCTCGCTCGGCACGCAGCGCCTCGGCCAAGGCCGCGCCGATGCCGCCGCAGCCGATGACGACGGCGATGCGCCTGCGGCCCGAGTCTGCAGCGGGTTCATTCATCTTCGCGCCCCTCCTCGACCGCATGACAGGCCACCTGCTGGCCGCCTCCGAGCGCACGCAGCAGCGGCGCCTCGCTGCGACAGCGATCGGTCGCGAGCGGACAGCGCGGATGGAAGCTGCAGCCCGGCGGCGGCGTGATCGGGTTGGGCACTTCGCCGCGCACGAGCTCGGCGCGCTGGCCGCGCATCGCCAGGCTGGGAATGGTCGCCAGCAGCATGCGCGTGTAGGGGTGGCGCGGATGCGCGAACAGCGTGTGGCTGTCGGCGATCTCGACGATGCGGCCGAGGTACATCACGCCGACGCGGTTCGCCATGTGGCGCACCACCGCGAGGTCGTGGCTGATGAAGAGGTAGGTGAGGCCGAGCGCGTCCTGCAGGTCGCGCATCAGGTTGAGGATCTGCGCCTGCACCGACACGTCGAGCGCCGAGGTCGGCTCGTCGCACACGAGGAACTCGGGGCGGTTGGCGAGCGCGCGCGCGATGCAGATGCGCTGGCGCTGGCCGCCGGAGAACTCGTGCGGGTACTTGGCGCCGTCGGCCGGCGACAGCCCGACCTGGATCAGCAATTCGGCGACGCGGGCGCGGATCTTCGCCGCGTCGCGCTCCAGGCCGAAGACGCGGATCGGCTCGGCGATGATGCGCTCCACCCGCCAGCGCGGGTTGAGGCTGGCGTAGGGGTCCTGGAAGATCATCTGGAAGCGCCGGCGCAGCTTCTGGCGCGCGGCGCTGCCGCGCACCTCGGCGACGTCGCGGCCGTCGAACACGATGCGTCCGGCAGACGGCTCGTGCAGGCCGACGATCAGCCGCGCCACGGTGGATTTGCCACATCCGGACTCGCCCACCAGCGCGAAGGTCTGGCCGCGCGGGATCTCGAACGAAACGCCATCGACCGCCTTCAGCCAGCGCCGCGGCTCGCCCTCGAGCAGACGGTTGAGGAAGGGGCGGGAGACGTCGAAGGCACAGCGCAGGTTGTCGACACGCAGCAGGGGCGCGACGAGCGCTTCGGCACCGGTGCCGGCTGCGACGCCGGCAGGGGCGTCGGCACTGACATCCGGGCGCACACCGGGCTCGACCGCCGCTGCGGCAAGGACCTGCTCGGTGGGAGGAGGGGCGATCTGTCCGGCGACATGGCCATCCTCGCCCGACTGCGCGGCCGGGACCGGCTCCGTGGGAGCGGGCTTGCCCGCGAATGCCGGCTCCACGGCTACGCGCTTCCCGGCCAAGCCCGCTCCCACGACGTCCGGCGCGGAGGAATCTGCGGGTGAGGCGGACGAGTCGCGCACGCCAGCCGGCGCGCCCTCCTCGGGCGCGGGCGCCTCGGGCCGGTGCGCCAGGCCCTCGGCCTCCTCCACCGCAGCGCGGTCCTGCTGCTTGGCCTTGGCGAGCGCGCGCTCGATGATGCTCATGGCTGTTCTCCCCGCCGATGGCGAAGTACGGCCGGCTCACTCCGCGCTTCCCTGTCGTGCGCATGCAGCCAGCACGCCGCCCGCGTCATGCCGGCGGCCATCAGCGGCGGGCGTTCCTCGCGGCAGCGCGCGAACGCCTCCTTGCAGCGCGGATGAAAGGCGCAGCCGGCGGGGATCGCGGTCAGCCGCGGCATCGCGCCATCGATCTGCACCAGGCGCGCGACCTCGGCGCCGAGCACCGGGATCGAGCCCATCAGCCCGCGCGTGTACGGGTGTGCCGGCGCGCGCACGACATCGACCACCGGGCCGATCTCGACCAGGCGGCCGGCGTACATCACCGCGACGCGGTCGGCGGTCTCGGCGATCACGCCCATGTCGTGGGTGATGAGCATCACGGCGGTGTGGTGCTGGCGGCACAGGCGGCGCAGCAGGGCGATGATCTGCGACTGCACGGAGACGTCGAGCGCGGTGGTGGGCTCGTCGGCGATGATGAGCTCGGGCTCGGCACAGAGCGCGAGCGCGATCACCACGCGCTGGCGCATGCCGCCGGAGAACTGGTGCGGATAGTGGTCGATGCGCTGCGCCGGGGCCGGGATGCCGACCTCGTCGAGCAGCGCCAGCGCACGCTCGCGCGCGGCAGCCGGGCTGAGGTCGAGGTGGGTCAGCATGGTCTCGACCAGCTGCTCGCCCACAGTGTACAGCGGGTTCAGGCTGGTGAGCGGGTCCTGGAAGATCATCGCGATCCGCCGCCCGCGCAGCCGCCGCATGGCCTCGCCGCGCAGCGCGTGGATCGGATCGCCGTCGAGCAGGATCTCGCCGCCGGCGATGCGCCCGGGCGGCTCCAGCAAGCCGATGATGGCGGCGCCGGTGAGCGACTTGCCGGCGCCCGATTCGCCGACCACGCCCAGCACCTCGCCGCGCGCGATGTCGAAGGAGACGTCGTCGATCGCCACCAGGGTGCCGCGCCGGGAGGGAAACTCCACCCGCAGGTGGCGCACCGACAGCAGCGGCACGCCACCGCCGGCGTTCATCTGCTCGATCTGCGGCGCGCTCATCGGCGCAGCCTCGGATTGAGCGCATCACGCAGCCAGTCGCCGAGCAGGTTCACCGACAGCGCGAGCAGCAGCAGGGCGAGGCCGGGGAAGAACACGATCCACCACTCGCCCGAGAACAGGTAGTCCTGGCCGACGCGGATCAGCGTGCCGAGGCTGGGCTGGGTGGGCGGCACGCCGACGCCGAGGAAGGACAGCGTCGACTCGAGGATGATCGCCAGCGCCAGGCCGATGGTGGCGATCACCAGCACCGGGCCCATCACGTTGGGCAGGATGTGGCGCAGCAGGATGGTGGGCGCCGGCACGCCGATCACGCGCGCGGCCTGCACGTATTCCTTGTTGCGCTCGGCCAGCGTGGAGCTGCGCACGGTGCGCGCGTACTGCACCCAGTCCGACAGGCCGATCGCCAGGATCAGCACGTAGATCGCCGCCTTGTCGTGCAGCGCCGGCGGCACCACGCCCTTGAACACGCCGAAGATCAGCAGCGCCACCAGGATCGCCGGGAAGCTCAGCTGCACGTCGGCGACGCGCATGATCAGGCTGTCCACCCAGCCGCCGCGATAGCCGGCGACGAGCCCGAGCGCGATGCCCAGCACCGCGGCGAAGGCCACCGCCGCGAAGCCCACCAGCAGCGACACCCGCGAGCCGTAGAGGATGGCCGAGAACAGGTCGCGGCCCTGCGCGTCGGTGCCCAGCCAATAGACGTTGCCGGTGAATTCGTTCGCCTGCATCGGGCGGGTGAAGCCGTCCATGAGGTTGAGCGTGGCCGGGTCGAAGGGGTTCTGCGGCGCGATCACCGGCGCCAGCAGCGCCGCTGTGAGGATCGTCAGCACGACCAGCGCCGAGAGCACGGTGACCGGCGAGCGGATGAAGCTGTGGAAGAGGTCGCTGTCGGCGAGGCGCGCGAGCGCACCGCGCGGCGGCGGGACCGAAGCGACGGCGGAGGTGGGCGTGGGGGATTCGGTACGCATGGCGGGCTCCGGGGTGCCGGGGGCGCTCACTGTCCGCGCCCGCTGCGTTGCACGCGCAGGCGCGGATCGACGACGAAGTACAGCAGATCGACGATGAGGTTGATGACGACGAAGATCAGCGCGATCAGGACCAGGTAGGCCGCCATCACCGGGATGTCGACGAACTGCACCGCCGTGATGAAGAGCAGGCCCACGCCCGGCCACTGGAACACGGTCTCGGTGATGATCGCGAAGGCGATGATCGAGCCGATCTGCAGCCCGGTGATGGTGATCACCGGCAGCAGGGTGTTCTTGAGCGCATGGCCGAAATGCACCGCGCGGTCGGTGAGGCCGCGGGCGCGCGCGAACTTGATGTAGTCGGTGCGCAGCACCTCGAGCATCTCGGCGCGCACCAGGCGCATGATCAGCGTGAGCTGGTAGAGGCCGAGCGTGATCGCCGGCATGATCAGCGACTTCAGCCCCGAGGTGGTGAGCAGCCCGGTGGTCCACCATCCGAGGTCCACCACCTCGCCGCGGCCGAAGGCGGGGAGCACCTTCAGTTCGACCGCGAACACGTAGATCAGCAGGATGCCGATCAGGAAGGTGGGCAGCGACACGCCCACCAGCGACAGCCCCATGATCGCGTGGCTCAGCCATCCATCGCGGCGCAGCGCGGTATAAACGCCGAGCGCGATGCCGAGCGCGAGCGCCCCGAAGCCCGAGATCAGCGCCAGTTCGAGCGTGGCCGGCAGGCGCTCGGCGATCACGTCCGCCACCGGCCGCGCCATGCGGTAGGACACGCCGAACTCGCCCTGCGCCGCGTTGGCCACGAAGCGGAAGAACTGCACCGGCACCGGCTCGTTCAAGCCGAGCGACTCGCGCAGCGCCTCGCGCTCGGCCATCGTCGCCTCCTGCCCGACCATGTTGTTCACCGGGTCGCCGATGTAGCGGAACAGGCCGAACGACACCAGCGCCACCGTCAGCATGACGAGCACGGACTGCAGCAGGCGGCGGAGGATGAAGGCGAACATGGCGTCGGAAGGGACAGGTTGCTGTGGGAGCGGGCTTGGCCGCCCCCACAGGATGGATCAATGGGGTCTGACCCCATTGATCTCGATTTACTTCTTGAACTTCAGCAGCTTGAAGTAGGGATAGTTCTCGGACTGCACCGGGAAGTCGATGTTGTCCTTCATCGCCCAGTTCAGCATCTGGTGGTGGATCGGCAGGTAGACCACGTCGTCCTGCACCGTCTTCCACACCTCGGCGACCATGCCGGCGCGCTTGCCGAGGTCGATCTCGCGCGTCATCGCGGCGACCAGTTCGTCGACCTTCGGGTTCGAATAGCCGGTCACGTTCCACGAGCCGCCCTTGTCGGTCTTGGTTTCGTAGAGGTAGTGGAAGACGTAGTGCGAGTCCATGGTCGGCACGCCCCAGCCGAGCATGTAGAGGTCGAGCTCGCCCTTGGGCAGCTCCGCGAAGTGGATGCTCTTGGGCCGTGCGTCCAGCCGCGCCTTGACGCCGATCTGGCCGAACATGCCGGTCACCGCCTGGCAGATCGCCTCGTCGTTCACATAGCGGTCGTTGGGGCAGGACAGCGTGACCGAGAAGCCGTTGGGGTAGCCGGCCTCGGCGAGCAGCGCCTTGGCGCGCGCGAGGTCGGGCGCCGGCACCACGTCCATCGCCTTGTCGTAGCCGTCGATGAAGGGCGGCGCGACGATGCCGGCGGGCACCGACTGGCCGCGCATCACCACGCGCTTGACCGCCTCGCGGTTGATCGCGATGTTCATCGCCTCGCGCACGCGGCGGTCGGCGAAGGGGTTCCTGCCCTTGACGTCCGCACTGCGCAGCTCGGCCGCGCCCTGGTTCATGCCGAGGAAGATCGTGCGGTTCTCGGGGCCGGAGCGCACCACGAGGCCCTTGGCAGCGGACAGGCGCTCGAGATCCTGCACCGGCGGGTCGAGCAGGAAGTCGACCTCGCCCGACAGCAGCGCGGCGACCCGGGTGGCTGCCGAGCGCACCGGGGTGAACACCACCTTGCTCACCTCCATCGGGTACGTGCCCTTGCCCCAGTAGTCCTCGTTGCGCTCGAGTTCGGTGCGCACGTCGGGCTCGCGCTTGGCCAGCCGGAAGGGGCCGGTGCCGTTGGCGTTGCGCACCGCGAAGGTCTCGTCGCCGGCCTTGTAGTTCTGCGGCAGCGTGACCTTGTTCGCCTCGGACCACTCGCGGTCCATGATGAAGAGGTTGGTGAGGTTGTTGGGCAGCAGCGGGTTGGGGCCGTCGGTGCGCATGCGCACGGTGTGCTCGTCGACCTTGGTCACCTCCACCACCGTGGTGAGCAGGCCCTTCATGTCCGAGTTCTCGTGCTTGGCGCGCATGATCGAGAACACCACGTCGTCGGCGGTGAAGGGGTTGCCGTTGTGGTACTTCACCCCCTCGCGCAGCTTGAACTCCCACACCGTCGGGTCGTCGGTGATGCGCCAGGACGTCGCCAGCCGCGGTGCGAGCTTCATGTCCTGGTCGCGGAACACCAGCGAGTCGTAGACCTGGTGGTTCATGACGTGGGTGGGCCCCTCGTTCTGGGCGTGCGGGTCCATGGTCAGGGCATCGCCGGCGGCGGCCCAGCGCACGGTCTCGGCGGCGGCGGGGGCAGCGAGGCCGCCGAGGGCGGCAAGGGCGAACGGCAGGGCCAGGGCGAGACGGGTCTTCTTCATGGCGTGGATCTCCGTTGGAGCGGGTTGGACCGATGGGCCGGCGTCATGCCGGACGATTGTTGCATCGCCAGCCCGGCGGGCCAAGCGCGACGCGCGCTGATGCGGGTTGTCCCCGATCGGGTGCGATCGGGCTGAGTCGCTGCCGAGCCGGCGCGGGGTCGCGGCAGCGTCAGCCCAGCCAGCGTCCGACCGTACCCATCGCGACGGTGAGGAAGCCGAGCGTGAGGTTGGTGCCGACCAGCTGGCGGATGCGCCCGAGCGCGGCGCCGCCCGCCTTCCAGTCCCCGGCCGCCACTGCGCGGGTGAGCGCGCCATAGGGCGCAAAGAAGACGAAGGCGTAGATGGCGATCATCACCAGCCCCATCAGGAACATGAGGTGCTGGTAGAGCGGCGCGGCCGCGAAGCCGTGGCGCAGGATCAGCGCCAGCCCGCTCGCCAGCACCACCGCGACCGCCACCCACACCCAGGTGAAGAAGCGCGCCAGCACGCCGCGCCACAGGCGCAGCCGCGACGGCGGCTCGAGCTGGCTGGCGGCCTCGGGGCGCAGGCAGACGTACGCGAAGAACATCCCGCCCACCCACACCACGACGCCGGCGACGTGCAGGAACAGCAGCATGGGATCGACGCTCATCACGCGCCTCCTTCGGCGGACAGGGAACCCGATTGTGCCGGAAAAGCCGCCCTGCAACGCCCGGATGCGGCGTGCCCGCAGCCGACTGCGCCCGACCGCGGCGAGGCGTACGCGCCCAGGCAGGCTCAATCAGCGCCGATCCAGCCTCCTGCGGGCAGATGGACGAGGTCCTCCGGTACGTCGATGTCGTGCAGCGCAGGCAGTACGCGATGCGTCCAGCCGAGCGCACGCAGGCGCGCACGCGTGACCTCGGCCACGCTCGGCGTACTCCAGGCAATGTCGGCGAACAGGGTCGGATCGAAGCGGCGCAGCCCGAGCAGCACGTAGCCTCCATCGAAGCTCGGCACGAGCACCGCCTCGGCTGCGTCGAGCGCCCCTGCGGCGGCGCGCAGGCGGCCGGCGTCGAGCGCGGGGCAGTCGGTGCCGATCAGCAGCACGCGCTCGCCACCGGCAAGCGCGCGCCGCGCCGCGCCCGCCATGCGCGCGCCGAGATCGCCCTCGCCCTGCGCCGACCAGCGCAGCGCCGCCGGCAACGCGATGCCCTGCCAGGCGGGATCGTCCGGCGCCGGACTCGCGCACAGTTCCACCTCGCCTAGCCCGGCCTCGCTCGCGACGACCAGGGTGTGTGCCAGCATGTCCGCCGCGAGCCCCGCCGCGCCCTCGGCACCGAGCGCTGGAATCAGCCGCGTCTTCACCCGCCCCGGATGCGGCGCCTTGGCGAAGACCACGATGCGGGTCGCGCTCACCGGTAGGCCTCGGCGAGGCGCTCGGGCGGCACGCCGCGCCAGTACGCCCAGCGCAGCCGCCACATCAGCACGATGGTGCGCCACACCCCGCGCTGTTCCCAGCGCCGGCCCGAGGTGGTGACGCGCGCGCGCAGGCAGGCCGGGCGCGACACGCGCAGCAGGCGGCGCGACAGTTCGATGTCTTCCATCAGCGGCTGCTCCGGGAGGCCGCCCACCGCGGCGAAGACGTCGCGGCGCACGAAGATCGCCTGGTCGCCGGTGGCGATGCCGGTGAGCCGCGAGCGCAGGTTCATCAGCGCCGCCACCACGCGCAGCATGCGCGGACGGCCGTCGATGCGCACGTCGAAGCGGCCCCAGACGGGGGCGCCCGGTGCGACGTGCGCGCGCGACTCGCTCGCCGGAGCGTGCTCGCCCGCCCCCGGAAGCCCCCGGGCGAGCGCGGCGCGCACCCTCTCGTCCGCCGCCTCCGGCAGGCGCGTGTCCGCATGCAGGAAGAGCAGGATCGCGCCACCGCAGGCGCGCGCACCGACGTTCATCTGGCGCGCCCGCCCACGCGCGGCGGCGATGACCCGGAAGCCGGCCGCGCGCGCGATCGCCACCGAATCGTCGTCGCTGCCGCCATCGACCAGCACGAGCTCGCAGCCACGGTCGCGCCAGCCGGCAAGATGGACGAGCAGCGCAGGCAGGGTGGCGGCCTCGTTCAGCACCGGCACGACGATCGACAGCGACGGGGCGCGCGCCGGCGCAAGCAGTGACGCACCGGCCCCCGGTCCTGCCCCATCGTGAGCGGGCACCGCCACGCTCAGCCCTTGAGCGCGCCGCCGCAGCTCGAACCGCTACCCGCGGTACAGCCGAAGCAGTGGCCGGCGACACGGATCGGCGCCCCTGCCAGGTCGCGCGTCAGCAGGTCGCGCAGATGCAGGCCACGCGAGCGTGAGGCCACGCCCTCCTGCACATCGCCCGCTACGCCGTCCGCTCCCAGCAGCAGGCCGAGCTGCTGGTTGAAGTCGCAGTCGTAGAGCCTCCCCTGCCAGTCCACGCTGAGCAGCGCGCGGCACATCACCGCGGCGAGGTTCTCCTCGCGGTGACTGGCCTGCAGCAGCGCCATGTAGGCGTTGAACTGCCCCTTCGAGATCAGCGTCGAGCCGAAGCGCTGGATCGGCATGTTGGCGAGTGCGAACAGGCGGGTGAAGACGATGCCGAAGTTCGCGGCGAGCTCGCGCCGGTAGTCGGCCTCGAGCCGGGCCTGGTCGGGCGGCAGCACCGGTCCCTGCGGGTTGTACACGAGGTTGAGCACCCGCGTGCCGTCGGGCTGGCCGTAGCCGAGCGCGTTCAGGCGCTGCAGGCCGGCGATGCTGCGCTCGAACACGCCCTTGCCGCGCTGGCGGTCGACGTTGTCGGCGGCGTAACAGGGCAGCGAGGCCACCACCTCGACGCCCTGCTCGGCGAGGAACTCGGCCAGATCCTCCTGCCCCGGCTCGGACAGGATGGTGAGGTTGCAGCGGTCGATCACGCGCACGCCGAGCGCGCGCGCCGCACGCACCAGGCCACGGAAGCCGGGATGCAGCTCGGGCGCGCCGCCGGTGAGGTCGAGCGTGCCGATCGCGCGCGCGGCGAGCACGCGCGGGATCAGCGCCAGCGTCTCCTCGTCCATCATCTCGGTCCGGCCGGGGCCGGCATTGACATGGCAATGCACGCAGCTCTGGTTGCAGCGGTAGCCGAGATTCACCTGCAGCGTGGCGGTCGCGTCGCGGCGCAGCGGCGGAAAGCGGTGCGTCTCGAGCAGCGGAAGGGTTGCATGCATCTGGCAGGTCTCCGTCGGGAATCGGGGGTGGGGGTCGGGATGGGGGTGGGGCGTTCGCGCAGCGCACGCGGAATCCGCAGCCTGCGCCGTGGTTTTTTGTCGCACGAGACTCGGAAAAGCTTACGCTCCGGAAGTTCGATCCAGCGCCTCACTCGCTCGAAGCCATGAAACGACTCCTCCTCGTCGGCGGCGGCCATGCCCAGCTCGCCGTGCTCCACGCCCTCGCCCGGCAACGCCCGCGCGGGGTGGAGGCGGTGCTGCTGACGCCCTCGCCCTGGCAATGGTACTCGGGGATGCTGCCCGGCTGGATGGCCGGCCACTACGGCGCCGAGGACTGCCGCATCGACCTGCGCCCGCTCGCCGCCGCCGCGGGCGCGCGGCTGTGCTTCGCTTCCGCCACCGCGCTCGACGCCGACCGCCGCATCGTGCACGACGACGCGGGCGCCTCCCACGACTTCGATCTGCTCTCGCTCGACGTCGGCAGCCTCACCGACACGCGCGCGCTCGACGCAATGCCGGCGGGCACCCTGCTGCCGGTGAAACCACTCGAGGCCTTCTTCTCCGCCTGGCCGCAGCGGCTCGCCGCGGCGCGCGCCGGGCAGCTGCGCCGCCTCGCCGTGGTGGGTGGCGGCGCGGCCGGGGTGGAGCTGGTGCTCGCCGCCGCCCAGGCCTTTCACCGCGCCGGCTGCAAGGTGGCGCTCGCGCTCGTCGCACCACCGGGCGGACTGCTCGCCGGGCACGCCGACGGCGTGCGCAGGCGGGTCGAGCGCAGGCTGACGCGGGCCGGCGTCGCGCTGCACCACGCCCGCGCGCGCGGCACGCCCGCTGGCCTCGCGCTCGTCGATGGCGCAGAGCACACGGCTTCCGCCCTGTCCGCCGACTGCGTGATCGCCGCCACCGGCGCGCGCGCCCTGCCCTGGCTGCAAGCGAGCGGCCTGGCCTGCGACGCCGAGGGCTGGGTCGTGGTCGATGCCGGCCACCGCAGCCGCTCGCATCCGGCCATCCACGCCGCGGGCGACGTCTGCACCCGCGATGCACCCGGCTTCGCGCGCTCGGGCGTCCATGCCGTGCATGCCGGTCCGGTGCTCGCCGCCAACCTGCTTGCCGCGCTGGCCGACGCCACGCCCGCCCCGCCGCAGCGCTACCAGCCGCGCCCGCGCTCGCTCTACCTCATCGCCTGCGGCGCGCGCCACGCCATCGCCTCCTGGGGCCCCTGGTCCGCCGAGGGGCGCTGGGTGTGGCACTGGAAGGACCGCATCGACCGCGGCTTCATCGCCCGCCATCGCAGCCCACCCGCCCGCGCCGTGTAAGGATTCGCCCACTGCCCACGACCAACCCGCAAGCACCCGTCGCCCGAGGCTCTTCCCGCATGCCCCCTTCCCCCTCCCCGCACGCCCTGGCTCGCGCCCTGCGCGCGGGGGTGCTCGCCTGTGCGATGGCGGTGAGCATGGGCGCCGCCGCCGCGGTCGAGGTGGGCCGCTTCGACACCCCTGCCCTGCTGCCGCCCGCCCCCTGGCAGGAGATCCGCTTCGACACCGCGGTGCCGCCCACCCGCTACCGCATCCGCGCCTGGGACGGCGTGATGGCGATCGAGGCCGAGTCCGAAGCGAGCATGTCGCTGCTCGCCCGCCCCATCCAGGTCGACCTGCAGGCGACGCCGGTGCTGTGCTGGCGCTGGCGCATCGAGAACCGGCTCGACAAGGCCGACCTGCGCCACCGCGCGGGCGACGACTACGCGGCGCGCGTGTACCTCGGCTTCCGGCTGCCGCCGGCCAGCCTCGGGCTGGCCACGCGCGCCGGGCTCGCGCTGGCCCGCGCCCGCCACGGCGAGCACGTGCCCGACGCCGCGCTCAACTACGTCTGGGACAACCGCCACCCGGTGGGCACCGAGGCGCCCAATGCCTACACCGAGCGCACGCGCATGATCGTGCTGCGTTCGAACGAAGCCGCCACCGGCCGCTGGCAGGAGGAGCGCCGCGACATCGCCACCGACGGGGCCGCCGCCTTCGGTGAGGAGGGCGTCGAGCTGACGCTGCTCGCGGTCGCCACCGACACCGACAACACCGGTGAGCGCGCGCGGGCGGGCTTTGCCGACCTGCATTTCGTCGCCCGCGGCGCACAATGCCGCTTCCCGCCGGATCGCCCGTGACGATGCTGCGCTCACCCATCCCGCCGACCCCGGCCCCGCCTCACCATTCCACCCCGGAGCCCGCCATGCACGAACTCGTCCAGGACTACTACGGCCGCACGCTGAAGTCCTCCGCCGATCTCAAGACCTCCGCCTGCTGCGACGCCAGCGCCCCGCCACCGACGCTCAGGCCGGTGCTCGGCCGCATCCATCCCGAGGTCCTCGCGCGCTACTACGGCTGCGGCCTGGTGAGCCCGCCGCTGCTCGAGGGCTGCCGCGTGCTCGACCTCGGCTGCGGCGCGGGGCGCGACGTCTATGCGCTCGCGCAGCTCGTCGGCGAGCAGGGCGAGGTGGTCGGCGTGGACATGACCGCCGAGCAGCTCGCCGTCGCCCGCCGCCACGAGGACTACCACCGCCAGGCCTTCGGCTTCGCGCGCAGCAACGTGCGCTTCCTCGAGGGCTACATCGAGCGCCTCGGCGCGCTCGGCCTGGCGGACGCGAGCTTCGACGTCATCGTGTCGAACTGCGTGATCAACCTGTGCCCCGACAAGGCCGCGGTGCTGCGCGAGGTCTTCCGCCTGCTCAAGCCGGGCGGCGAGTTCTACTTCTCCGACGTGTATGCGGACCGCCGCGTGCCCGCCGCGGTGCGCGACGACCCGGTGCTGTACGGCGAGTGCCTGGGCGGCGCGCTGTACTGGAACGACTTCCTCACGCTCGCCCGCGCCGCGGGCTTCGCCGACCCGCGCCTGGTCGAGGACCGCCCGCTCGCGGTGACCGACCCCGCGCTCGCCGCCAAGCTGGGCGACATCCGCTTCTTCTCGGCGACCTGGCGGCTGTTCCGCATCGATGGGCTGGAGGGCGCCTGCGAGGACTATGGCCAGGCGGTGGTGTATCGCGGCACCGTCCCCGGACAGCCTTCGCGCTTCGTGCTCGACAAGCACCACCACATCGACAGCGGACGGGTGTTTCCGGTCTGCGGCAACACCTGGCGCATGCTGCACGACAGCCGGCTGCGCCCGCACTTCGACTTCATCGGCGACTTCACGCGCCACTTCGGGCTCTTTGCCGGCTGCGGCGACACGATGCCCTTCGACCCCGTCGCGGCCGGCACCACCACGGCGCCGACCACGGAGCGCAGCGGATGCTGCTGAACGACGATGCCGCGCTCACCGAGCTGCGTCGCGACATGCTGCGCTTCGCGCGCCTGCAGCTGCGCGACGCCGATCTCGCCGAGGACGCGGTGCAGGAGGCGATGGCGGCCGCCTGCGCACAGCAGGCGCGTTTCGATGGCCGCGCCGAGCTCAGGACCTGGGTGTTCGCGATCCTGCGCAACAAGCTGGTCGACCAGCTGCGCCGGCGCGGGCGCAGCGAGAACTTCAGCACCGTGCTCGCGCCGGACTTCGACGACGCCGCGGTGGACGCACTGTTCCGCGCCAACGGCCACTGGCGCCCCGAGGCCCGTCCCGCCGCGTGGACCGATCCCGAGGCTGCGGCCACCCAGTCGGCGTTCTGGCGCATCTTCGAGGCCTGCCTGGAGCACCTGCCCGAGAACCTCGCACGCGTGTTCACGATGCGCGAGGTGCTCGGCCTGGAGACGGCGGAGATCTGCGCCGAGTTGGCGATCAGCACCGGCAACTGCCACGTCATGCTGCACCGCGCCCGCCTCGGACTGCGCGCCTGCCTCGAGAAGAACTGGTTTTCGCACGGAGAGTGCCCCACATGCTGAGCTGCAAGGATGCCACCCGCCTCTGTTCGGACGCGCTCGAGCGCGAGTTGTCGCTGCGCGAGCGCCTGTCGCTGCGCATGCACCTGGCCATGTGCGCCGGATGCAGCCGCTTCGAGGAGCAGCTCGCGGCGCTGCGCGCGCTGAGCCGGCGCTGGGCCGAGGGACACGCTCCACCGGCTGGCGAACCCCCGCCCGGACCCGCTGGTTCCACGGGTGCGGGTGACGAACGATGAAGAAAGCCCTCCTGCTGCTGGTCGTGCTGGCGCTCGTCGCCGCCTTCTTCGCGAGCGGGCTGCACCGCCAGCTCGACCTCGACGCCCTCAAGGCCGGCATGGACGGCTTCGCCGCCTGGCGCGAAGCCTCTCCGCTCGTGGTTGCCGCGCTTTACTTCGCCGCCTATGTGGCGGTGACCGCGCTGTCGCTGCCCGGCGCGGCGGTGATGACGCTCGCCGGCGGCGCGCTGTTCGGGCTGGGCTGGGCGCTGCTGATCGTGTCCTTCGCGTCCACGATCGGCGCCACGCTGGCCTTCCTGGTCTCGCGCCACCTGCTGCGCGACAGCGTGCACGCGCGCTTCGGCGAGCGCCTGCGCGCGATCGACCAGGGCATCGCGCGCGACGGTGCCTTCTACCTGTTCTCGTTGCGCCTGGTGCCGGCCTTTCCCTTCTTCCTGATCAATCTGCTGATGGGGCTCACGCCGATCCGCACCCGCACCTTCTACTGGGTCAGCCAGATCGGCATGCTGCCCGGCACGCTGGTGTACGTGAACGCGGGCACCGAGCTCGGCGCGGTGGACAGCCTGGGCGGCGTGCTGTCGCCCGCCCTCGTCGCCTCCTTCGTGCTGCTCGGCCTGTTCCCGCTGCTCGCGCGCTGGGCGCTCGAGCGCGTGCAGGCGCGCCGGGTGTATGCGCGCTGGACGCGCCCGGCGCGCTTCGAGCGCAACCTGGTGGTGATCGGCGCCGGCGCCGCCGGGCTGGTCACCGCCTACATCGCCGCCGCGGTGAAGGCGAAGGTGAGCCTGGTCGAGGCGCACAAGATGGGCGGCGACTGCCTCAACACCGGCTGCGTGCCGAGCAAGGCGCTGATCCGCAGCGCGAAGCTCGCCCACCAGATCCGCCACGCCGGCCATTACGGCCTGGATACCGCCGAGCCCCGCTTCAGCTTCCACAAGGTGATGGCGCGCGTGCATGAGGTCATCCGCAAGATCGAACCGCACGACAGCATCGCGCGCTATACCGGGCTGGGCGTCGAGGTCGTGCAGGGCTACGCGCGCGTCGTCGATCCGTGGACGGTGGAGGTGGCGTTGAACGACGGTGGCACGCAGCGCATCACCACGCGCAGCATCGTCATCGCCGCCGGCGCCCGCCCGGCCGTGCCGCCCCTGCCCGGGCTGGAGGCGGTGGGCTACCTGACCAGCGACACGGTGTGGGACGCCTTCGCCCGGCTCGATGCGCCACCGCGCCGGCTCGTGGTGCTGGGCGGCGGGCCGATCGGCTGCGAGCTGGCGCAGTGCTTCGCCCGCCTCGGATCGCAGGTCACCCAGATCGGACGCGCGCCGCAACTGCTGCCGCGCGAGGACGAGGACGTCGCCACCTTCGCCCGCACCACCCTCGAGCGCGACGGCGTGCACGTGCTGACCGGCTTCGAGGCGCTGCGCTGCGAGCGTGAGGAGACGCCGGCCGGGGAACGCAAGTTCATCGTCGTCGCCCGCGCCGGCGAGGAGACGCGGATTGCGTTCGACGCACTGCTGTGCGCGGTGGGCCGCGAGGCCCGGCTCGAGGGCTACGGGCTGGAGGAGATCGGCATCCCGGTGCAGCGGACGGTGGTCACCAACGAGTACCTCGAGACCCTCTACCCCAACATCTACGCCGCGGGCGACGTCGCCGGCCCTTACCAGTTCACCCACGTCGCCGCGCACCAGGCATGGTACGCGGCAGTCAACGCGCTGTTCGGCAAGCTGAAGCGTTTCAAGGTCGATTACCGCGTGGTGCCGCACACCACCTTCATCGACCCCGAGGTGGCGCGCGTCGGGCTCAACGAGCGCGAGGCGCGCGCGCGCGGCATCGCCTTCGAGGTGACGCGCTATGGCCTCGACGACCTCGACCGCGCCATCGCCGACGGCGCCGACCATGGCTTCGTCAAGGTGCTGACGGTGCCCGGCAAGGACCGCATCCTGGGCGCGACCATCGTCGGCGAGCATGCCGGCGAACTGCTGGCCGAGTTCACCCTGGCGATGAAGCACGGCCTGGGCCTCAACAAGATCCTCGGCACCATCCACACCTACCCGACGCTGTCCGAGGCCAGCAAATATGCCGCGGGCGAGTGGAAGCGCGCCCATGCACCGCAGCGCGTGCTCGGCTGGCTGGCGCGCTACCACGCCTGGCTGCGGGGGTGATGGCGCGCGGCAGGCTGCGCCGCGCGGGGCGCATGGCCGCCACGCATCCCCGAAGCGCGGGTGCCGCCGGCTCAGGCGCGCTGGTAGCGCGTCCGGCTCGACAGCACGAGGCCGACGACGCAGGCGAGCCCGGTGATCACCCAGGTCCACTGCCAGCCGCCGGCGGCCCCCGCCACCCAGGCCACCAGCGGCGGGCCGAGAAACTGGCCGGCCGACGAGCACTGCTGCATCCAGCCCACGGTGGTCGACACCGTGTGTTCGCTGGGCGCCACATGCACCGCGAGCGCGAACAGGGTGGCCGGGATCAGGCCGCCGAGCGCCGAGAACAGCACCACCGCCAGGTAGCGCGCGACCGGCGCCTCGGCGGTGACGGGGCTGAAGGCGACGAAGGCGGTGACCGCCATCGCCACGAAACCGGCATAGAGCAGGTGGCGGGCGCACACCCCGCGGTGCAGCAGGCGGCCGGCGGCAAGGTTGCCGGTGACGTTCACCAGGCAGGCGAAGGCGGTCAGCAGGCCCGCCACCTGGCCCGACAGCCCGGCCTGGGCATAGATCGACGGCAGGAAGCCGATCACCGCCAGCCACTGGCTGGAATACATCGAGAAGCTGATCGCCACCCGCCACGGCCCCGGGCTGCCCAGCGTGGCGCGCAGGCGCGCGACCGCCTGCGCGCGTGCAGCTGGGGCGGCCCCGGCCGGCGCGCCGGCACTCGCCGCGGCGCGCCGCGCACGGTCCGACGGCACGCGCAGGAACAGCCACGCCGCCACCGCGGCCGACACCACCGCCAACGCGCCCCACAGCCCCTGCCAGCCGATCGCGCTCATCAGCAGCGGTCCGCCGGCCAGCACCAGCGAGGTGCCGGTGGCCATGTAGGTGCCCCACAAGCCCAGGTGCAGCGCCAGCCGGCTCGGCGGCACGAGCTGGCGGATCAGACTCGGCACCGGCAGCACCACGAGCAGGAAACCGAGGCCCTCGAGCGCGCGCAAGACGAGCAGTTCGCCCGGCTGCGTCGCCCAGGCGCCAGCGAGGCTGGCGGAGGCGAGCACGAACTGGCCCAGCAGCATGCTGCGGCGCAGGCCGAAGCCGTCCGCCGCCAGACCGATGAACACGCCGCCGAGCATGCCCGCCATCTGCACCATCGACAGCAGGAAGCCGGCCTCGACCAGGCTGACGCCGAGCGCGTCGCGCAGCACCGGGAGCGCGGGCGGGATCTTGCCGATGTGGAGCGCGGCCACCATGCCGGCGATGATCACGATGAAGGCTGGCGGGATCCCCGCCCGCCCGGCGGCACTTGCGTCCGTGCCAGGGTGTGTTGCCTGAACCATCTTTCTCCTTTGTTCGCCCGCACCGGCGGGGCGCAGTTCAGTCGGCATGGCCTTCCGCATGCGTGCGCAGGGCGTCGACCAGGCGCAGCAGGTCGGCGCGGAAGTCGGGGTCGGGACGCAGCGGCGAAGCCATGCGAAAGGCGAGCGGCGCCAGCGCGGCGGGCAGCGCCTCGTCGGCCGGCATCGCCGCGCCCTGCACCAGCACCGGGATCACCTGCTTGCCGCGCTGCAGGGCCGACTCGACCTCGATCCGCACCATGTCCTCGGGGTCGTCCAGGCGGCGCCGACCCTGCGCATCGGTGATGTCGAGCCAGCGCGGGCCGATGACGACCAGCACCACCTCGGCGGCGTCGAGTGCGCGACCGATCACGCTGCGGTAATCCTCGCCGGGCACCTGGCCGGCGACGTCGAGGAAGATGCGCGCGGGATCGAAACCGCGACTGAGCGCGTCATGCAGCCGCCCCACCGTCTCGCGGCTGTCGTCGCGCCGGTAGGAGATGAAGATGCCGAGCGCGACCGGCGGCTCGTCGGCGAGCTCGCCGCTCGGCCAGCGCACCAGGCGATGGAGCGCAAAACCCGCGTAGGCGAGGTGGACCACCAGCCAGGCCAGGAAGTAGCCCGCCGCCTCCGGCCTCGCCACCGCGAGCAGGGCGAACAGCACCGCCGACGCGGCCGCCAGCCCGACCGCCGCGAAGCCGACGCGGCGCGCGCCCGGCCGGCGCAGACTGATCATGCGTCCGAACGCGAAGGCCACGCCGGCCACCGCCAGGCCGGCCCCACCCACGATCGCCTGCCCGGCCGCGCCGGCGTAGGGCAGCAGCATCAGCGCCCCGGCGGTGCCGAGCAGGCAGGCCACCGCCAGCAGCATCGACACCAGGCCCAGCCTGCGCACCGCGGCAAGGCGGTGAAAATCGTCCTCGCTCAGCATCTCAGTTCGCCGCCAGCGCCTGCCACAGGCCGCCCTTTTCCAGATGCACCCGGCCGGGCGCGGCGCTCGGCACGCGCACGTCGGCCGGTGCGCGCTCGCTGCGGCGCTCGAACTCGTAGATCAGCGCGCTGGCGTAGTGCGCGGCGGTGAAAGGCTGCGCGGCGATCGCGGACGGCAGGCGCAGGCCGCCGCCGCTCACCCAGGCGCGCGCCTCGGCCTCGGGGGCCGAGCGCGGCGCGGCGGCGAAGTCCTGGTCGGTGACGACGAACACGATCACCCGGTAATGCCCCGGCGGCGCGTTGAACAGCGCGCGCAGCCGGTCGGCGAAGCTCCTGCCGGCACCCTCGGGGTCGACGCTCCAGCGCTCGGGGGCCGGGTAGGGGCTGGCGTCGGCGTGGATCTGCTCGGCGCGCGAGGCGAGGGCGAAGCCGCCCGGCACGCGATAGTAGCTGCGCTCGACGTAGCCGGCGGCGTCGAAGGCGGCCTCGAGGCGCGCTGCGGCGGCGCCCAGGCGCGCGTCCGCCCCGGGCGCGAGCCAGTCGCGCGCGAGCACCTCGAAGGCGGAATAGCGCGGCGGCGGCCAGGGAAAGTCCGGCAGCGCCGAGGCGACCGGGCGGTCGCCACCGTTGGCGGACGGCGGCGGCAGCACGGGCGACGGGGGTGGAGGTGGCGGTGGCGCGGGTTGCACGGGAGCGGGCGCCGGAGCCGGCGGCGGCTCCGCCGTGACCGGTGGGTTGTCCGGCGGCGCGCTGCCGACCGGCGGCTCCGCCTTGTGGCAGCCTGCCGCGCCCATCAGCACTAGCACGCACAGCAGCAAACGTCCCGCCCGCTCCTGGATCCAGCTTCTCATCTCCGCCCCTCCCGAACTTCACTGCACGCGGGTGCGCGCCGCACCGGACGCCCGCGCCCTGCCGTCAATCCCGGCCATAGTATGACCCCGATCGCACGTCAGGGCTGCGCCGTGGCGCAGCGCCCGGGCTTGGTGACGCCCTGCGCGGGGAGTACATTGGCGCCCTTCCCGCCTTTCCGGCCCGTGCCACGCCATGAACGCCCCACATCCCGAAATCCGCCCCGGGCAATCGATCGAGTTGCTCAAGCAGCTTCACATCCTGACCCGCGACGGCAAGCTCAACCAGGACAGCCGGCGCAAGTTGAAGCAGGTCTATCACCTGTACCAGTTCATCGAGCCGCTGCTCGAGGCTGCGCTCGCCGAGCACCCGGACATCGAGCTCGTCGACCACGGTGCCGGCAAGTCCTACCTCGGCTTCATCCTCCACGACCTGTTCTTCAAGACGCGCGCGCCCGCCGGCCGCATCCACGGCATCGAGACCCGCGACGAGCTGGTGATGAGCTCGCGCCGGCTCGCCGACAAGCTGGGCTTTTCCGCCGGCATGCGCTTCCAGAACCTCTCGGTCGCCGACTCGATCAGCTCCGACCGCCTGCCCGCGCGCATCGACATCGTCACCGCGCTGCACGCCTGCAACACCGCCACCGACGACGCCATCCGCTTCGCGCTGAAGAAGGGCGCGCGCGCGATCGTGCTGGTGCCCTGCTGCCAGGCGGAGGTCGCGGCGGTGCTGCGCAAGCACAAGCAGCAGGCGCTGCGCGAGCCGCTCGCCGAGCTGTGGCGCCACCCGATCCACACCCGCGAGTTCGGCAGCCACGTCACCAACGTGCTGCGCTGCCTGCAGCTCGAGGCCCACGGCTACGAGGTCACCGTGACCGAGCTCGTGGGCTGGGAGCACTCGATGAAGAACGAGCTCATCATCGCCCGCCACCAGCCCGACCGCCCGCGCCGGCGCGCCGCCGAGCGCGTCGCCGCGTTGCTGCACAGCCTCGGCCTGGAAGAGCTGAGCGAGCGCTTCTTCACCACCTGAACGCCGCGCCGCTCCCGCTGCAGCGATCGATCGAGCTGCTAGACTGAAACGGCCGCTCGCCCGCCGGATCCCGGGCTGCGGCGCAGACCTCACTCCCTGGAGACCAACATGGCGGTACTGCTGCAGATCGACTTCCCCTTCTCCGGCCCCTGGGGCGAGGACATGGCCGCCGGCATGGAGGCGCTCGCCACCTCGATCGCCGCCGAGCCCGGCCTGCAGTGGAAGATCTGGACCGAGAACCGCGAGGCCGGCGAGGCCGGGGGCATCTACCTGTTCGCCGACCGCGCCAGCGCCGAGGCCTACCTCGCCATGCACCGCGCGCGCCTGCTCGGCTTCGGCATCGCCGCGGTCAATGCCAAGCTGTTCGAGGTCAACCTGCCGCTGTCGCGGATCGATCGCGCCCCGCTGTCCTGAGCGCCCCTGCGGGCGCCCGCCGATGATGGAGGGCGAGCGGTGCGGCCGCTCGCCGAGCACATGAGCGATACACCAGCCCCCCTCTCTTTCCTGCTCGCCTCGACGCATGCGGAGAAATTCCCGCACAAGCTGGCCGAAGGCTTTCCCCACGTCGTACGCCAGCTCGACGCCTTGTGGAACGACCCCGAGGCGCTCACCGAGTACTTCTCCGAGCTGATGGTCTCCAAGCGTCCCGGGCGGCGTGGCTTCCCGCCCGAGGTCGGGGCCGAGATCCTTGCCCTGAGCCTGGCCTACGACCGCATCGGCCCGATCAAGCCCCAGGAGCAGGAGCACGCCGCAGCCGCCAGCGCGCCAGCATCCGACCCCTGGGACTTCGAGCGCGCCGTGGCCGAGCTGGAACGCCTCAACATCCCGCGCACGATGGCGGGCTTCGTGCGCGCGGTCGAGTCGGGCGACGAGCACGTGGCACGACTCTTCCTGCATGCGGGCTTCGACGTCAACGCGCGCGACAGCCGCGAATGGACGCCGCTGATGGTCGCCTCCTTCAACGGCCGCGAGACCCTCGCGCTCGAGCTCATCAAGCTCGGCGCGAGCGTGCACGCGCAGGACGCGGACGGTTACACGCCGCTGCACTGGGGAACCGTAAACGGCTTCCTGAGGGTGGCGGCGCTGCTGCTGCGCAAGGGCGCCGAGGTCAACGCCACCAGCCTCGCGGGCATCACCCCGCTGCTGCAGGCCGCCGCGCGCGGCCATGGCGAGCTCGTCGCGCTGCTGCTGCAGCACAAGGCGCGGGTGAACCTGGTCGCCACCGACGGCTCCACCGCCTTGCTCAAGGCCGTCGCCAACGGCCACTGGCAGATCATCAACCACTTGCTCGATGCCGGTGCATCGACCGCCGTCACCATGCAGAACGGCACGACGCTCGCCGAGATCGCCGCGCGGGCGCGCGATCCGCGCATCCGCGAGCGCATCGCGATCGCCGTCCGCATGGAGCGGCGCGGCGACGCCCCCCTGCAGCGCGACGAACCGCAAGCCTGAGCGGCGTGCTCAGATGCTGAACGGCCGCTCCGCTGCCAGCGTCTCCGGGCTGCGTCCGATCAGCGTCAGGCGCGGCGTCTGGCTGGGTGGCATGTTGGCGACGATGCGCCGCACCATCGTCTCCCAGTCGCCGTCGTAGCGCCCCTCGTCCCACACCCGCAGCAGCTCCTGGGTGAAGCGGCCGTTGCCGACGCCGTCCTGCGATTCCTGATTGTCCTGGCAGCCCGCGAGCAACAGCACCGGGCAGCGCAAGGGCATGTCGAGCTCGCGCGTCAGGATGCGCTCGTCCGGGCCGCGATGCTGGCGTCCGAGCGCGGTGTAGAAGTCGCGATGGGTGCGGAAGGTCTTCATTGCCAGCGACAGCGGCAGCAGGCGGGTGCGCACGGCGGGCGCGGCGCCGCCGGCGGCGGGCTGGCCGGTGCGCCCGGCGCGCGACACCGTCCCGCTGTGGCAGCTGTCGGAGATCATCACGATGCGCACGTCGTCGGCGAACTTCGACCACAGCTCGTAGAGCTCGTCGTCGATCAGCATGCCGTCGTAGAGGCACAGGGTCTCGTCGGCGCCGTCGTCCTCGTCGGCGTTGAAGTCGGGCACCTGGCTGCCGTGGCCGGCGTAGGTGAGCAGGAACACGTCGCCGGCCTTGAGCTTGGCTGCGGCGGCGGTGAGCGCCTTCTTCACCGCCTCGCGCGTGGCCTGCTCGTCGAGCAGCACGGTGCGCTGCTCGAAGCCGCGCTCGCCCGCGATGCGCTCCATGTCCTCGGCGTCGAAGTGGCAGCCGAAGAGCTCGGCGTCGCCGCCGTAGTGCCCGGCATCGACCTTGTTGAGGCCGATGTGCACCGACCAGCCGCGGCGGGCGGGCGCAGCGGCCGGCGCGGCCGCCTTCTTGCCGGTGCCGCGGCTACGCGGCGCCTGCGTGCGTCCGGCGACCGCCTGGATGGCCTTCTCGAAGCGGTCGGCGACGCGGCCGTAGCCGGGGTTCTTCGGATGCAGCTCGTCGTGCCAGACCGCGAGCGTGTTGCCCACCGCGCCGCGCGCATCGACATGGATCGCGCGCACGCCGAAGCGGGCGACGAGCTGGCGCAGGCGCTCGTTGAAGCGGTCGATCATGTGCGCGGCGATGCCGCGCTGCACCGCGCCGTCCTTGATGCCGCGCGCGAGCATCGGCTTGCCCAGCCACTTGCCGGCGTTGGGAATCACGTAGTCGTAGCCGTGGCAGATCGTCACCACGCCGGGCAGCGCCTCGACGTCGCGCAGCACGCGCTCGTACATCGCCAGCGCATGGTCGAGCAGTTGCTCGAAACTCGGCAGCACGTGCGCGGCGGGCGACAGCGCGGGGTCGAAATCGCGCAGGTGGGCGCGCAGGTTGCCGCCGCCGAGCGCGTCGTTGCCGCCCGCCGAGAGCAGGAAGATCGAGGCCTTGCTCTCGCCGATCGCGTCGACGTACTCGTGATCCTTGAGCATGTTCTCGAGCGTGTCGCCGGCCGCGTCCAGGCTGCGCACCGCGAAGCCCTTCGCGTACAGGTGGTCGATGGTGTCCTCGAGCTTGATCGGGTACTGGAACCAGGAGTCGCCCTCGGACACCAGCACCGGCCCCTTGTAGCCATCGGCGAGCATGCGGTCGAAGCGCACGCGCCGGCGCATGCGCGCGATGCCGTTGGCGAAGTTCATCGCCGCCTCGCTGCGCGCGCGCGCCTCGGCGGGGTCGGCGGGCAGCGCGACGGTGTCGGGGTTGAGCTGCAGCTTCGGGTGGAAGAGCCCCGACTGCGCGTCATCGACGATGAAGTAATCCGCGAGCGCACTCTCGGGCACGGAGAGGTCGGCCAGCTTCTGGTTGAGTTCGGCGGGGGTGATGCGCGCGGCGGTCATGGCAGTCTCCTGGGTGCGGTGCGGCAGCGGCGGGCACCCGGGGCAGCGGCGCGCCGGCCCGGGCAAACCCGGACCGCGCCGGGGGCTGGCGGGTCGCGTTCCAATTCAGGATAGGCAGGCCGCCCGACCGTGTCCACGTCGGCCGCGCGGGCTCCCCAGGCGGGCCTCAGCCCAGCGCGCGACCGGCGGCGACGAGCGCCGCGATGTCGCCGGCAAGCGCATCGAGCGCGGCGTCCACGCCCGCCTCGTGCGCCTCGATCGCCTTCTCCAGCGCACCCGCGGCGTCCATGATGGCGAGCGCGCAGATGAAGCCGGCGTTGCTGCGCAGCGTGTGCATGCGGCGGGCGGCGGCGTCCGCGTCGCCGCGCGCGAGGTCCTCGCGTGCGTGCGCGACCACGTCGGCGTTGTCCTCGATGAAGAGCTCGAGCAGGCCGAGGAACATCGCTCGATCCTTGCCGAGACGCTGGATCGCGCGCGCACGGTCGATGCCGGGCAGCGTCGGGAAGTCGTCGTCCGCCGTGGCGGGGGCGGCAGTCGTCGCTGCGGCGGACGGCGGCCGCGGGCCGATCCAGCGCAGCAGCAGCTGCGTCATCTGCTCGAGGTCCATCGGCTTGGGCAGCACGTCGTCGGCACCTGCGGCACGCGCCGCGGCCTGCTGTTCGTCGCGCACTCCGGCGGTGAAGGCGATCACGGGCAGCGCCACCAGACCGAGCTCCTCACGGATGCGGCGGGTGGCGCCGAGGCCGTCGAGTACCGGCATCTGCACGTCCATGAGCACCGCGTCGAAGGCCTGCGCCCGGCTCTTGAGCAGCTCGAGCGCCTGCTGGCCGTCGGCGGCGAGCGTGGCGGTGGCCCCCTCCAGCGCGAGCGCGCGCTCGACGAGGTCGCGGTTCATCGCGCTGTCGTCGACCACCAGGACATGGGCGCCGCTCAGCCGCGGTCCGTGCTGCGCGGGTGCGGAAGGCGCCGCCCGCGCCACCGCCTCGCCCGCGGCCGGCTCGAGCGGAAGCTCGAACCAGAACAGGCTGCCCAAGCCGGGCTGGCTCTGCGCACCGATGGTGCCACCCATCAGCTCGACCAGGCGCTTGCAGATCGACAATCCCAGCCCGGTGCCGCCGAAACGCCGGCCGATGCCGGCGTCGGCCTGGGTGAAGGGGGTGAACAGCCGCGCCAGCGCCTCCGGCGAGATGCCGATGCCGGTGTCGCGCACCTCCACGCGCAGGCGCAGGCCGCCATCGGCAAGGGGATCGGTGCGTACCCGCAGCGCCACCTCGCCGCGCTCGGTGAACTTGATCGCGTTGCCGACGAGGTTGAACAGCAGCTGCTCGATGCGCAGCCCGTCGCCGAGCAGCAGGCCGGGCGGCAGCGCCTGGGCCTCGACGCGCAGGGCGAGGCCCTTGGCGTGTGCGCTCTGTCCCATCAGGCTTTCCAGATTGGCGAGCACGGCGCGCAGGTCGAAGGGGCGCGGCTCGATGCGCAGCTGCCCGGCCTCGATCTTCGACAGGTCGAGTACGTCGTTGAGGATCGCGAGCAGGGACTGGCCGGCGCTGCGGATGCGCTCGACCATGTCACGCTGGTTGGGCGCAAGCGGCTCGCGCTCGAGCACCTGGGCGAGACCGAGCACCGCGTTCATCGGCGTACGGATCTCGTGGCTCATGTGGGCGAGGAATTCGCTCTTGGCGGCGTTGGCTGCGGCGGCTTCTGCCGAGGCCTGGCGCAGGCGGTCCTCCATTTCCATGCGCGCGGAGATGTCCTCGACGATGCCGAGGTAGCGCGGCGCATCCTCGGAGGCGACCTGCACCGGCGCGAAGGCCAGGCTCACCCACACCGGCGTGCCATCCGGGCGCAGGTAGCGCTTGTTGAGACGGTAGCCGGCGATCCGCCCGGCGTCGAGGCGGGCGAGCTGGCGCTGGCTCTCGGCAACGTCTTCGGCATGGGTGAGCTGGATCGGGTCGACGCCGACGAGCGCCTCGGCACGGCGTCCGACGATCTCGGCGAAGCGGCTGTTGGCCTCGGTGATCCGCCGCGTGCGCGGGTCGAGCAGCACGACCCCGAGCGGGGCCTGCTCGAAGATGACGCGAAAGCGCGCCTCGGCCGCCTGGCGCGCCTGCAGCGCGGCGAGTTCGCGCTGCTCGCGGTCGCGCCGCCACATCAGGTAGCCGGCCGAGTACACCAGCGTCAGTCCGAGCAGCATCACCACACCCATGCCCCAGGTCAGCGTACGGATGCCGGAATAGGCCTCGCGCTCGTCGATCTCGGCGAGCATGAGCCAGGGCGTGCCCTCGACCGCGGCCGCGTAGGCCAGCACCGGCACGCTGCGATAGTCGCGACCGCCGGCAAGGATGCCGCGCTCGCCGAGCACGGCGCGCGCGGCGGGCAGGTCGGGCGTGTCGAGCGGCCGCAGGAGCCGGAGCGCGGCGTCGGCGTGATGGCGCAGCGGAGTCAGGAAGCGCACGCCGTCGCCATCGCGGCGCACGAGATAGGTCTCGGCGCTGCGCGTGGGCACCGGCCACGCCTCCACCATCGGATAGAGCTGCGCTTCGGCGCGCCAGATGAGATAGGCGACGCCGCGCGCCGGCGCCCCCACCGGGGCGAGCACGCCGAAGTGGATGCCGCCCTGCGCGTCCTGGTGCAGGTCGACCAGTTCGACGCGCGGCCGGCGCAGCACGTCCGCGATCAACGCGGCATGGACGGAAAGGTCGGCGCTGCCGATCGCGAGCGCGGGCGCGCCTCCGGCGTCCACCAGCGCGACGCTCTCCCAGCCGCGCAGGCGGGCGAGTTCCTCGACGAGCGCGCGCATGCGCGCGAGCGCGGCGGCATCGCGGCGGCCGTCATCGAGCCACTGCTCGAACACCGCTTCGAGCTGCGAGTGCCCGGAGAAGTACATCTCCGCGTCCACCCGCGCTTCGTGGAGCCAGCCCTCGATCTGCTGGCGCTTCTGCTCGGCGATGACGGCGAGCGTGCGCTGCGTCTCGCGGCGGATCTCCTCGCTCAGCGCGCGGTAGCCGAATGCGCCCACCGCGCCGATGAGCAGGGTGAGGGCGATGAGCGGAAAGGCGAAGCGGAGCGCGGCATGGCGGCGGGCACGCTCGCTCGGGGCGGCGGCGTCTGGGGCGTGATTCATGACGGAAGTGTACGCGCTCGCCGCCGCAGCGGAACAGGCGTATCGAGAAAGTCGGCAGGGAGAACGGGATGCTCGACGGCTGCGATGCCGCAAGCGTAGCGCATTCAGCGCGCGCGGCCGGCGTCGGCGAGGAACAGCGCCGGGTCCACCATCGTGCGGTTGAGCATCACCGACCAGTGCAGGTGTGGCCCGGTGACACGCCCGGTGGCACCGACCGCGCCGATGCGCGCGCCCGCAGCAACCTCCTCGCCGGGCCGAACATCGATCGCGGACAGGTGGCAGTACATGCTGAGCAGCCCGCTGCCGTGATCCAGCCACACGGTGTTGCCGTTGAAGAAGTAGTCGCCGGTGTCGATCACCCGGCCCGCAGCTGCCGCCACCACCGGGGTCCCGGTGGGCGCGGCGATGTCCATGCCGCTGTGCGGCTTGCGCGGCTGCTCGTTGAACACCCGGCGCAGGCCGAAGGAACCCGAGCGCCGCCCGGGCACCGGCTGCAGCATGCGCAGGGTGGCGGGTTCGCGCGCACTCCAGGTCGAGATCACCTCGGCCGAGCGCAGGCGCTCACGCTCGTGGCGGGCAAGATCCTCGGGCGACAGGTCGACCTTGCCGGGAGCCACCCGGAGGCGCTGCTCGGCATAGCGTACCGGCGCCACGGCGACCTCGAGCCGCCGCGGCGGCGCATCCTCGCCGCGCACGTCCAGGTACAGCGCGCCGGCTGCGGCCTCGAGCGGGATGCCCACCACCGCGACCCAGCCGCCGGGCCGCCCGCTCACCAGTACCGGCACCCCGTCCACGCTCGCCCGCGGCGCCACCAGCGCCGGACCGAGCTCGACCACGGCGACCCCGCCCGGCACGCTGCGCGCGCGCGGCAGTTCGCCCGCGGCCGCGGGCAACGCGGCAAGCCAGGCGAGAAGAGCGAGCGCTGCCGCAATTGCGCAACGCCGGTGCGAGGTCTTGAACAAACGGTACATCTCGATCGGACTCCCCGGAGTGGGCTGCGCCGCGGGCGCACACGCGCCGTGGATGGTACCGGACGCGCCACACCGCGTGGGCGGGCGGAAGACCGCGCTTGTGTTTCCGCCTCCGCCCTCAATAGACTGAAGGAAGCCTTCGTTTCCGCCCCGCCGAACCCGCACTGGAGACCGAACATGAGCCTGGACACCCGCAAGATCGAACGCGACGTGGAGGCCGCCGTCGGCGCCGACACCGCATCCATCGCCGAGCGCGTGCGTACGATCACCCTCGCCGCGCTGACCGAGGGCCGCCTCGACGGCAAGGCGCTGCGCGACGTGATGAATGCCGTGCTCGAGGGCGCCCAGCGCGGCGCGATGCCGGTCGACGCCGAGCGCAGCGCCGCCTTCAGGGAGGCGATGCACGGCCTCGACCAGGCAATGGCGAGCGCCGCGCAGGCGACCCAGCTCGCCATGCAGGAGGCGGTCGGGCGCAGCGCGGAGTTCACGCGCGAAGGCCTGCGCCAGACGCTGGAGCCCTTCTCCACCCTGGAAAGCGATTTCATCGGCGCCCTCGGCGACGCCGCGCGCAAGACCAGCGGCCAGGCCCGCGACACCCTGACCGAGCTCGCCGAGCACATGCGCCACAGCGGCACCGCCTCCGGCGCGCGCGTGCGCGACGCGATCGCCGAGCTGGCACGCGCCAGCAGCAGCCTGGCGTGGTCCCAGGTCGAGGGCGGGATGCAGACCCTGCGCAACCAGACCGAGCTCCTTGCCAGCCTCGCCGCCGGCATGCTGCGCGGGGTCGCCGACCGCCTGCACCCATCCGGGCCCGGCACCGCGCGCGACGAAGACAAAGACTGATTCGATGCTCTGGGAGGCCATCGGCGCGGCACGCGACCTCGCCCGCGCGCACGAGATCGCCAGCGTGCTCGTGCGCTACGGTTTCAGCGACCTCGTGCGCCGCGTCGGCCTCGGCAACGCGCTCGAACGCGCCGGCAAGGCCCTGCACTGGCGCGCACCCGAAGCGCTCGCCCACATGGAGCCGCCCGAGCGCATCCGCCGTACGCTGGAAGAGCTCGGCCCCACCTTCATCAAGCTCGGCCAGCTCCTCGCCACCCGGGTGGACCTGTTCCCGCCCGACTGGATCGCCGAGTTCGGCAAGCTGCAGGACGCCGCACCCGCGGCGCCCTGGGACGGCATCCACGCGCAGCTCGCCGAGGACCTCGGCGCGGCACCCGAGACCGTTTTCGCCGACCTGCAGACGGTACCGATCGCAGCCGCATCGCTCGCCCAGGTGCATCGTGCGCGCCTGGCCAACGGCCGCGAGGTGGTGCTCAAGGTGCGCCGCCCGGGCATCCGCCCGCAGGTCGAGGCCGACCTCAACCTGCTCGCGCGGCTGGCCGAGCTGATCGACGCCGAAGCCCCCGACCTTCGCCGCTACCGCCCACGCGAGGTGGTGCGCGAATTCACCCTGTCGCTGCGCCGCGAGCTCGACTTCGCCGCCGAGTGCCGCAACGCCGAGCGCATCGCCGGCAACCTCGCCAGCCACGCGGACATCGTCATTCCCGCCATCCACTGGGCGTGGTGCGGCGAGCGCCTCAACGTGCAGGACTACGTCGACGGCATCCCCGGCCGCCGCCTCGACCTGGTCGACGCCGCAGGCCTCGACCGCAAGGCGCTCGCGCGCAGCGGCGCCGCCGCGGTGCTGAAGATGATGCTGGAAGACGGCCTGTTCCACGCCGACCCGCACCCCGGCAACGTGTTCTACCTGCCCGCCAACCGCGTCGCACTGATCGACTTCGGCATGGTCGGACGGCTGTCCGAGGCGCGCCGCCACGAGGTCGCGGTGATGCTGCTCGGCCTCGTATCGGGCGACGCCGCGACCGTCGCAGACGTGATGCAGGAGTGGCGCAGCGGCGACGAGGGCGACCCCGACACCTCGCCCGAGCGCCTGCGCCGCGACATCGAGGCCTTCGTCGACCAGTACAAGGGCGTGCCGCTCAAGCGCCTCGACCTCACCGCCATGCTGTCCGACCTGATGGCGCTGCTGCGCGAGCACGGCCTGGCGCTGCCGCCCGATCTCGCGCTGCTGATCAAGGCCTTCATCACGCTGGAGGGCCTCGGCCGCCAGCTCGACCCCGACTTCGACCTCGCCGGCGAGGTACAGCCGCTGCTCGAGCAGGTGCTCGCCGCCCACCACGCCCCCGCCGCCCTCGCCCGCCGCGGCTGGCGCGGCCTGGGCAGTACGCTCGATCTCGTCACCGGTCTGCCCCAGGACCTGCGCGACCTGCTGCGCGCCGGCCGCCGCGGCAAGCTGCAGATCCAGGTTGACGTGCTCTCGCTCAAGCGCACGGCGGACCAGCTCGACCGCGCGATCAGCCGCATGACGCTCGGCATCGTCACCGCGGCGCTGATCATCGGCACCGCGATCCTGATGGCGGTGGTGCGCGACCCCGGGCTGGCGAGCCTGCGTACCTTCGGCCTGCTCGGCTTCCTCGGCGCGGTGGGGGGCGGGCTGTGGGTGCTGGTGTCGATCTGGCGCAGCGGACGGCGCTGAAGCCGGCGCCGCCCTCGTTCGCCGATGCAGAGCCTAGCCATGGCATGAAACACCTGTTCGAGCTGCCCAGCCCCTTCCCCGCCGAGCCCGGCCTCGTCCGCCTGCTCGAGCCGCCGGACAGCGACGCCGCCGCGCTCGCCGCACGCCTGCTCGCGGGCCGCTACGACAAGCCCTTCGTGCTCGAGAACGGTGGCCTGCGCGCACTGCATTTCAGTCTCGGTTTCGTGCAGAGCGTGATGGTCATCGACCACCCGGCGCTGCTGGCGCTCGCCTACGCCCAGCGCATGATGGCCTGCCTGCTGTTCAACCCGCGCCCGCGGCGGATCACCATGCTCGGGCTGGGTGGCGGCTCGCTGGCCAGCTTCTGCCACCGCCACCTGCCCGCGGCCGAGCTCACCGCGCTCGAGATCGACCCGCACGTGATCGCGCTGCGCGAGCACTTCGGCGTGCCGCCCGACGACGCACGCTTTCGCGTCGTGGCGGGCGACGGCGTGCAGTGGATCGCGGCGGCGCAGACGCGCTGCGACCTGCTGCTGGTCGACGCCTTCGGTGCCGACGGGGTGGCCGGCGCACTACTCGAAGCGGATTTCTACGAACACGCCCGCCGCCACCTGGGCGGGCGGGGCGTGCTGGTCATGAACGTGGCCGGCGCGCGCGCGGGCTACGCACCGCACGTGGCCCGCCTGCTGGAAGTGTTCGACGAGCGCGTGATCGCGATCCCGGTGCGCGAGGACGGCAACCACATCCTGTTCGCCTTCCGCGACCCGGCCTTCGCGCCGCGCTGGCACTGGCTGCGCAGCCAGGCGCTGGCGCTGCAGGCGCGTCTCGGGCTGGACTTCCCCGCCTTCGCGCAGCAGCTCGAGGCCGGCGAACGGCAGGGGCACGCCCAGCGCCTGGCGCGCTGACCACGAACATGACAAGGGCCGCCAGCGTTGGCGCAGGCGGCGCCGGCTCAGCGCCGGTTGGAGAACGGGTAGCCGTAGAGGCGCAGGAGCTGCTTGAAGGCCTCGGCGCTGACTCCGGGCTCGTAGCTGGCGAACAGCTTCTGCTGGCGCTCGTGCAGCGCGGCGGGCTGCGCCGAAAGCAGCATCTCGCGCTCGTCGAGGATGTCGTCACGCATGCGCGGCGTCACGAACATGAAGGCGATCGGGCTGTATAGCCCGTCGCCGAGCGGATGGTGAAAACGGGGATGGGCGATCTGGATGTGTTCTGCGAGGTGACTCTTCATGGCTCCGCGGACGGCATGGAAAACGCGTCTTTATACACCGAAGATGTGACATAAGCATGATCGCCTCGCCCTCCTCCGGCCTGTTCGCCTGAACAGACCGGCCTCCGCGGAGAAAGATTCCCCGCCGCGTGCAGCGCCCACCGCCTGCCTGCAGGTTCAGCGCGAACCGCACTCCGGGTGGACATAGACCTGCAGCAGCCGCTTGAAGGCGGACGCGCTCACCGCCGGGTCGTAGCGCGCGAACAGGCGCAGCTGGCGCTCGTGCAGGGCCGGCGGCAGCGACGCGAGCAGCATCTGGCGCTCGGCCAGGATGTCGTCGCACATGTGCGCGGTGACGAACATGAACGCGATCGGGCAGTACAAGCCCTCGCGGGTCGAATGGTGAAAGCGCGGATGGGCGATCCGGATGTCTTCGGCAAGATGGCTTTTCATGGCAATTCCGCGGGCGCTGGGCGGGGGGCTGGGCGCACGCCCACCCGATGATTCCGACGTCCTCCCTGGCCATTGCGGCAGGGGCGAGGACACACGCTCGCATGATCGCCAGAAAGTCGCGGCGGGTCATCGTCCAAAGGCGGTCGGGCGCCGAATCCGTCACGCTGGGCGACAAGTTCGGCGCAGCGAGCACGCTCAGGCGCGCTGTCCGCAGAGCGTGCAGAAGGCCTGTCCGGGCGCCAGCCGATGCCCGCAGGCGACGCAGAACCGTGGCGCTGCCGGCACGACCGCCGCCGCGGGGGTGATGAGCGCCTCGATCGCCCCCGCCAGGCGCTTGACCCCTTCGGCGAAATAGGGCTCGGGCGGAATGATCACGGCATTGATCGAGGACAGCGCGGCAAGCGAGGCGGGCAACTCCTCGCGCGCGGGCATCCTGGCCTGCCTGACGAGCACCGGCACCAACGGCAGCTCGAGGCCGAGCGCGGTCTCGAGCTCGAAGCGCACCGGATCGTCGGCCTGGTCGAGGCGGCGGCGGCCCTGGCGGTCGGTGGCGTCGGCCCACTGCGGTCCGATGATCGCCACCAGTACGCGCGCGGCCCGGATCGTCTCCTCCACCTTGCGCACGAAGTCCATGCCGGCGGGAATCGAGTCGACATCGCGAAAGACGGCGTGATCACCGAAGTGCATGCCGAGCCGGTCGCGGATGCGGCCGGTGATGTGCTCGGTGTCGTCGCGGCGGTAGGAGAGGAAGATCATCGGCTCGATGCCCGCCTGCACGCGCGGCGCGGATGCGATGCGGCTCGCCGCTTCGGGCGCGGGCGCGGCTGGGACCGCCGGCGCCTCGGTCGCTTCCGGACCGATGACGCGCAGATAGAAGTAGTCGTTCGGCGACAGCATCGAGCCGAACGCATTGCCCAGCCCGCGCAGCGACAGTCCGCCCGGGCCGAGCAGGGGCGCCTTCTCGCCGCACTCGAGGCACACGGTCTCGCCTGCGCGCAGCGCGAGCGTCAGCGGCGGGCTCTTGTAGAAGTCCATCGACACGCCGATCTCGTGCGATCCGGCCGGCAGGGCGTAGCGCCGGGTCGCCCCGGCCTCGAGACTGTCGATCTTGCGGCCGTCGATGAGCACGCTGTAGCTGCGCAGCACTTTGACCGCCGCGCGCGGGCGGGTCAGCTCGACCGTGGCGAGGGGAGCGTCGTTCATGATGTGCAGGGGCCGTCAGTACTGCTCGGTACCGAGCGAGAGGTAGAACACCGTGATGCCGAGGGCGACGAAGAACCAGGTCTTGCCGGCCGCCAGCTTCTCGGGCGACTCGGCGCGCATCCAGTAGTACAGGCCCATGCCCAGGCCGACAACCGGGAACACCACGCTGGCGGCGATCACCCCCCACTTGAGGCCGGCCGACACGCCGGCTTCGGCGCGGGTCAGATCGACGACGTGGATCGGCTCGGCCGGCGTGGCGGGCGGCTCCGGAACGGGCTTGCGTTCGGGAGCGGGGGCGTTCACCGGCTGGGCGAGCGTCGCGCCGCAGTGGCCGCAGAAGCGCGCGCCCGCCTCGTTCTCCTTGCCGCACTCGGGACAGAACATGATCGCCTCCTCCGCTCGGGGGTCTGCTCCAGTATAGGCAAGGAGCCCGGCCGATGAGCCCGCGCTGCCGCAATCAGCTGCCGCAGTCCGCCGCCAGCCAGCGTCCGGCGGTCTCGACGTCGAGGTCGCCGCGCGTGGAACGCATCGTCACCCGCGTGGTGAAGCGCTCGGGGCTGTCGATCTGCGCCCTGAACTGGCCGCTCGCGTCCGGCCCCGTGCAGCTGAGCCGCCCGGTGACCGTGTTGCCCGCCTTGACCACGTCGGTCAGCGTGCAGTTGCCCTCGACCTTGCCCGAAAAGATGTTGTCCTGGCGCGCCTGCTCGGGCGTGATGCAGCTGCGCGCGCTGCCGTCCTGGCCCAGGCTCACGCCGCGCTGCGCCATCTGCTGCTCGATCATGCGGCGGGTGTCGGGCGGCAGGTTCTTGAGCTGCTGCTGCAGCTGCGCCATCTGCGACGACATGTCGGGCAGGCCGCCCAGGCTCAGGTGGGTGGAGCGGAACTCCCACAGGCCGGGGCGGATGTTCTGCACGGCGTGCGCGGAGAGCGGGAGGCTGGCGAGCGCCAGCACGAGCGCGGCGGATCGACGGAAGTTCATGGCGGCATCCTGTGGAGTGTCGGTTCGGCGAAGTGCAATTATCGCCGCCCACCGCGCGCCGTTCCGCCGCGTTGTGCAAGCAGGCGTTGCAGGCGCGCAGCGCTGCGGGCGTGCCGAGCGGCGCACTTGCCGGCACCCTGGGCGGCGAACTGGCCTATAATCCCGGCCCTTCTCCGATCTCCCACGCGCCCGCCCATGTCCGCTGCCCGTCGTCCCGCCTGCCATCACGCGCCGCTGCGCGTGGGCGGTCGCGTGCGCGGCATCGGTTGCGACGGCTCGCCGCTGCGCGATCTGGCGACTCAGCTCGCCTTCAAGGTCACAGGGTCACCCGCCGTGCTTTCCCAGGCCGTGCGGGATCCGGCCCGGGGCTGAGCCCCGCCACCCCGCACGGCACTTGCCCAGGACGCGCATGACGCGTGTCCTGTTCAACGTGCAGCCGACGCGGGACGATCCAGTCTTCCGCCGATCCAGGACCGCAGCCGCGGTCGGGCCACAAGCCCTTTGCAGGGATCGCGCGTTCGCATCAAACCCCGCCCGAGCTGCTTCCGAAGCGCCGCGCCCCGTTCGCCGCGGCGCGCTCGTACGAGGGGTGATGTCATGGTTCTCACACGCAGTTTCGTCAGGGCGAAGCGGCCCTGCACCGATGGATTCCGCTGGTTCGTGCGCCAGTTCAACGACGGCGGCCACTACCAGGAGCTGCTCGACCGGATGGTCGCCGCGGGCCGCGTCGGCGACGCCTGCTGGCTGCTCGAGCAGTTCGGCCCCACCGACGAGGTGCGCGAGGTGGACGCGATCGACGCCGAGGCGATCGTGTTCTCCGGCACGCTGCGGGTGCGCGGCGGCATCGACGTCGAGGGCATCGTCCGCGTCGGCCGGGCGCTGCACGCCGGCGGCGGGCTGCGCGTCGGCGGCGATCTGATCGTCGGCGAGGATCTGCGTACCGAGGGCAAGGTCCGCGTCACGGGCCGCATCGACATCGGCGGCGACCTGCGCGCCGGCTGGGGCGTCGAATGCGCCGGCGAGCTGCGCTGCGCGGGCGACCTGCGCGCCGGCTGGGCGCTGCGCTGCGACGGCCGCCTGCACCTGGGCGGCAACGCCTTCGTCGGCCTCGAGCTCGACGCCGGCAGCGAGCTGCGCTGCGCCAAGAGCCTGCAGGTGGGCGGCGACATCGTCGCCGCCGAGGGCCTGCGCGCCGAGCAGGGCATCACCGCGGGCGGCTCGATCCGGGCCGACCTCCACCTCGAGGCCGGCTGGGGCATCAAGGCCGGCGGTCTGATCGCCGCCGGCGGCGCGATCCGCGTCGGCGAGGGCCTGCACGCCGGCGAGGGCATCGCGGCCGGCGCCGGCTATGGCGTGTTCGCCGGGCTCGGCGTGCATATGGAAGCCTGGGAAGCCAGCGCCCGCGTCAGCGCGCCGCACAAGCCCGCCGGCCTGATGAGCGGCTGGTGGGCCGGCCCGGCCGCGTGCTGAAGGGGATCCCGCCATGACGCTCGCCCTGCCGCTCGCCCTGCCGCCAGCCCTGCCGCCGCTGACCCCGTCGCCGCGCTCGGCCCTTGCCTTCCCGCAACCGCCGCCGCTGCGCCGCCTGCGCGAGCGGTTCGAGGCCTGCGTCGCGCGCCTGCTCGACCCACCCCGGCTCGAGCTGCGCATCGACGTTCAGCACCCGCCGCAATCCATCGAGACCGAACTCGACGCCCTGCACGGTCGCCTGCACGACCCGGACGACGCCCTGTCGCGGTGCACGGCGCTGCCCTCGCCCTGCCCGGCTCGCTTCCCCGGCCTGGCGTTCCGTCACCGCGAGGCGGACGGCGAGCATTACATCTACGTCGAGGACGTGGCCAACGCCCGCCTCGCCGGCTACACGGTGTTCAACCGCCTGATCGAGGTCGATCGCCGCGCCGACCGCCACGCGCGCGCGCCGCACTCCAAGTACGCCCCCGCCTACCAGGGCCGCGGCATTGCCACCGCCGTCTATGAGCTCGCCCTGGCGGGCTGCGACGGCCTGCAGGGCGCGGACGGCACACCCTTCTTCCTGGTCAGCGGCGCCCGCCAGTCGGTCGGCGCCCATGCCCTGTGGCAGGCGCTCGGCCGGCGTCATGCGCTGCGCTACGTGGCCCTGCGCGACAGGTGCATGTACGACCTGGGCTGCGCGCCCCCCGCCGCGCAGCGCGACCACCTCGGCACGCGCATGATCCTGCTCGGACAAGGCTGGAGCCTCGCCAGGCTGGGGGCGCTCGGCCTCCTCCACCGCGACGCTCGAGCGGGCGCCGAGGCCGCCAACGGACCGATGCGGCGGCGCGCCTGAAGCCGCGATGCGGCCGACGCTTGCAGCGGACCGGGCGTATCATTCGCGTCCGACGCGCGCGGCATTTCGCGGCGCAAGGTGACTCAAAGGGTGTCGTGAGTTGAAGATTCGAGAGGTCCAGCACCCGGCTCGTGTCGTTCCGCTGGCGTTCCTGGTCATGATCCTGTTCGGGACCGCGCTGCTCATGCTGCCGGCCGCGCACGCCGAGGCCGGCGGGGCCCCCTGGATCGTCGCGCTCTTCACCGCGGTTTCCGCGGTGTGCGTGACGGGGCTGGTGACGGTGGACACCGGAACCTACTGGTCGCCCTTCGGCCAGTGGGTGATCATGGCGCTGTTCCAGATCGGCGGATTCGGCATGATGACCGCGGCCACGCTGCTCGGGCTGCTGGTGAACCGCTCCTTCCGCCTGCGCACGCGGCTCACCGCACAGGCCGAGACCCACACACTGGGGATCGGAGACGTCACCAGCGTCGCCAAGCTCGTGCTGCTCGCGACCCTGATCGTCGAGGCGATCGCCGCGCTGGCGCTCACCCTGCGCCTGCGCACCGGCTACGACCTGAGCTGGGCCGAGGCCGGCTGGAGCGGCCTTTTCCACGCCGTCTCCGCGTTCAACAACGCCGGATTCTCGATCCACGCCGATGGGCTCATGCGCTATGCATCCGACGGGATCCTCCTCGCACCCATCATGCTGGCGATCGTGATCGGCGGCCTCGGCTTCCCGGTGCTGCACGATCTGCGCCGCAAGTTCAGGGACCCGCGGCACTGGTCGGTGCACACCAAACTGACGCTGGTCGGCACCGCCGTGCTGCTCGCAGGCGGCACCCTGCTGCTGCTCGCCTTCGAGTGGTCGAACCCGCGCACGCTCGGTACCATGGCCGCGGGCGACAAGCTGCTGTCGGCGATGTTCGCCTCGGTTTCGGCGCGCACGGCCGGCTTCAACACCCTCGACATCGGCGGGCTGACCCATGAGAGCCTCGGCCTGCACTATTTTCTGATGTTCATCGGCGGCGGCAGCGCGGGCACCGCCGGGGGCGTGAAGGTCGGCACCGCGATGATCCTGGCGATGCTGGTCATCGCCGAGATCCGGGGGCGGATGGACACGGAGGCCTTCGGACGGCGCATCAGCCCCTCTTCCCAGCGCCAGGCCATCACCGTACTGGTCCTCGGCAGCGCCGTGGTCGTGCTGGGCACGCTGTTCATCCTGCACACGACGGCGATCGCCACCGACAAGATCATCTTCGAGGTGATCTCCGCCTTCGCGACCGTCGGGCTGTCCACCGGCATCACGGCCGAGCTGCCCGAGTCGGCGCAACTGATGCTGGCCCTGCTGATGTACATCGGCCGGGTCGGCACCATCACCCTGGCTGCGTCGCTCGCGCTGGGCGAGCATCGCATGCCCTACCGCTATCCAGAGGAGCATCCCGTTGTTGGCTAGGCTATTTACCGAGCAGTTCGCCTTCTCGCGGGGCGACAGTGTGGTCGTGATCGGACTGGGGCGCTTCGGCGGCGCCGTGGCCAACTCCCTGATGCAGCTCGGGCACGACGTGATGGGAATCGATCGCGACGCGGAGCCGGTGCATGAATGGGCGGACCTGCTCACCCATGCCGTCCAGGCCGACTCGACCAATGCCATGACCATGCGCCAGCTGGGCGTGGCCGATTTCGCGCACGCGATCGTGGGCATCGGCGGCGACCTGGCTGCCAGCCTGATGACCGTCATGGCGCTGACCGAGCTGGAGATCCCCGACATCTGGGTGAAGGCCATGACGCCCGAGCACGGCAAGATCGCCAAGCGCATCGGCGCGCATCACGTGGTCTACCCCGAGGCCGACATGGGGGAGCGCGTCGCCCACCTCATCAGTGGCCGGATGATGGACTACATTGAATTCGACGACGGCTTTGCGATCGCCAAGATCCACGCACCGGCCGCGACACACGACCTGTCGCTCGCCGAGTCGGCCGTGCGCGAGAAGTTCGGCGTCACCATCGTCGGCATCAAGCGTGCGAACGAGGACTTCCAGCATGGCAAGCCGGGGAGCATCGTGCGGGCCGACGACCTGCTGATCGTGTCCGGCCCCACCAAGAAGGTCGAGGCATTCGCGGCGAGCGGACGCCGCGCCTAGCCGGCAGGGCTGCCGCTGCGCCTTGCGCGCATGCACACCGTCCGCTTCATCCCGCTGTCTTCGCAGGAGGTCCCGAAAAATGCTCGACTGGATCCTGAGTCAGTTCAAGCGGCAGTCAGCCGAAGACATCGAGCGCGCGCGCGAGATGGTCAGGACCGCCGAGCGCGACGGCACCCGCGCGAACCTCGAAAGCGCGCGCGAGACGGCGCGCAGGCTCGGAATCGAGGTGGCTCCCGACGCGAGCGCAGAACAGCTGGTTCAGGCCATCCGACGCTACCTGGCGCGCCACGGCCAGGCATGAGACCGCGTGCTCACTGCCCGGGCGCCAGCCCGACCCATGACAGCACTTCAGCTGCGACCGAGGCCCCGCCCCACCACAGCAGCATCACCGAGGCCACCGCGACCAGCGTGGCCAGGTAGCCGCCGAGCAGCATCAGGCCATCGCGCAGACGCAGCCCCCATGACATCAGCACGATGGCCAGCGCCGGCAGCACGTTGTCGAAGCTGATGATCGGCACCGGCACCATCATCGACAGCCCGGCGGCGGACAGCATCACCCCGTTCAGCACGCGGGCCGGCCGGTCGCTCAGCGCCAGCAGGCGCGGCCGCCCCCACAGGGCGATCAGCTTCACGACGCGGCCGAGCATGCGTTCCAGCAAGGCGCGGGCGCGGCCGTTCATCTCGCGCCGGGCGAGCCAGCGCGGCAAGGGCAGGGGCTGGCCCATCACCACCCCGAACGCGATCAGCAGGCAGACGGCGCCCACCGCCGAGGCCATGCCGGGGAGCGCGACCGGAAACAGCAGCGGCATCGCCAGCAGGCCCAGCCACACCACGCGCTGGCGGTTGCTCTGGCCGAGCGCATCGGCCATCGTGCCGTTCATCGACGCGAGCTGCGCCCCGGCGATCCGTTCCACGGTCGCCCTGCGTCTGTCGTTCATGGGCCCCGATGCCGACGGCGCCTCGTCGTTCTTCTGCTTCACGATCATCCCGATGGCGCACCTGCCGAGGCTGGACGGACCCCGTCCCGATCGGCAGGCGCTAGACTTTGTTCAGTACCGATCGATGGACTCCTGATGAACTTGCACAGTTCCGCGCGGGCGCAGCGTGCCTGAAGACGTCGAGCCCTGGTCCCCGGGGGGAGCCCGCACGCGGCCGGCCGCGATCGCGGCCCCCCGGCTCGACCCGGCGTCCCCGCTGCTGTTCGTGATCAACGCCGCGGCGGGCGCGCAGGACGTCGACGCCAAGCGTGCGGTGATCGAATCGGCCCTCGCCGAACGCGGGCGCAAGGGCGAGCTGCTCGTCTGCGAGCCCGACGATCTGCCACGCGTGGCCACCGAGGCCGCGGCGGCGGCGCTGGCGCGCAGCACGGCGGTGGTGGCGGTCGGCGGCGACGGCAGCCTCAGCACGGTGGCGCGCGCGGCGCACGCGGCGGGTTGCGCGATGGGCGTCATCCCCTACGGCACTTTCAATTACTTCGCGCGCACGCACGGCATCCCCACCGATCCGCTCGCCGCCGCAAGACAGCTGGCCGATGCGCGTCCGCAGCCGGTGCAGGTGGGGTCGATCAACGACCGCGTCTTCCTGGTCAATGCCAGCCTCGGCCTCTACCCGGAGTTGCTGCAGGACCGCGAGGCCTTCAAGGCGCGCTTCGGCCGCAGCCGCTGGGTGGCTTTCGTGGCGGCCTTCGCGACGCTGCTGCGCGCGCAGCGCCGGCTGCGCCTGCACATCGAGACCGGTGCCACGGCGCGCGACGTGCACACGCTGACGCTCTTCGTGGGCAACAACCCGCTCCAGCTGCAGCAGTTCGGCGCGGAACCGGAGGACACCCTGCCCGGCACGCCCGGCGACGGCAGCCTCGCCGCGCTGGTGCTGCGGCCGATCGGGACGCTGGCGATGCTCGGGCTGATGGCGCACGGGGCGATGGGCCGGCTCAGGGAGGCCGCCGGGGTGGAGCGCTTCGAGTTCACGCACATGGTGGTGAGGCCGACCCTGGCGCCAGGACACCGCAAGGTGGTCGTGGCCTGCGACGGCGAGGTGACGCGCATGCGCACGCCGATCGAAATCCGCGTGCTCGACACGCCCCTGTACCTGCTCCGCGGCGACGACGCCGCGGACACGCCCCACGCGCCGCGGGCGGCCCCATGAGCGTGCTGCTCCATCTCTCCGACACCCATTTCGGCACCGAGCGCGCGCAGGTGATCGAGGCCCTGCTCGCGCTGGCCGCCCGCGAGCGCCCCGACCTGGTGGTGCTGTCGGGGGACATCACGCAAAGGGCACGGCCTGCCCAGTTCCGCGCCGCGAGGGCCTTCGTCGAGCGCCTCGGCGCACCGCTGCTCGCCATACCGGGCAACCACGACATCGCGCTCTTCGATCTGTGGGCGCGCACGGTGCAGCCCTACGCGCGCTATGCCCGCGCGTTCGGGGCCGATCTCGAGCCCGTTCATGCGTCGCGGGACCTGCTCGTCGTCGGCGTCAACACCACCCGCGCCTGGCGGCACAAGCACGGCGAGGTGTCGCCGCTGCAGATCGATCGCGTGACCGCCCTGCTCCGCACGGCCCGACCGCGGCAGCTGCGCGTGGTGGTCGTGCATCAGCCGGCGGCCGTGTGCCGGCCCGAGGACCGCAGGCACCTGCTGCGCGGCCACCATGCCGCCCTGCGGGCGTGGGCGGCCGCGGGCGCGGACCTCGTGCTGGGCGGGCACATCCACCTGCCCTACATGCTGGCGCCGCCCGGCCTGGCGCGCCGGCTGTGGGTGGTGCAGGCGGGCACCGCCGTGTCCGCGCGCACCCGCCCCGGGTTTCCCAATTCGGTGAATATCGTGCGCTGGCACGGGGGGCCCGGGGGACGCGGTGCAGATCCGCCGGGCGAGGACGCGGGACGCGGCGACTGCGTCATCGAGCGCTGGGACTACGCAGCCGATGCGCACGCCTTCGTCCGCGCAGTCCTCACCCGGCTCACGCCGGAGCGCGCCTGAGCTCAGGCGTGCGCGAGCGCGACCGGCTGCCAGCCGCCGCCGGCGTACTGCCTGCTGCCGCCAACTGGCCGACGTTCCGCGCCTGAGCGCGGCGGAATGGGCGCTGCTGAAGCACGGCCTGATGGCGCTGCCGCCCGATCATCTAGCGGCGATCCGGCGCAAGAAAAGCAAGATGGCGCTGGACGGGGAGCGTATCAATCGGACCCTGGCGGGAGGGCCGCTGCGGTCATCAAAGCCGGCACGCAGTTATCCGAACGGGATGACCGCTTACTCTTTTCATCAACTCACACTATCGGCCATCAGCTGCCCGTCCTCCTCTCCACAATCCTGCCATCCTGATGGCCGCTGGGCCTCGAAACCTGTCATTGCCTCAAGCACGTCGCTCCGCTGTCCTCATCCCTTCTGATGGACTTGTCGTGCGTCGCCGATGTCGCGCCGGGCGTGAGCGACGATGACAAGCCCCGACCACAGCGCGAGCCCGGACATCACCAGTGCAACGACAAGGTCCGGCAATGCGCTTCCGGTACCGAAGACGCCTGCCGCCGCCAGGATCACCGCGAGATTGCCGATCGCATCGTTGCGGCTGCACAGCCACACCGAACGCATGTTCGCGTCGCCCGCGCGAAATCGATACAACATCATCGCCACCCCTGCGTTGGCGAGCAGTGCGAGGATGCCGACCACGCCCATCGTAATCGGCTCAGGCGTCACGCCGTGCTGGAAGGCCCACAGGGCGCGTGCCATTACAACGGCGCCGAAAAGCACCATCGCCACGCCCTTGAGCAAGGCCGCGCGTGCCCGCCATATCAATCCCCACGACAGCACCGTCAGCGACAGCGCATAGTTGGCGGCATCTCCTGCGAAATCGAGGGCGTCGGCCCATAGGGCGACCGAACCGACTGCAAGGCCGGCGACGAATTCGACCAAGAACATCGCCGCATTCACGATCAATGCAATCCACAGTGCTTGGCGGAAGCGCGGGCTCGCTGCGCTGGCATCGCAGGTGGAGTGGGAACAACAGCCGGCCATGGTTTTCTCCTTTACGTGGGCGAGGGGTGCATCACACACCCTGTAGCCACTACAGGGTCAAGCGGTTAAGCTGTTGGGCGGTTGCAATGAGGAGATGCAGGCGATGAAGATCGGTGAATTGGCCAAGGCCGCGCACGTCGAGGTCGAAACCATCCGCTACTACGAACGGATCGGTCTGCTCCCGGCGCCTTCCCGCAGCCCCAATGGATATCGGGCCTACGCGGGTGGGCACCTTGAGCGCCTCGCGTTCATCCGCCACTGCCGGGCACTGGACCTTGCCTTGGTCGACGTCGCGCAACTGCTGCGCTTCGTGGACGACCCCACAACCGACTGTGCTGAGGTCGACGCGTTGATCGACTCCCAACTCACCCGTGTCCGCGCGCGTCTCGACACCCTGCAAATGCTCGAGCGCCAACTCGTCGCCCTGCGCAACCAGTGCGGTGCCCCCGATCGTGCGGCGCAATGCGGCATCCTGCATGAGCTCGAGGCGCCGACGCGGGGGGATGTCTGTGTGTGCCACGATGAGCATGCGCAATGATCTGCGGTTCGGTGGCGGCGTGACCACAATGTGGGGTGCCAGCGCTCCGGTACGTTCATGGTCGCGATATGAGCCGTCAGCCAACGGGCCGGAGTTAAAATCGTCGCCCATGCACCGTTGGCTTGCCATCTTCTTCCTGCTGCTCGTTCCACTTCAGTTCGCTTCGGCGGGCCTGGAGGCGTACTGCTTGGAATCGGCCGGTTTCGCGACCAGCCACGGCGACCACCATCCACATACCTGTCAGGTGGATGAAGGCGATGAAGGGATGAAAGGGCAGCTTCACGCCGACTGCGGTTTCTGCCAGATCCTGGCGAGCGCGGCACTGCTCGATGCGGGTCGTCTGCCATTGACAGGACTGGGCCATGTCCTCGTCGACGCCGGGCGGGACTTCAACGCGTCTGCGCTGGTCACCGAGCCTGAACGCCCCAAGTGGCGCCTCGCTGCCTGAGCGGCAGCCCACCCCTGTCTTCCCCTCGTCTTCGAGCGCGCGCCGCACGGTAGCGGCGGTGTGCTCCATTGCGGACGTCCGGGCACTGCCTATGGCGTCCGCCCCTCCCGAAGCCTGGGAACCAACCCTCGAGATCGACTCGATGCACGACAAACGAACCCAATGGTGGTGGCTGATGGCCGCCTGGGCCGTGGCTCTGGTATCCACGCTGGGCGCGCTCTTCATCGGTGAAGTGATGGGCATGACGCCCTGCGTGCTGTGCTGGTACCAGCGGATCGCCATGTTCCCGCTCGCCCTCATTCTGGGCATGGCCGTGTTCGCCGAGGACCGGCGCGGTGCGGTGTATGCGCTGCCATTCGCGCTCGCTGGTCTCGCGCTGGCCGCCTATCACAGCGCACTGATCGCAGGCTGGGTGCCACAGTGGTGGGTGCCGTGCGGCACCGGCCCCTCGTGCAGCCAGCAAGCCCTGGTCATCCTTGGCGACATCCAGATTCCCTGGCTATCGCTGGCGGCCTTCCTCGCCATCGCCGCCGCCCTGACGATTTATCTGATAAGGACCCGTAAATGAACACACGAAAACTCCTGGCACTCGCCGTGTTGCTGATCCTCGGCCTGGCCTTTTACTTCGGCATGGATGCCTATCGCGACCGCACACAGGCCGAGCAGGACACGCGCGTCGCTGTGGAAGGAAGCCGCCTCGTGCGGATGCATACCCCGATCATCGGGCCGCAGAACGCGCCGGTCACCATCGTCGAGTTCTTCGATCCCGCCTGCGAGACCTGCCGCGCCTTCTATCCGATCGTCAAGCAGATCATGGCCCAGCATCCGGACAAGGTCCGGCTTGCGCTGCGCTATGCGCCCTTCCATCACGGCTCGGACCAGGTGGTGAAACTGATCGAGGCTGCGCGCAAGCAGGGACTCTACACCCCGGTGCTCGAGGCGCTGCTGGCCACGCAACCGGAGTGGGCCGACCACGCGGCGCCCAACATCGGCATCGCCTTCGAAGCAGCCGCCCGCGCCGGCCTGGACATGGGACGCGCCCGGCAGGACATGGAGACGCCCGAGATCCAGGCCGTGCTCGCGCAGGACATCGAGGATCTGACCGCGTTGCAGGTCAGCAAGACACCAACCTTCTTCGTCAATGGACGCAGCCTGCCGAGCTTCGGCCCCGAGCAGTTGGCACGCCTGGTAGCGGAGGAAGTGGGTAAAGTGCAGCCGTGATCGGTTTGTTCAAGCTCGCCGGCCTGTTCGCCTTGACGGCCGTGGCCGAGATCGTCGGCTGCTATCTGCCCTGGCTCGTGTTGAAGCAGGGCCGGAGTGCCTGGCTGCTCGTGCCCGCAGCGCTGTCGCTCGCCGCCTTCGCCTGGCTGCTGACACTGCATCCGACTGCAGCCGGGCGAACCTATGCCGGTTACGGCGGCATGTACATCGCGGTCGCGTTGGTGTGGCTTCGCGTCGTGGATGGCGTTGCGCTGACCCGCTGGGATGTCGCGGGCGCCGGCGTCGCGCTGGTCGGCATGGCCATCATTGCGCTGCAACCGGCCGCCTCTCCCTGAAAGTATCATTGTTGCTTCTCGGGGCGCTCTGGCGACCGCAAACACCGCTCACCTCATCCACATGTACTGCTGGTGTCGCATCATGTGGTCCATCATCATCTGCTGCATCGGCATGTATTGATCCATCATGTACTGGCGCTGCCTTTGTTGTTCGGGCGTAAGCGTCGAGTAGTAGCCGCCCATATGGCCCCATCCCATCATTGGGCCCATCGTCATTCCGGGCCCCATCCCCGGGCCGCCCATGCAGCAGCCCATGCCGCCGCCCGGCCCCCACATGCCGTGCATCAGCTGCATGTTGTTCTGCATCGTGGCCCAGTGCTCCTGGAGTAGTTTTTGCCGCGCTTCGGGATCCTGAGTCTGGTTGATCTTGTCCATCTGCTCTTGCATCTTCTTCATGTTCTCCTGCGCCTGCGCCATCCGCTTGTCGAACTCCTGCACGTTGGGCGGCTCGAGGTTCGCTTGGGCACCAGACGCCGGCTGGGCGAGAGCGGGCATGGACGAAAGTACAACGGCGGACAACGCGGCTGCCAGGATCGTGTTCTTCATCTCGATTCTCCTATGTCACAAGCGGAGGCCATGACGGTCTTGTTACGACGGACCGATGACCACTGGGGATTGCGCCCGGGGACGGGCAGCGGGGGGAAACGGCGCGCATCGGCGATTGATGTTCATCTGGCCCCCGTCGCTAAGTCAGAAGTCTGGATGCCCACCCGGCAACGGCCGTCTTCGCGCAAGCAGATGCGCTCGCGGAATCGTCCAAGATCACCCGAGAAGACATCATCCTCATCGGGTACCGAGCGAATCAGATCGGACAGGGGCCCCATCGTCGGCGAGCCGGTTACCAGCCGATGGTAGAGCCAGCGGCCATCCTTGATGGCGCTCAGCAGGCCAGCCTGACGCAGCGTTTTCAGGTGGCGAGAGAGCTTGTATTGCAGCTCTTGGAGGCTGTCCACCAATTCGCATAGACAGATCTCTTCGCCGGTGTCTACGAGCAGACGCATGATGCGAATGCGGGTGCGGTCGGCCAAGGCTTGGAAGACTTCTTCGGGTTTGACGGTGATGAGATGCATAGTTGCATCATAGTGCAAGCGTGCAGAACCGCTGAGCCGTCTGCGCCGCGAACAACATCTGCGGGGCAGGCCGCTGGTTAACTCACAACAGTGCTTTCAACTTGCTACCGCCGAGCGCCTGAGGTGACCGCCTGCGCGCCGTTGCCGCAGGCGGTCGGGCGGAGTCACTTCAGTGTGAAGCGTGCCGTGGTGGAAGGCTTGCCCGGAAGGGTGACAACCGCGACCAGCTTGGTGCCGGCGCCGACCTTGAAGCTACCCTTGGCTTCGAGTCGATCACCTGCAGGCTTGAGTTCGACATCTTGCTTGTTTGCGCCAGACAGCAGCGTGAGCTTGGCACTGCCGTTTGCCACATCAACAGGCTTGCCGTGATCGCGAAGATGCAACTGGATCACCTCGGGCTTGGCAACGAGTTCGAGATCGAGATCCTTGACCTCGACCACCACGCCTCCATGCATCGATTCATGCTCGTGAGCATGGTCATGCTCGTCGGCTGCAAAGGCGGGGCCCACAGACACGAGAGCAGCGAGGGCGACGACTTTTGAGAACTTCATGGTTTTTCCTTTCTGGTTTGCATGAGGCGGGTTAAGCAGCGTCAGAATGCTTCGGCGTTTCGATCGTCGAGCAGACTCTCTGCATCGCGGCGGCCGAAGAGCCAGAACATTGCAGGGGTAAGGAAGGTATCCAGCAGGGTCGAACTGATGAGGCCCGAGAAGATCACCACGGCCACCGGATGCAGAATCTCGGTACCCGGGCGCTCGGCCTCGAACAGCAGCGGTGCAAGCGCAAACGCGGTTACCAGTGCGGTCATCAGCACCGGCGACAGGCGCTCGATCGAGCCCCGCAGGATCATCGTGTGGTCGAAGCTCTCGCCCTCGATACGCATCAGGTTGAGGTAATGACTCACCTTGAGGATGCCGTTTCGCACCGAAATACCTGCAAGCGTGATGAAGCCGACGAGTGCCGCCACCGACAGCGGCTGACCGGAGATCCACAGTCCAATCACCGCCCCGACCAGTGCGAGCGGAATGTTCGCCATGATGAGCGCCGAGAGTCGAACCGACTTGTAGCGGCTGTAGAGCACGACGAACATCAGCACGAGTGAGACGATCGAAAGCAACCCGACCAAACGGGATGCCTCTTCCTGAGCTTGGAACTGCCCGCCGAGGGTGATGAAGTAGCCCTCGGGCAACTTAAGGTCGGCCACGACGGTGCGGATGTCCTCTACGACCTCCGATAGCGGACGCTGCTGCGCATTGGCCGAGAGCACGATGCGGCGCTTACCGTCGTCCCGGCTCACTTGGTTCGGCCCGTCACCATCCTCGATCGACGCCAGCTTCGACAAGGGCACATGTCCGGTCGGCGTTTCGATCAGGATCTGAGCCAGCCCGTCGACCGAGCGCGCCGTTTCCGGTAGGCGAACGACCAATGCGAACCGTCGACCACCCTCGACGATCTGGGTGACCTTCTCGCCCTCGACGAGGTTTTGCAGCGCGGCCAGAATCTGCGGTGCCGGCACCCCGTAACGGGCAGCGGCCGCATAGTCGATCCGCACCTTGATCTGCGGCGCGAGCACTTGCTTCTCGATCTCCAGGTCAGCGAGCCCCGGAATGGCGGCAAGCCGCGTTCGCAATACGTCAGCCTGACCGCGCAGGGTGTCGAGATCCTCGCCGAAGATCTTGATCGCGATCTGCGAGCGCACGCCCGACAGCATGTGGTCGATGCGGTGTGAGATCGGTTGCCCGATCGCGATCGCAGCTGGCAGATTGACCAGTCGCGACCGGATGTCTGCGGTGATCTCACCCATTGAGCGGCTCAGCTCACCGGCGGGTTTCAGCCCCACATCGAGCTCGCTGACGTGGACACCTTCCGCATGCTCGTCAAGCTCGGCCCGCCCGCTTCGGCGCCCGACGTGCGTCACTTCGGGAACCTGTTTCACGAGCACTTCCGCTTGCTGCGCGAGCACGGTCGACTCCGCCAGGGTAACGCCCGGGTTGAGCCGCATGCCGATCAGCAAGGTGCCTTCGTTGAACGGCGGCAGAAAGGTCGTGGGGAAGAACGGTACCGCAGCGGCAGCAATTGCCACCGCAACCGCACCCGCGGTGACGGCCGCCCTGGGGTGCTCGAGCACCCCCTGCAACGCCCCGCGATAACGTGCCTTGAGCCAGGCGAGCAAGCGCGTGTCACCGTGATCGAGGGACTTCATCCGGGGAAGCAGGTAAAAGGACAGCACCGGCGTCACGGTCACCGAAACGACCAACGAGGCGAGCGTGGAGACGATGAACGCCACGCCGAGCGGCACGAACAGCCGCCCCTCCATGCCAGGCAGCGCGAACAGCGGCAAGAACACCAGCACGATGATGATCGTCGCGTAAAGGATGGCCGAGCGCACTTCCATCGTTGCGCGCGCCACGAGTTCGATCGGGTGAAGCCGATGGTCGTGATGCTTTGCGCGGTCCTCCTTCAATCGGCGCAGCACGTTCTCTACGCCCACAACCGCATCGTCGACCAAGCCGCCAATCGCAATCGCGAGACCACCAAGGGTCATCGTGTTGATCGACTGCCCGAAATACTTGAAGACCAACGCCGTCATGAAGATGGACACCGGAATCGCGGTGAGCGCGATGATCGTCGGGCGCAGGGTGCCGAGAAAAAAGAAGAGGATTGCCGCAACGAACACCGATGCGCCAATCAGCTTACCCTTGAGCGTGCTGATCGATGCCTCGATGAAAGTCGCCTGCCGGAAGGTCACCTCCGGCGCATCCATCCCGGCCGGGAGCGATATCTTCATCTCTTCGAGCGCGGTTTCGATCGAGCGAGTCAGGTGAATGGTGTCCGCCGTAGGCTGCTTCTGAATGCCGAGGATGACGGCCGGCTTGCCCTCGAAGCCCGCATCCCCCCGTTTGGGCGCCGCTGCGAAGGTCACGGATGCGATCTGACGCAGCAGGATCGGCTGGCCATCTCGCGCAGTGATCGCGAGGTTCTTCAGATCCTCCAGGCTCGAGGTCCGACCGAGATGGCGGATGAGATACTCGCGCCCGTTCAGTTCGAGAAAGCCCCCCGAGGTGTTCGACGAGAAGCCTCGAATCGCCCCTTCCAACTGCTCCAACGAAACACCGAGCTCAGCCATACGGCGGGTGTCGGGCTGAACCTGGAACTGCCGCACCTCTCCGCCAATCGGGATGACTTGCGCGATGCCGGGGATCGCCATCAGGCGCGGACGAAGAACCCAGTCCGCATACTCTCGGACCTGCATCGGCGAGATCTTCGCCGTGTCGATCGGGATCGCGATCTGCATGATCTCGCCCATGACCGAGCTGATCGGCCCCATGCGCGGAATCACGTCTTCAGGCAACCCTTCCTCCATGGCTGAGAGGCGTTCCGACACCATCTGCCGGGCGCGGAAAATCTCGGTACTCCAGTCGAAGGTCACGTAGATGAAGGACAGCCCCGAGCTCGAGGTAGAGCGCACTGACTCCACGCCGGGCAAACCATTCATGGTGGTCTCGAGCGGAAAGGTGATGAGTTGCTCGACCTCCTCCGCCGCCATGCCGCCGGCTTCGGTCATGATCGTGACCGTCGGCTTGTTGAGATCCGGAAATACGTCCACGGGTGTTCGCGAAAGCGTGAACGCACCGTAGGCCATCAGTACCAGGCTGGCGATAATCACCAGCAGCCGGTTACCAAGGCTGTTGTCGAGTAGCCACTTGAACATCGGATAGACTCCCGGTCAGCGGATCTGGTTGATCAGCGTGGCGGCACGGGAGGCGACCCGCTCGCCGGCTTCGAGGCCGGACGTCACCGCAATGTTCACGCCGTCCAGCGGCGCGATCGTGACGGTCCGGGACTCGAAACGTTCGGGCGCCGTCTTTACCCAGACGATGGTTTGGTTTGCCGAATTCTTCAGCACCGATGCTGCGGGAACGCTTACACCCTGCTGCGTGCTGCGCGACTGGACGAAGACCTCGACCGGCTGCCCCACGGCAAGAAAGGCCAGCGCTTCCCCTTCGGCTGCAAAGGTGAGCGGCAAGGCCTGCTCGCGCAGGCTGCGGGCGGCGCCGATGAAGGTGAGCGGGATCCGCTGGTCGCCGACCGCAAGACTTGCAGAGGCGACATCCGCCGCTATTTCTGGATCATAGGAGAGCGCCTCGACACGCAGCCGCTTCGGGTCGACGATCTCGAACACGAGCTCGCGCGCATCGACCACTTGGCCTGACACGGCGTTAGTCGATGCGATCACACCGCTGACGGGTGCGGTCAGGACATCACGGGCATTGAGGCCACCACCGATCGCTTTCGATCTGGCCCTCAGGCTGGCAAGCTCGCTTTCGGCCGCCTCGATCTCCTTGCGCGGTACCGTGTCGGCGAGTTCCTTCAGACGCGCAAGGCGCTTTTCCACAAGGGCCCTGGCCGCGTGCAGCTCGGCCAATTGCGCCATCTGGTTAGACCGCTCGATCTGGTCCGTCGAAGGACTAACGTAAGCCAGCACGTCCCCCTTCTTCACGGCCTGACCGACGCTTGGCAACCCCTGCGGGCCCGCCTCCAGGCGCCCAGCCACCATGGCCTGCACCTTTCCGCCGGCATTCGGGTCCATGACCACCTTGCCGGCCAGCGCGGTGGTACGCGGCAATTCGCCGGCTTCCGTAACCAACGTGCGAACACCGATCTGGCGTTGTGCCGGCTTTGGCAGAAAGACACTGCCATCGGCTTGCCGTTGTGGCCCATTGCCTCCTGCCACAACTGGACCTTCATCGCCATGATCATGGCCTTCGCCAGCAAAGGCATTCCACGAGGCACTGGCCGATACCAGCGCCAGCGCAGCAAACAGTACGCTCAGCTTCACGCGGCACCTCCAGTCGAGCGATTACGCGAATTCCCCTTGCGAAGCACAACCCAGCCGATGAGGCCTAGCACAAGCCCCCCCGCGCCTGCCCCAATTGCGTAGGGTTTCATGTCCAATTCGGCAACCTCTTCGTGCGCCTCGGCGGCGGTCTCATGCAAGTCGAGCTCACCAGCGAGCAAATCGGCGTCCTGACCGGCAATCACCGTTGCCGTGACAGAGACGACACCCGGCTTGAGCGTCTCCTCGAGCGTGGCCTCGAACTCACCGTCGGCATGGGGCGTGAGCGCAACGGCCTTCCCATCGAGTTCCAGATCGACCTTTGCGTCCTTGACCGGACTGTTGTCAGCGAAGTGGTCAAGATAGACGGTGACGTTCTTGCCATTCACTACGCCGACCAGCTCGAAGAGTTCCGAGACGGCGGTAAATCGCGGCAATGCCGGGCCCGCTGTGGTCGCGGGCGCTTCTCCATGGTCGTGTCCGTCACCGGCCAGCGTTTGCGGGGCAAGCCCGGCAAGCACGGCAGCGAGGCTCCATGCCGCGAGGGTATGAGTGGATTTCATTTTGGGGATCCTGTTATTCATTCGGGAAGCAGGCCCAACGCTTGGCGCTGGGCCGAGATGGCGGCTGCCAGATCAATACGCGCGCGCGCGCGCTCGCGTTCGGCCTCGGCCGCCTCGAATTCGATGCGCAGACGGGTCGGCAGATCGGCCTCACCGAGGCGGAACGCCTTCTCGAAGAAGCCGCGTGACGCCTGTGCGAGGTCGGAGCGCCGTTCAGCAGCGGCGACCTGCTGCCGTCTCAATTCGACGCGCTGGTGCGCCATCTCTGTTTCGGCCAGCAGACGTTCGAGTTCGATCTGGAGTTGCGCCTCGGCCTCGATGGCCTCTGCATTGGCGCTTGCAACGCGGGACCGGCTGCGCGAACCGGAACCAAGCGGAATGCGCAAGCCCAGCGTGACTGTCTGTTCCCAGGATTCACCCGATGCGCCGCGTTCGCGGGTGGTCGTGACACTCAACTCCGGATTCGCGCGGCCCTGAACGCTGGCAAGGGTCATCGTGCGCCGCGCAACGTCGACCCGATCACGCAGCTCGGCCACTGCAGGGTGCGCCGTCTCAAGAATCTGTGTCGGTGTCGCAGCGGACGGGACGGGCTCCGGCGCAGACACCCCGCCGGATGAGCGTTCTGGCCCGATTCCAGTGAGCGTGCGCAACTGCTGTGCAGCATCTGCAAGGGCGCTTTCTGCCTCGGCGACGGCGGCTTCAGCTGTAGCTTGCACACCGTCGGCCTGATGCTGATCTGCGCGCGCCAGATCACCCGCCTTGATGCGCTTGGCCACGTCGGCGGCCAGTTCGCGGGCGTTCTCGAGACCCGCCCTCGCCAGCGTCACATCTACGCGCGCGCGTTGCCAATCCCAATATGCTGTGCGTACCGCTGCAGCGGTGCGCAACTGCGCGCCGCGAGCCCGGCTCGCCGTGGCAGCTATTTCGGCAGTGGCGAGGGCTGCAGTGCTCGAACGTTCGCCCGACAGCCAGATCGGAACCGCGATGCCGACCTCGTACTCACGGCTCCCGCGATTGCTGTCCAACTGATCGGTTTTTCCGGCTACCTCTAGGGCGGGCGGTTCGACAAACCAACTGTCGGCACTGTCGCGGCGCGCTTGCGCCGCTTCCTGTTGAGTCGTGAGCGACAGCGCTTCAGGCTGGCGTGCCCATGCTGCCTCGAAAGCGTGCTTGAGGGATAGGGCGGTACTTGGAGCCGGGGGGGCGGGCTGCTGCGCCCAGGCACCATTGACGGCAAGGCCGAGCATTAGCCCAGGCAGCCATTTGAGACGAAGTTGCTGAAACATCCAATTCTCCGTTGATGTAAAGACACGGGGAATCGGCAGAGGGCGATCGGACCGATCGCAATGGACGCGTGACGCTACCGCTCAAAGCGGTAGGAACATCAAGAGGGAATGAAGGCGACCGCCCTGCCGATCAGGCTGGGCGGGCCCATTTAGGGCGTTCGGGCTCTGCGGGATGCTCCGCAAGTGAGCACCCAGGTGTGACGCCGATGGGGAGGGATGCCTGATGCTGTGTGAATAGCGCGCTGGACTCACTCGTTACTGCTGAAGAGCCCACCACCTGGCACGATGCGCAGTCTGTGTGTGCGCCCTTCGTGAAGCCCCCTTTTTCCTTGCCTTTTGCATCTTCGGTGTGACGATGCGCGTGATGACCAAAATGATTGGCTGCGGCACCGGATTCGTGCGCGCAGTAATCGCCCACCGCCGCCCAACTCAGTTGGGCAGGCAGCAGGATCAAGAGGAAAATCGCAAGCCAACGACGCATGGCGCGGATTCTATCAATAAGGATTTGCTATCGTCGACAGCGACGGTACCAATGGGCAGACCAAACGGCGCTTTACGAGAACCTGCTGGGCGAAACGCCTGGACGGCCCGACGTCTCGCGCCGATAGGTGGCTTCAGGAGCCACTGTACAGTTCATTCATGTACGCGCGCTCTGTCGGGGTCATGTCGACCAGCTCCTTGAGGACTTCTGCACGGGTCTTGCCGGGTCCGGAAGCACGCGAGGGCACCGCGAGGCCACGCTGCAGGTAGAAATAGCTGCCATCGGCCTTTGCCTGTTCGAGCTCGCGCAACACCTCGGCGCGGGTTTTCGTGCTCGTGGAGTGATCCGGATGGAACGTGAACCCCTGCTCGCCGGGAGCGGGATGCCACAGCGAGCTGGCTTGCGCAGCCGCAGGAACGACAAGGACGGCAGCAAGAAGCGAAAAAAGGGCAGTGGTGCGAGTTTTCGACATGACGAGACTCCTTCGTTCAACGTGAGAGGTGGCGTTCGGCATAAGCCGCTTGGCGTCGCCTTGCACCGAACACGTCGCGGACTTTAAGGGTCCATCCTCGTCGAATCGCGAACTGCCAGATTACGATTTCGTAATGTGATGGTTTCGGCATCTCCGCGATAATCGCTGCATGAAGATTCTGGTTGTGGAAGACGAGCCCAAGCTCGCCGAATACCTACGCAGGGCGCTCACCGAAAGCAATTACATCGTGGATGTCGCGCACAGCGGCACGGATGGCCGCTATCTCGCGACCGAAGGGCATTACGACCTCGTCCTCCTCGACGTCATGCTTCCGGGGCTGGATGGCTATGCCGTCTTGCAAGAACTGCGTCGGGGCAAACACGTACCCGTCCTGATGCTGACCGCGCGGGACGAGGTCGAGGATCGGGTCAGAGGCCTGCAGGCGGGTGCCGACGATTACCTGGTGAAGCCGTTTGCTCTGTCCGAGTTGCTCGCTCGCGTGCAGGCCTTGTTGCGGCGCGGTGCCTTGCGCTCGGATAGCCAGGATTCAACGGTGCTCCGTTTGGCGGACCTCGAACTCGACCTGGTTCGGCGCAAGGCGTCACGATCCGGGCAGCGCCTCGACCTGACCGCCAAGGAGTTCACGTTGCTGACGTTGCTGCTGCGCCGGCAAGGGCAGGTCCTTTCCCGTACCGCGCTCGCAGCGCAGGTGTGGGACATGAATTTCGACAGCAATACGAACGTGGTCGAAGTTGCGGTGCGCCGGTTGCGCGGCAAGATCGACGACGCTTTCGAGAAGAAGTTGTTGCATACCGTGCGCGGCATGGGATACGTCCTTGAGGACCGGAAGCCCTGAGAATGCGCAATCCGCGTTCGCTTAGCCGCTGGTTATCGTGGTGGCTCGCCGTGCTGGCCTCGCTGGGGCTCGGCTTGGTCTGCTCGATCGTTTACGTGGGCGCGAGTCTAAATCTCTCCAACAAGCAGACGGACGAACTGCGGCACAAGCGGGACATAGTGCGCCATCTCGTCGGCGAGATCGCAACGCGGGACGCGTTGCCGAGCCTGCGTCACAAGCTCGACGACTTCTTTGTGGGCCATGCCAACCTCGAGTTACGGCTGATCCAGGGATCTGACGCTCTTCTGTACGCAACTCCGGCGCGTTCAAGCCCCGGCGCAATCCTGCGGCGGGATGAGTTCGAAATCTCCGTGCCATGGTCGCCCACAACCATGCTGCGCGCCGAATTGATACTCGACAGCAGCGCCGACGCGCTGCTTTTGGAGCAGTTGGCCTGGACGCTACTCGCGAGCGCCCTTGGTGGAGCGGCGGCCATCTCAGTGGGCGGCGCATGGCTCGTTCGTAGAGCGCTCTTGCCTGTTCGCGACCTGGCTCGACAAGCAGCGGCCCTAAGCCCGGAAAGCGTTGGACAGCCGCTTGACGGCTCCGCCCAGGCACAGGAGCTTCAGCCGTTGGTCACACAATTCAACGCGCTCCTGGTTCGATTGAACCGCGCATATCAACAACTGGAAGGGTTCAACGCCGATGTCGCTCACGAGCTGCGCACACCGCTGGCGACCTTGATTGGTGAGACCGAGCTAGCTCTGAGTCGTCAGCGCGATGTCGCCGAACTGCGCGATGTGCTCGGATCGAACCTCGAGGATCTTCAACTTTTAGCGGGGCTGGTCAATGACATGTTGTTCTTGTCCCGGGCCGATCGCGGGGAGCGCGCCCGTCGCCACCGTGTGGATAGCCTGGCCGAACTGGTGTCCGAGGTCATCGAATTCCACGAAGCGTCAATGCAGGAGGCCGGCGTGACTGCGCGCTTACGCGGTGACGGCATGGGCACAGTCGATGCTGGGTTGGTTAGGCGTGCGCTCTCGAACCTGCTCGCCAATGCGACCCGTTTTGCAGAGCGCGGATCGGTGATCGAGGTCGATATCAAGCAGGACGCAGATGGCCGCATTTGCCTGTCTGTCAGCAACACGGGCCCTGTCATCCCCCCGGAGCATTTGCCTCGTCTATTCGACCGCTTTTATCGGGTTGATGGGGCCCGCGAACATCGCGACCATAACCACGGGCTCGGCTTGGCGATCGTAGCTGCGATCGCGCGAATGCATGGCGGCGCCACCTTTGTGCGGTCAGCTGCCGGAACGACGAGCGTTGGCCTTACCATGACCGTTATGGATAGCTGTTCATAACGGCCAGTAGCGGCCCGTGGCCTATGTGCGTTGGGCTGCCTGCTTCACGCAGAGACCTGCCACAGGACCAGCTACGCCATGAGTGTCTCTTGTGGGTCGGCTGCCGCTATCTGGACTCAGCATCCGATAGCAGCCACCCGCCATGCATCGAATCGCCTTGCGGTCTGGCGCTCTGCCGGCCATCAGGCGCATACCCGCAGCTCGACACGACTGAGCTGCGCATCGGGCGAAGGGAAGCGGCCGACTGTCAGTCCCGTGGCGTTCAGGCCAAGCTGTCCGGATCCTCCATCCAGGCGGGAATGTCGCGCTGGCCATGCAGCACGCGCCAGACATCGATGTGATCTGGTCTCTCGACATAGAAGACGAGGTAGGGGTAACGGGACAGCGACCACGCGCGCAGGCCGGGAAGCTCAAGTTCATGGGCATATCGCGGCGAGCCCGTCCCCGGATGGCGGCCGATGTGGGTGTAGGCCCGTTCCAGCGCGTCGATGAAATCGAGCGCCACCGAAGGCCCGCCCTCTTCCAGATACCAGGCGAGCGCCGCGTCAACATCTTGGCTGGCCTGCGCACGCGGAACGACGGGCTTCGTCCTCACCCGCGAGAATCTGCCTTGGTACGTTGGCGGACCCGGTCACGCAGGCCTTCGAAATAATCAGCATCGGCCGGGGCTGCGGGGGCACTGGCTGCGCCGGCCAGCAGCAAGCTGCGCAGGCGCTGACGGTCCTGATCCTTGCGGATCAGCGCGCGCACGTACTCGCTGCTGCTGCCGTAGCCGTGTTCGCTGACCTGCTCGTCGACGAAGGACTTCAGGCTGTCGGGCAGGGAAATGTTCATGGTGCTCATGCGAGGAGCCTAGGTCGCTTGGCAAAATTTGGCAAGAACGCCCGTTCAGGCGGCCCTCGTCTGCGCGGCGACGCGCTGCACGATTGCCCCCAGTGCCGCGCTGTCCGCCAGTCCGGCGAGGAAGCGCGGCGGGATGCCGCTCATGCCGACCTGCGCGCCCACCAGCGCCCCGGTCAGCATCGCCCGCGCCAGGTTCTGCCCGCCGCCATTGACCGCGTGCAGCACCGCCGACTCGAAGTCGTCGGCGAAGCGCGCCGCCAGGTAGTAGGCCGCCGGGAACTGGTGGTACACCGCGCACGGCATGCCATATACCAGCGACACCTTCCACGCCGGCTCGATGCGCACGTCGGGGTCGCGCGCTGCACGCGCGATCGAGGACGGCGTGAGCAGCGCATCCGGCGAGGGGAAGCGGCCGGCGGTCGGGGCCTCGGCGGCGCCAGCCTTGGGCGCCTGCAGGTTGCCGGTGGTGACGGTGTGGAAGGGCAGCGCGCCGGACTTCACCCGCGCCATCAGCTTCGCCGAGATCGACGCATCGAGCGTGTGGCCCTCGACCAGCATGCCGAGCACCGCGCCGAAGGCCACCGTCATCGCCACCACGGTGCCGTCGGCCTGCGTCAGCACGGTGTTGCGGGTGACGGCGTCGGCGAGCGCCGCCGGGTCGAGCGCGTAGCGCACCGCGATCGCCAGCGTGCGCTCGGCGGCTTCGGTGGTGTCGGCGTTGCCGCCGACCTGGCCCCAGGGCAGGCCCTGCTGCACGCGCTTGCGCCAGGCCTCGCGGATCGACTGGCTGGTGTAGCCCCCGGGGCCGTGCATCGGCACGCCGTCAATCTGGGGGAAGAACGCCTCGTCCAGGCGGCGGCAGAAGTCGGCCTCGTCATAGCCGCCGCGCTCGGCCAGCGATTCCAGCGTCAGGCGCAGCAGAACGCCGGCCTGCGAGGATTCGCCCGCCTTCATGCCGGCGTGGTAGTGGTCGGGCATCGGCGCGGTGTAGTCCGAGATCCACGGCCCGTAGCGCGCGCGCAGTTCGTCGAGGTCGTAGTACCAGTGCGGCCCGAGCGCCAGCGCGTCGCCGATGAAGGCGCCCATCAGCGCGCCGGCGGCGCGGTCGGCGAGGGTTTCACGGTCGATGGCGCTCATGTTCGTTTCTTCCAGATGGTCAGCTCCGACAGCGTGTGCTGGTGCTTGCGCCGCGTCTCGCGGATCACGAAGGGCACGGACTGCGGCCCCTGCACCAGCTCGAAGTCGGCGGCGAGCAGGTCCTTGAGGCCATCGAGCGTGGTCCAGGACTCGCCGTCCTTCTTGAAGCCACCGATCCACTCCTCGCGCTTGGTGTGCTCCTCCAGCCAGGTGTAGGGCGAGGCGAGCAGCAGCAGGCCGCCGGGGTTGAGCCGGCGGGGGACGTCGGCGAGGAAGCGGCGCGGGCTGTACAGGCGGTCGATCAGGTTGGCGGCGAGGATGAGGTCGAAGCCGGTGAAGACCTCCTTGAGGTTGCAGGCGTCGCCCTGCCAGAACTCGACGCGGCCGGCGGTCTCGGCCAGGCCGAGGGCATCGAGCCGGCGCTCGTGGTAAGTCACGAGTTCGCCCTCGTCGGGCATGGTGTAGCGCAGCGCGCCGGTTTCGGCGAGCCTGGCGCCGGCCTGGATGAAGCGCGCCGAGAAGTCGATGCCGACCACGCGCTCGAAGGCACGCGCCAGCTCGAAGCTGGCGCGGCCGGTGGCGCAACCGAGGTCGAGTGCGCGCCCGAAGCGGCCGTTGCCGAAGCGGCGCTGGGCGGCGATCGCGATGTCGGCGAGCGCCTTCGGGAAGTTGGGCACGCCGAAGGCCTCGTCGCCGTAGTGGAACTCGGCGTACTGCGACAGCAGCGCGTCGGTCTCGTAGGTCGAGGCGGGGTTGAGCACCGGCGCCTCGCTGACGATGTAGCGGAAACCCGCGTGCTGGAAGAAGTGGCGGCGGAAGGCGTAGCGCGAGGCGTGGCGCGACTCGTTGCCAGCCGAGATCCAGCTGCCGCCCTTGATGATGGCGTGGCGGTCGTCGAAGGTCGGGGTGGTGAAGTCGTCGTAGATCGGGTGCACGTCGAAGCCGTCGAAGGGATAGGTCGGCGTCTCGCACCACTGCCAGACGTTGCCGACCACGTCGAAGAGCTCCCCGTGGGCGAACCGCGTCACCGGGCAGCTCGACGCCCAGTGGTCCAGGTGCAGGTTGGCGTTGGCGGGGGCGTCATGCGGCACGTCGGTCAGGCCGGCGTGATCGTAAATGCGGTTCCACTCGTCCTCGGTGGGCAGACGCACCGGCTGGCCGGTCGCGCGCGCCTTCCAGCGGCAGAAGGCGCGCGCCTCCAGGCAGTTAACCTCCACCGGCCAGTCCCAGCGCATCGGCACTTCCTCGGTCATCAGGCGCAGCTTCCAGCCGGCGGCGTCCGGCACCCAGAAGCTGGGGTGTTCGGCGCGCGCGTAACGCCTCCAGCCCAGGCCCTCCTCGTCCCACACGCTGTCGTCGGCGTAGCCGCCGGCCTCGACGAAGCCGAGGTATTCGCGGTTGCTGACCAGGTGGCGCGCCGCCCGGAAGGCCGGCACCTCGGCGCGGTGATGGCCGTATTCGTTGTCCCAGCCGTAGATCGGTTCGTCGAAGGCGCGGCCCAGGTGCACGACGCCGGCGGGGATGTCGACCAGGCTGTTGGCCGGCGGCTCGCCGTACTCGGCACAGGGCTGCCAGGCGGGATGCGGCTTCACGTACTGCAGCGCGTGCTGGCGCATCAGCACCGAGGAGGTCTCGAGGTGGATGCGCTCGTGCTCGATGCCCATCACCACCGCCCAGAACGGATCCTTCCAGCCGATCGGCAGCGTGAAGGGTGTCTCGCGGATCACCCGGTCGACCACCGCGCGCACCTTGTCGCGGTAGGCGGCGACCTCGGCCACGGTGGGCCAGTCGTAGCGCGTATCGTCGAGATCGTCCCAGCTCATTTCGTCAACGCCGACCGCGAACATCGATTCGAGGCGCGGATCGATGCGCTGTTCGATCAGTCCGGCGAGCATGAACTTGTTGATGAAGAAGGTCGCGGTGTGGCCGAAGTAGAAGATCAGCGGATGGCGCAGGCTGATCGGCTTCCTGAAGTAGGCCTCGTCGCAGGCGAGCACCTCGAACAGCGACTCGTAGCGGTCGAAGGTGGCGTGGAAGTAGGCGAGCAGCTCGCCGCGCTTGGCCTCGACGTCGGTGCCGGCGAGCAGCGGGGTGCGCGGAAACCGCGCGCTGCGGTCCTTGCCGGCGCTCGACGGGGTGGAGGAGAAAGCCGAGCCCCTGCGGCCGGCGGCATGCGTATCGCTCATCGTTCGAATCCCTGGCTATGCGACCGGGGTCCGAGCCCGGCCGCGGCGTAACCGGCGCAAAGGCCCCGAACGGGGTCCCGCGCCACGGTCGATGCTGTCTAGGCCCGAGAGTTTAGGCCTAAACGCTGCCTGGCTGGACCTTGCGCGACCACGGGGACCCGCTCATTGCGCCGCGCGCAGCCACTCCGCGACCGAGGCCGGCGCGGGGATGCGCCCCGAGCAGACGAGCTTGTCGTTGATCACCAGCCCGGGGGTCTTGAGCACGTCGTAGGCGAGGATCTGGTCCATGTCGCTGACCTTGGCGATCTCCGCCTCGACGCCGAGGCTGGCCACCGCCTCGCGCACGATCTCCTCGACCTTCCGGCAGTTGGCGCAACCGGGGCCCAGCACCTTGATGTTCAGCATGATCAGACTCCTTTCGGGGGAATGGACGGGACGTGGCGGCTGGCGAGCGCGAGCAGGCCGGCGAGCAGCGCGATGAAACCGGCCAGCCAGGCGGCGAGCACGCCGAGCGCGACGCCGTCGATCCAGGCCCCGTAGGTCAGGCCGGCCATGGCGCTGAACACGGCGACCAGGCCGACGTAGGTGAAGGTTTTCCTGCGCCCGATGATCGCCGAGATGATCAGGATGCTCTGCAGCGACAGCTCGGGGTCGGACATCAGGTAGGCGAGCAGCGGACCGCGGTGCATCCCGAGCTCGAGGAACATCTTCGCGATCGGCACCTCGACCAGGGTCGGGAAGTACATGAACACGCCGAACACCACGCCCGCCAGATTGCCGGTGAGCGAGTTGGTGCCGGCCAGCATCTCGATCCACTCCGGGCGGATGAGCACGCGGATCATGCCGACGATGAACACGCCCACCACCAGCAGCGGGAAGATCTGCTTCACGAAGCGCCACGACTCCCACAGCCAGTCGCGCAGCTCGTCCTCGCTCAGGCGGTGGCGCACGATGTAGCCGAGCACCGCGAGTGCGGCGGCGACACCGAAGAACTTGCCGGTCACACCGACGCGCAGCCCGCCTGCGACCGGCTGCACCGCCAGCGCCGCCACCAGCAGCGTCGCCGCGATCAGCCCCAGGCTGGTCCAGGTCCACGCGTTGGCACCCTCGACGATGTTCTCCAGCCCGCGCCAGGCGGCATAGCCGATCGCGCCGAGCAGCCCGATCAGCACCACGCCCTGCAGCGACACGCCCTCCTCGCCCTTGGCGGCGTCGTAAGGCACCAGGCGGTCGAGCGCGGCCTGCCAGGCCTGGGCATCGGCGAGCGGCAGCTGAAAATTCAGATAGGTGCCGGTGAGCACGTCGAGCTTCAGCGTCCCTGCCAGCAGCAGCGCGACCCACACGAACAGGAACACCAGCGCCATCCGCCCCATGCCCGCGCCCTGCGCGCCGAAGGCGGTGTCGGTGGCGCGGTCGTGCGCGGCGTCGTCGCTGCGGAAGATCAAGGCCATGATCAGGCCAATGCCGATGCCGAAAGTGAGCGAGAGCAGAAAGCGCGCGACGGCGAGGTCGGGGCCGATGATGCCGCCGGTGTAGACCAGCGCCAGGATGTTGGCCGCCGGCGCGAAGAACAGGAAGGTGATCGCCGGACCGAGCCCTGCGCCCTTCTTGTAGATGCCGGCGAAGAGCGGGACGATGGTGCACGAGCACACCGCGAGCAGGGAGCCGGCGGCGGCGGCGGCCGGATACGACACCGCCTTGGGGGAGTTGCGACCGAGGAAGCGGGTCACGGTCTCCTTGGGAATCAGCGCCGACATCGCGCCGGCGATGAAGAAGGCCGGCAGCAGGCACAGCAGCACGTGAGCAGCGAGATAGGCGGCGAGGTTACCCATGCCGCCGTACAAGACGGGCATCGCCCAGGCAAACACCATGTCCATGAAACCTTCTCCCGCAGCGAAGCGCTCATTGTGCGCGTCCGCTCATCAGATCGACTTCTGGTTCACCCGCGCCGACAACTCGGCCGCGCTCTCCTTGCGCTCGCTGTAACGATCGACCAGATAGGGGGCGATGTCACGCGTGAGCAGCGTGAACTTCACCAGCTCCTCCATCACGTCCACCACGCGGTCGTAGTAGGCCGACGGCTTCATGCGGTCGTGGTCGTCGAACTCGAGGAAGGCCTTCGCCACTGACGACTGGTTGGGGATGGTGAGCATACGCATCCAGCGCCCGAGCACGCGCATCTGGTTGACCGCATTGAACGACTGCGAACCGCCGCACACCTGCATCACCGCCAGCGTCTTGCCCTGGGTTGGGCGCACCGCACCCACCGACAGCGGGATCCAGTCGATCTGCGTCTTCATGATGCCGGTCATCGCGCCGTGACGCTCCGGCGAGCACCACACCATGCCCTCCGCCCACTGCGTGAGCTCGCGCAGTTCGACCACCTTGGGATGGGTGTCGGGCGCGTCGTCCGGCAGCGGCAGGCCGCTGGGATTGAAGATCCGCGTCTCGGCACCCATGGCGCGCAACAGTCGGGCAGCCTCCTCGGCCAGCAGGCGGCTGAACGCGCGCACGCGCAGCGAACCATAGAGCAAGGCGATGCGCGGCGGGTGGGAAGACGGCTGCGCCGCGCGCAACTGCGCGGGGTCGGGCACCCGGAACAGCGCCGGATCGACGTTGGGCAGATCGGTGTTTTGCGGAACGTGTACAGACTCAGACACGACGTCCCTCCGCATCGACCACCTGTTCGCCGTCTTCCTTGGTGAAGGCGCCGCGCTGGCGCTGCGGCAGGATGTCGAGCACGACTTCGGACGGCCGGCACAGTCGCGTGCCGAGCGGCGTGACGACGATCGGGCGGTTGATCAGGATGGGGTGGGCCATCATCGCGTCGATCAATTCCTCGTCGCGCTTCGCCGGATCGGCGAGGCCGAGTTCGCTGAAGATCGCCTCCTTGGCGCGCATGATGCCGCGCACCCCGAGGCCGGCGGCGGCGATCAACTCAACGAGCGTTTCACGCGTGGGTGGGGTCTTCAGGTACTCGATGACGGTCGGCTCGACCCCGCTGTTGCGGATCATGGCCAGCGTGTTGCGCGAGGTGCCGCAGCGCGGGTTGTGATAAATCGTGATGTCGCTCATGTCTGTCCCTGTTCAGTTGCGGCGCGCTTGGGCGGCGCCGGGAAACCAGTGCCGGGTGCGATTGACGATGGCCACCAGCGACAGCATGACCGGCACCTCCACCAGCACGCCGACCACGGTTGCCAGCGCCGCGCCGGAATTCAACCCGAACAGCGAGATCGCCACCGCCACCGCGAGCTCGAAGAAATTGGAGGTACCGATCAGGCAGGCAGGCCCGGCGACCTTGTGCGGCAGCCTCATCGCCTTCGCAGCAAAGTAGGCGATGAGGAAGATCCCATAGGTCTGCAGCATGAGCGGCACCGCAATCATCGCGATCACCAGCGGCTTGTCGATGATCGTGTTGGCCTGGAAGCCGAACAGCAGCACCACGGTAGCGATGAGCCCGACGATTGACCACGGCTTGAGCCGGGCGACGAACTCGGACACCGCCTGCGCCGAGCGCCGCTCCAGCGCATGCCGCGTCGCCATGCCGGCAACGAGCGGCAGCACCACATAGAGCACGGTCGACAGCAGCAGCGTCTCCCACGGCACCGTGATGTTGGTGACGCCGAGCAGGAAGGCGGCGATGGGCGCGAAGGCGAAGATCATGACGATGTCGTTCACCGACACCTGCACCAGGGTGTAGTTGGGGTCGCCCTTCACCAGCTGGCTCCACACGAACACCATGGCGGTGCACGGCGCCACGCCGAGCAGAATCATGCCGGCGATGTATTCGCTGGCCGACTGTGGATCAACCCAGGGCGCGAACAGGTACTGGAAGAACAGCACGCCGAGCGCCGCCATCGTGAACGGCTTGATCAGCCAATTGACCACCAGGGTCAGGATCAGGCCCTGCGGCCGCTTGCCGACGTCCTTCACCGCATGCCAGTCGATCTGGATCATCATCGGGTAGATCATCACCCAGATGAACACCGCGACCACGAGGTTGACCTGGGCGAACTCAAGGCCGGCGATGGCCTGGAAGGCGCCCGGCGCGAGCAGCCCCAGGCCGACGCCGGCGAGGATCCCCAACCCCACCCAGACCGTCAGGTAGCGTTCGAACAGCCCCATCTCAGGCCTCCGCGGGCGTCTGGCCGATGCGCTCGATCTCGTGCCGGATGGCCAGGCGGTCGAGCTTGGCCAGCGGCAGGCTCATGAAGAGGCGCAGGCGATTGACGATCTGGTGCTGGACCTGGCTGAAGGCGTCGAGGCGGCGCTGCTCGCTGCCCTCGACCTTGACCGGGTCGGCAAAGCCCCAGTGCGCGGTGAGCGGCTGGCCGGGCCACACCGGGCAGACCTCGCCGGCGGTCTGGTCGCACACGGTGAACACGAAGTCCATCTGCGGGGCATCGGCGCGGGCGAATTCCTCCCAGCTCTTGCTGCGCAGCGCGGTGGTGTCGTAACCCTGGCCCTGCAGCACCTTCAAGGTCAGCGGATGTACCGCGCCGCCGGGCTGGCTGCCGGCGCTGAAGGCGCGGAAGCGGCCCTTGCCGAGCGCGTTGAGGACGACCTCGGCGATGATGCTGCGCGCCGAGTTGGCCGAGCACAGAAAGAGCACGTTGTAGATCTTGTCGGACATGGGAGGCTCCATTTGTCGTTTTGCGCCCGGATCGGGCTGGTGTGATGCGCTTGTCCAGCGCTCAGCAGTCGAGCCCGTCGGCACAGCCGGCCAGGCCGCACAGCTCGGGCATGCCGGCGCAGCATTCCTCGGTGAGGTAGGCGATCAGTTCCCGCATCAGCGCCATGTTGGCGCGGTAGCGCTGGAAGCGGCCTTCCTGTTCCGCCGACACCAGGCCCGCATGGGCCAGCGTCTTGAGGTGGAAGGACAGGTTGGTCGGCGGGACGTCGAGCGCGGCCGACAGTTCGCCCGCCACCATGCCCGCGGGGCCGACGCGCACCAGCAGGCGGAACACGTCCAGACGGATACCCGAGGACAACGCTTCGAAGATCGGCAGTGCAGTGCGCTTTTCCATGTTCGTTCTCCGGGCCGGCGGCTCACGGTGCCGTCGCGGCGGTTTCGTGGTGCGCCATCGGCAAGGCCAGCGTCGCCAACCAGCACAGCAACAACATCAGCGCCGAGCCGACGAGCGCATACGGCAGCCCGCCCCACTGGTAAAGCAGGCCCGACAGCAGCGTGCCGATGAAGCGCCCGAGCGCGTTGGCAGCGTAATAGAAGCCGACGTCCTCGGCCGCCTTCTCCGAGCCCGCATAGGCGAGCACGAGGTAGGAATGCACCGAGGAGTTCACCGCGAAGGCGAAGCCGAACAGCCCCAGGCCGCCGACCACCATCCATTCCAGATTGGGCGCCTGCAGCCACACCGCCACCGCGAGCGCGGCGGGGATCACCGCCAGCAGCGCCGACCACAGGCGCGCGGCCGGCACCTCGTTGCTCAGCCCGTCTGCACTGCGGCGCACGATCTGCGGCGCCAGCGCCTGCACCAGCCCGTAGCCGATCGTCCACACGGCCAGGAAGGTGCCAACCATGGTGAAGGTCCATCCCGCGGAATACAGGAACACCGGCACGCCCACCACGAACCACACGTCGCGCGCGCCGAACAGCACCACGCGCGCGGCGGCCAGGGCGTTGATGCCCGGGTTCTTGGCGAACAGCTCGCGCACCGAGCGCGATGCCTTCTTCCTGCCCATCATCGGCGGCAGCGACAGCATCACGCCTGCCAGCACCAGCGCCAGCAAGCCCGCCATCGCCCACAACGCGCCGCGAAAGCCCAGGGTCTCCAGCAGCAGTCCGCCGAGGAAGAAGCCGATGCCCTTCATCGCGTTCTTGCTGCCGGTGAACCAGGCCACCCACTTGAAGAGCTGGCCCGCCCCCTGCTCCTTCGCCTCGGCCTGGACCTGCGACTGCGTGAGCTTGATCGCCGCCTTGCTCGCGGTCTTGGTCAGGTCCTTGGCCACGCCGCAGATGCCCTGCGCCACCACCACCCAGGCCACCGCCATCGCCGCCGTCCACCCGGGGTCGAGGACCGACAGCAGCACGAAGCCGATGATCTGCGTGACCAGCCCGGCCGCCAGCATGCGTGCGATGCCGAAGTGCGTGGCGAGCCAGCCGCCCACCAGGTTCGCCAGCACGCCCGCCGCCTCGTAGAGCAGGAACAGCAAGGCGAGCGTGAACGGCGAGTAGCCCAGGCGATAGAAGTGCAGCAGCACCAGCATGCGCAGCGCGCCGTCGGTGAGCGTGAAGCCCCAGTAGGCGGCGGTGACGATGGCGTAGTTGCGTGCGGCGTGTTGCATGGATTTCAGATGCCCACGGCTTCCATGTGGCAGGCGAGATCGATCATGCGGCAGGCGTAGCCCATCTCGTTGTCGTACCAGGCATAGACCTTGAGCAGGGTGCCGTCGGTGACCATGGTCGACAGCGCATCGACGATCGAGCTGCGGGTGTCGCGGGCGTAATCGACGCTCACCAGCGGGCGCTCCTCGTAGCCGAGGATGCCCGCGAGCGGACCTTCGGCGGCGGCCTTGAACAGCGCATTCACCTCCTCCGCCGTGGTCTCGCGCTGGAGCTCGAACACGCAGTCGGTTAGCGAGGCGTTGAGCACCGGCGCGCGCACCGCGTGGCCGTTGAGCTTGCCCTCGAGCTCCGGGTAGATCAGCGCGATCGCGGTGGCGCTGCCGGTGGTGGTGGGCGCCAGGCTCATCAGCGAGCTGCGCGCGCGGCGCAGGTCCTTGTGCGGCGCATCGACCACCAGGTTGGTGTTGGTCGGGTCGTGGATGGTGGTGATCTGGCCGTGGCGGATGCCGAGGTTCTCATGCACGACCTTGACCACCGGCGCGAGGCAGTTGGTGGTGCACGAGGCCGCCGTCACGATGCGGTCGCGCGCCGGGTCGTACAGCTCGTGGTTGATGCCGACCACGATGTTGAGCACGCCGCCGGTCTTGACCGGAGCAGCCACGATCACGCGCCTGGCGCCGCGATCGAGATGGCCCCGCAGGGTCTCGGGGGTCAGGAATTTCCCGGTGCATTCGAGCACCACATCCACGCCCAGCTCGCCCCATGGGATCTCCGCCGCGCTTGCATGCGACGAGAACGACAGCTTGCGGTCGTCGATGCGGATCGTATTCTCGCCCTCGGCACGGATGTCGGCGCGCCACTTGCCCTGCACGCTGTCGAAGGCGAGCAAATGCGCGGTGGCAGCGGCGCCACCCTTCAGTTCGTTGAGGTGCACCACCTCCAGGCGATTGCCCGCGCGCGGATCGTCCGCCTGCCGCTCCGCGGCGCCCATCGCCGCACGCAGCGCCAGGCGACCGATGCGACCCATGCCATTGATGCCAAGCTTCATGACCAAACCCTCGTATCAACACTTCAAATATAGTCGAAATATAGCTCGTCAATGTGACGCTTTCGTGACCCCGGACGCGGCGGCCTTCCATCGATTGCGGGACCGCCGCCGCGCGGTCTACATTGGCTAATGAAGGCTGCCCACGAACGCGACGGAGCTCCCCTGAAAACGCACGACGCCCTCACTCGGCTCGCCAGCCTGCGCACCCGGGATCCGCACAATACGAGCGCAGACACGGTCGCCGCGCTGCAGCAGGTCACCGACAGCCTCAGCCCTGACGCCAACGCGGAAGCATGGCGCGAGGCGGCCGCGCTCCTCGCCAGTCATCTGCTCGAATGCCCGCAGGGCGACCGCAGCGACAACGTCGAACGTGCCCAGGCCCTGTATCGCCGCATCCTCGCGGGAGCCGCCCCCGGCCCGGATCCCGACGCCTGGCTGGCCGCGACCACGGGTCTCGCCAACGCCCTCTTCGTCCATCCCGCGGCCACCCCGGCGGCCTTCGACGAAGCGGCCGCGCTGTATCGGGCGGCGATCGACACCCAGCGCGCCATCGACCCTGCGCAACTCCCGCCGCTGCTGGGCAACTTCGCCACTCTGCTGTCCCTGCGCAGGACCGGCGACATCGACGCCGCGCTCGACGAGGCGATCGCCTGCCAGACCGAAGCCGTGGGCCTGGTCGACGCCGCCGACCCGCCGGCGCCGCGCGCCGTCCGGGCGCGCGCCCACTACACCCTGGCGCGGCTCTACCTGCAGCGCCGCGGCGGCGTACGCGCCAACAACGTCGACAAGGCCATCCGCGAACTGCACATCGCGCTGGACCAGCGCCCCGAGCACGAGGACCCCGTCGGCCGCGTCCGCGCCCTGCGCGCCCTCGCGCTGGCCTATCCGGAATGGTCGGGTGCCGCCTCGCCCGCCGCTGCCCGCGAGCTGGCCGACGCCGCGCAGGCCGAAGCCGACGCGATCGAGGCCCGCAACGCCAACGCCGCCCTGCGCAGGCAGGGCTGGGCCGCCATCGCCCGCCAGGCCTCGGCGCTCGATGCCGAGCTCGACGCCCTCTACCACATGCCGGATGCGGATCGCATGCCCTGGCTGCTGCAGCAGCTCGCCGCACACGAGGGCGTGCTGCGCCAGCTCGGCACCGACGCACCGCCCGCGCTGCGTGCGCACTGGCTCGGCGGCGCCGCACGCCTGCTCGGGCGCCTGCCCAGCCTCGGGCGCTGGGACCGCATCGACGCCACCCACCCGGTGTTCGCCGAAGGGCTCGCCGCCGCCGAGGCCAGCCAGCAACCGCGCCTGGTGCTCGCGGTGGCGCGCCGCTGGGGCGAGTTCGCGCACGAGATCGGGGACTTCGAGCGCGCCTTCGCCGCCTACCGCGCCGCCGCCGATCTCGGCACCGAGGTGTTCGAGGACTTCGCCGACCCCACGCACCGCGCGCGCGAGCTCGAGAGCATGCGCGGCGATGCGCTCTTCGCCGCCTACGCGGCGGCACGCACCGGCCGAGCGGCCGAAGCCCTGCGCCTGGCAGAGCTGTCGCGCAACCGCGCGCTCGCCGACGCGCTGCGCGCCGCCCACCTGGCCGCCGATCTCTTTGCCCGGGGGCGCAGCTCCGAGCATGCACGGCTGCTGGCCGCGCTGAGGCAGGTGCAGGCGGGCGAGGACGCCTTGCGCCGCGCCCGCGAGCTCAGCCCGGAGCAGGAAATGGCGACCGCGGTCGCCCGCCTGGCTGCGGCATTCGGTGTCGACCCCACGCTGCTCCACGCCCGCCGCACCGACGCGGGCAAGGACGGCCCCGACCCCACGGCGGCCGAGCAGGCACGCCTGCGCAACGCGCTGCAGCAGGCCTATGCCGCGCTGCGCCAGCTCCTGCGCACCGTCGGCAGCAACGCAGGCGCGGGTGCGACGGCCGTCGACACCGAGGCCATCCGCACGCTGGCGCGATCGATCGGGTGCAGCCTGGTCTACCTGATGGCGACCATCCACGGCACTGCCGCAGTGGCGGCGCTGGCCGACGGCCGCCTGGACGTCCTGCTCCTCGACGGCCTCGACAGCGCCCGCGCCCGCCCGCTCGCCCACCAGCTGATGGACACCGACGCCACCCTGCTCGGCGAGGATGCAGCCAGCGCGCAGCTCGACGACGCGCTGCGCGACATCGACCACGCATTGCGCATGCCGCTGCTGGCTCCGCTCGAAGACTGGCTTGTGCAGCTCGGCGCGGCGCCGAGCTGCCTGATTCCCCTGGGCTCGCTCGGCATCCTGCCGCTGCAGATCGCGACCAGCGACGGGGCCACCTTCAGCCTCGCACCCTCCGCTGCCGCGCTCGCGGTCGCGGCCGCCAGCTCAGCAGGCGCTCGTGTGCAGCCCGCGGGCGCGATCGTGCTCGCCGACCCGGAACGCGCGGAGCTGCCGCCGCTCCCCTTCGCCCGCGCCGAAGCACGCTGGATCGCCCACCTGCACCGCCAGCGCGGCCTCGCGATCGAGGTCCATGTCGGCGACCAGGCCACGCTCGGTCGCCTGCTGCATAACGACACCCCGGCACGCTGGCTGCACCTCGCCTGCCACGGCCACTTCGCCCACGCCGACCCGCTGCAGAGCGCGCTCCTGCTCGCCGGCAACGACAGCCTGCAGCTCGCCGACCTGCTGGGCGCACGCACGACGATCGCGGGCGCGCGCCTCGCCACGCTGTCGGCCTGCTTCTCCGCCCAGGCGGAGCGCCGCGCGCTCCCCGACGAGACGCTCGGCTTCCCGCTCGCGCTCATGCTCGCCGGCGTGGGGGGCGTCATCGGCACCACCTGGGCGGTGAACGACGCCGCCGCGATGCTGTTCAACAGCCGCCTGTACGCCCTGCTGCTCGACGGCGCCACGCCTGCGGCCGCGGTCGCGCACGCCCGCGCCTGGCTGCGCGAAGCCGACGCACGCAGCCTCGCCGCGGCCACGATCCGCATCCGCGCCACCTTGCACGCCGAGGACGGCGCCGCCGACGCCGAGCTCGACAGCCTGCATCGCCATTTCCGGAGCGTCGACCCAGCCAGCCGGCCCTTCTCTGCCGCGCGCTACTGGGGGGCGTTCGCGCTCACCGGCGCCTGACCCGGCAAGCCTGACCGACGCGACGCCCGCGGCAGGTCCACGCGCACCTCCAGCCCGCCGAGCGGGCTGTCACCGAGCGCGATCGTGCCGCCGTGCAGTTCGACGATACGGGCCACGATGGCCAGCCCGAGACCGGCGCCCGAGCCGCTGCCGGCACGGAAGAAGCGTTCGAACACCTTGCTGCGCAGGGCCGGCGGCACGCCCGGGCCACTGTCCTGCACGCGCAGCGTGAGCGCCTCGGCGCCGGCTTCGAGCAGCACGCGGATCCGCCCGCCGGCCGGCGTGTGCTGCACCGCATTGCCGACCAGGTTCTGCAGCAGGATGCCGAGCCCGGACGCATCGGCGAACAGACGGAAGTCGGACGGACGCGCGCGCCCGGCGGCCGGGGTACTCCGACCCGCCAGCTCGGTCGTTCCGGGCGTATCGGCCACGTCGCCCCGCTCGTCCGACCCGGCCACCTCGGACGCATCGCCCTGATCGTTCCCCTCGTCCGCCTCGCCCGCGACCTCGAGTGCCAGCTCCTGCCCGCGCTCGAGCGCCAGCGGGGTGAGCTCGGCGAGCTCCCGGCGCGCGAGCGCGAGCAGATCGATCGGCGCCGTCTGCCGGTTGCCGGCCTCGGGCTCCAGGCGCGCCAGGGTCAGCAGCTGGGCCACCACCCGGGTGGCGCGCTCGATGCCGCCCTCGAGCTGGCGCAGGGCGGCATCGCGGTCTGCCGGGTCGGGCGCCTGGAGCGCGTTCTGGGCGTGGATGCGCAGCACCGCGAGCGGCGTGCGCAGCTCGTGCGCGGCATAGGCGAGGAAACGGCGCTCGCGCTCGAGGAGTGCGGTCAGCTGCAGCAGCAGGCGGTCGAGCGAGGCGACCACGGGTTCGAGCTCCTGCGGCACGTCGTCCACCTCGAGCGGCGACAGCTTGTCGGGGTCGCGCGCCTTGAGGCGCTGCACCACGCGCGCGAGCGGGCGCAGCCCCCAGCCGATCGCCAGCCACACCAGCAGGGCGAGCAGCGGCAAGCCGACGAGGTCGGGCAGCAGGCTGCGCAGCGTGATGCGGCCGACGAGCTCGCCGCGCACGTCCTGGCGTTCGCCGACCACGATCCACTGGCGGTCGCGCGCGTCGCGCAGCACGAACAGCCGCCAGTCGCCATCGTCCATGGCGACCGTGTGATAGCCGGCAAGATGCGCGTCGAGCCGCCGTGGAGCCGCCGGCGCGTGCGCCGCGGCAGCCGTGGAGGGTTCGGCAGGCGACGCAGCGGGCGGCGCGACGGGCGACCCCGGGGACGACGAGGCGGCGGCAGACGGATCGGAGGCTGGCGCAGCGGCGGGCGGGACGGCCGGCGCAGCTGGCAAAGCCGCGGACTGGGCGGACGACGAAGCGCCCAGCAGGCGCGCGAGCGCGGCGACGGGCGCACTCGCCGAACGCAGCAGGCTGGCGCCCTGGTCGTCGAGCACCACGAAGCCGAGCTTGCTCTCGTACTCATGGCCCTGCAGGCGCGCCTCATCGCCTTCACCCGCGCCCGCGCCTTCCGCCTCTCGTGCGCCCGCCGCCGCGCTACCGACCACTGCCTCGTCGAGCGCCTGCTGCAGCGCGAGCCGCGCCGCCGGCGCCATCCCGGCCGGGATCATGCCGGCCAACAGGCGCGCCTGCTGGGCGAGCTCGGCGTCGAACAGCTCCTCGATCTCGTGGCGCGCGTCGCGATAGCTGACCAGCGAGATCGCGCTCAGCCCCAGCGCGAGCAGGCCGAGCACCAGCGCCAGCGTGCGGCTGCGGATCGAGCGCATCAGGCCTTGTCCACCAGATAGCCGACGCCGCGCACGGTGCGGATCAGCTCGGGGAACAGCTTCTTGCGCAGGTGGTGGATATGCACCTCGAGGGCGTTGCTCTCGGCCTCCTCGTCCCAGCCGTAGAGCACCTGCTGCAGGCGGTCGCGGGTGAGCACGCGGCCGGGCTGGGCGAGCAGCTCGTGCAGCAGCAGGAACTCCTTCCTCTGCAGCGCCACCGGCTGGCCACGGTAGCTCACCTGCTGGGCGACCGGATCGAGGCTGACGTCGCGGTAGTGCAGCGCGGGCTGGGCGCGATTGACGCTGCGCCGCAGCAGCGCGCGGATGCGGGCCTTGAGCTCGTCGACGTCGAAGGGCTTGACCAGGTAGTCGTCGGCGCCGGCGTCGAGCCCGGCGATGCGGTCGGCGGTGGCGTCGCGCGCGGTCAGTACCAGCACCGGTGTCGGGTTGGCGGTGGCGCGCAGCCGGCGCAGCACCTCGAGCCCGTCCATGCGCGGCAGGCCAAGGTCCAGGATCGCGAGGCCGAAGTCCTCATGGGTGAGCGCGTGCAGCGCGCTGGCGCCGTCGTGCGCCCAGTCCACGGTGTAGTGCTCGGGCTTGAGCGCGACGCGGATGCCTTCGCCCAGCGCCTCGTCGTCCTCGACCAGCAGGATGCGCATCGGGGGTTCCTCCTCGGGGGTGTATTTGACGCCTTCCGCGGCGGGCGTGCCAGCTTCGCGCGCAGCGACGCGCGCGTTGCGTGGGAGCGGGCTTGCCCGCGAAAGTGGTGCTTGATCTGGCGACATTCGCGGGCAAGCCCGCTCCCACAGACCGTTGCTCCCGCAGACCGTTGCTCCTACCGACGGTTGCTCCCCGGGGCGCCAGGCGCGCGGCGCATCGGGGGCGAAACTCAGCCGCGGCCGCCCTCGCCCTGCGCCGCGGCGAAGCGCTTCACCGTGGGCAGCTGCTTGCGCAGCGCGCGATCGACGACCCGGGGCAGCAGCCGGTTCAGGCGCACGAAGAGCTTCTCCGGCCAGCCGAGCGCGCGCTCGGGCGCCTCGTCGCGCAGGGCCTGCACGATCTGCGCCGCGACCTGCTGCGGCACGTCCATCGCCACGCCCAGCGCGGCGTTCATCGCCACCACGGCGTCGGCGTTCATCGCGGTTTGCGTGGCACGCGGCGCCAGGTACAGCACGCGGATGCCGCTGTCGGCGAGCTCGCGGCGCAGCGCCTCGGCAAAGCCGCGCAGGCCGAACTTGCTCGCGCTGTAGGCGCTGAAGCCGGGAAAGCCGATGGTGCCGAAGGTCGAGCCGACGAACATCAGCAGCGCGCGCCGCGGCTGGCGCAACAGCGGCAGCAGGCGGCGGGTGAGCTGCATCGGCACCAGCAGGTTCACCGTGAGCTGCTGCGCGAGGGCGGCGTCGTCCTGCTGCTCGAGCAGGCCGAAGCGATTCACGCCCGCGGCCTGGATCACGCAATCGACCCCGCCCCAGGCCTGCGCGGCGGCGGCCACCGCGTCGAGCCCGGCCGCATCGGCGAGGTCGGCGGCAACACGGCGCACGCGGCCCGGGAAACGCGCCATGAGCGCGGCGAGCGGGCCCGGGTCACGCGCCACCGCCAGCACCTCGGCACCCGCCGCGCACAGCTGCTCGACCAGCGCCTGGCCGATGCCGCCGCTGGCGCCGGTGAGCAGCACCTTGCAGTTCGCAAGCTCCATCGCCTTCGCCCTCACTGCGCCAGCGGCAGGCTGCGGAACATGTCGCCATAGAGGCGATACACCACGCGCGCGGTGTGCACCACGGCCTCGCGGTCGGCGTCGTCGTCGAGCCGGTTCATCAGCCCCTCGAAGAAGCGGATGTGCTCCTGGTCGAGGCTGCCGTGCGAGTTGAGGTAGCTGAAGGCCGCCGGCGGCAGGCCGAGGCTGCCGCGGATCGCGCTCGCGGCGCGGGTGGCGAGCGCGATGCTGGTGCCCTCGAGCACATTGACCATGCCGAAGAAGCTCACCGGGTTGTGGCGGGCGATGCGGTCGTAGACGTAGGACACCATCAGCTCGGTCGGCAGCGCCGGCTGGCCGTGGCGCACCGCCTCGGGGTCGGCGCCGCAGGCGGCGAGGTCGTTGAGGATCCACTCCTGGTGGCCGAGCTCTTCCTCGATGTACTCGGCGATCGCGCTGCGCAGCCACTCGTGGCGCTCGGGCAGGCGGGCGCCGCAGGCCATCAGCAGCGGCACGGTGTGCTTGACGTGGTGGTAGGCCTCGGTGAGGAAAGCGACGTAGGTGTGGCGCGGCAGCGTGCCCGCCACCGCGTGGTGCAGCACCGGAGCGGCGAGCAGATAGTCGCGTTCGGCGGCGGTGCGGTCCTGCAGAGTCTGGAAGAAAGTCATGCGTCGATCTCGTTTTCAAGAGGAAGGAAGGGGGCGGGGTCGACCGGATCCGCGAGGACGTCCAGCTCAGCGCAGGCGGCGATGCGCGCCAGGTAGCGCTCGACGAGCGCCGCGCGGCGCAGGCGGCCGTTGGCGGTGAGCAGCCCGTTGGCCGGAGTGAAGGGGGCGTCGGCGCGCAGCCAGCGCTGCACGCGGGCGTAGTCGGGCAGGGTCGCGTTGGCGGCCGCCAGCGCCGCGTCGATCTCGGCATCGGCGCAGTCGGCGCGGCGCGGCACGATCACCGCGACGTTGGCGGCGAGCGCCTCGCCATGCACCCAGGCCTGGGCGATCGGCGCCTGCTCGGCGAGCTCGGCCTCCACCCATTCCGGATTGACGTTGCGCCCGAAGGCGGTGACGAACTGGTGCTTCTTGCGCCCGTGCAGCACCAGGAAGCCGTCCTCGAAGTGGCCGAGGTCGCCGGTCGGCAGCCACTCGCCCGCAGGCGCCGGCTCGCCGAGGTAGCCGAGCATGCGCGCGCCGCGCACCTCGACCTCGCCATCGGCGGCCAGGCGCACCGCGGCATGCGCGAGCGGCGGCCCGACCGTGCCGATGCGGCACGCGCCCGGCGTGTTCACGCACACCACCGAGGCGCATTCGGACAGGCCGTAGCCTTCGAAGGCCGGGATGCCGAGCGCCTCGGCGCGGCGCAGCTGCGCGGGCGCCACGCGTGCGCCGCCGACGGCGGCGAAGCGCAGGCTGGACGGACGCGCGGCCCCCTGCTCCACCGCGGCGACCAGCGCGAGCAGCAGCTGCGGCAGCAGGATCAGGCTGTGCGGCTGGCGCGCGTGCAGGGTCTGCATGAATCGCGCGACATCGAAACCGCTGGCGCCGGCGAGACCGAGCGCGGCCTGCGGCAGCAGGTCGACGCGGGCGCCGGCCAGCAAGGCGACATACACGCCGCCGACGTTCTCGAGCAGCGTGGCCAGCGGCAGCACGCACAGGTGGCGTTCGACGCCGCAGGCGGTGCTGACCGCGGCCAGGCTGCGCGCCACCGCGAGCTGGGCGGCGGCATCCAGGCACACGCCCTTGGGCTGGCCAGTGGTGCCGGAGGTGTAGGTGATCTTGACGGTGCCGGCAGGCAACGCAGGCACCACCGAACGCGGCGTACGGCGAAAGATGCTCGCCCCCGCCGTACTGGCCGTGGCCCCGGTCGCAGCCGGGGCGGTTTCCGCCGCGCGACGCATCACGCCCGCGTCAGCCGCCACCGCCACAAAACCCGCGACGCGCGCCGCCACCGCCGGGTCGCCGATCAGCGTGTCGATGCCGGCGCTGTCGAGCACATGGGCCTGCTGCTGCGGCGAGAAGAAGCCCGGCACCGGCACGCACACCCGCCCGCTGGCGAGCAAGGCCAGATCCCAGGCCACCCAGTCGGCGCCGTTGTCGAGCGCCAGCGCGACGCGCTGCGCCCCCAGCGCATCGAGCACCGCACGCCGGGCCTCGACCTCGGCCAGCACCTGCCGCCCGCTCCATTCGCCGGCCACATCGCGCAGCGCAGTCCGCTCGCCATAGGCCGCGAGCGCCGCCCACAGGGCCTTAGGCGCACAAGCCATATGTCGCCTCCAGCGCGCCGAACTGGCGATACGTGCCGGCCGTGGCGAGCGCGCGATCGGCGCCCGGCACCTCGGCCACCATCACCTGCGGGCGGTTGTCGTAATAGCTGCCCCACTCTGCGCGCCACTGCTCGGGATCCACCCCCAGCCGGCGCGGATCAGCCGGCGCCAGGCCGTGCAGCACGATGCCGAGGCGGCGGAAGCTGTTGATCAGCGCCGGCGTGCCGGTGAAGCCCGCCCAGCGCACGCCCTCGGCGGCGAGCAGGCGGGTGAGCGCGACGATCAGCAGGCGCGACAGGCCGGCGCCGCGTGCGGCCAGGTTGCCGACCTCGACCACGTCGGCGCGCGCCACCGTGGTGCCGGCACGGGCGGCGATCAGGTCCTCGATCGGCTCGTCGAGATAGCGCTCGAGAAACAGCGGCTGCACCGCCGCGCTGCGGCAGCCGACCGCGCCGTGCAGGCTGCCGTCGTCGGCCTCGAGACCGAACAGGCAGGGCATGAAGTGGCGCACGTCGGCCTGGTAGTGCGCCGCGAAGCGGTCACGGATGAAGCCCTGCACCGCCGCGCGGCGCGCGGCATCGGCGGGGACGAGGTGAAGGCTGCGCGGCACCTGCGACAGGGCGGCGTCGCGCGTCGAGGGGTATGCGGAGGGGTGGTCGAGCCACGGCAGATCCATGCTTGTTCGATCCCGATGTGTGAAACCGGGATCGATGCTGCCGGGAGAGGCTTAAGCGGACCTTAAGCGGGGCGCGACGCCGCGCGGTAGCCTGATCGCCGCGCCGGCCCCCGCGCTCGCCGCCCGCGCTTCAGGCGTTCACATAAGCGCGGATGCCCGCCGCGATGAACTCCACCGCCAGCGCGGCAAGCACCAGGCCCATCAGCCGGGTCATGATGTTGAGCCCGGTGCGTCCCGCCAGCCGGCTGATCGGCCCGGCGAGGCTGAAGGCGAACCACACCACCACGCCCATCAGCAACCCGGCGCCGAGCAGCATCAGCACCGCGCGCGTCCCCTGGTCGGCGTAGATGATCACCGTGCTCACCGTGCCCGGCCCGGTGAGCAGCGGGATGGTGAGCGGCACCACCGCGATGTTGGCGCGCTCGGCGGCCTCGTGGGTCTCCTCGGCGGTGGTGCGCCCCGGCGTGGGCTGCGCGTTGAACATCGAGATCGCGACGAGGAACAACAGCGCACCGCCACCGACCTGCAGCGAGGGCACGGTGATGCCGAAGCCGGCGAGCAGGTACTGTCCGCCGAGCGCGGTGATCGCGACCACGATGAAGCTCGCCAGCGCGGCGGTGCGCGCCGTGCGCCGGCGCTCGAGCGCGGACTGGCCATGGGTGAGGCCGATGAAGACCGGGATCGCCCCGAACGGGTTGATCAGCGCGGCCAGGGTGATGAAGATCTTGGCGAATTCCATGAGATGCACTCCGGGCGGGCCGGGTGGGTGCAGCCCCGCCATCGTCCCGCGCCGCGCAGACTACGCTGCCCTGCGGGTGGGCGGCAAATCGGCATCTCCAAGTGGACGATCGCGGCATGCACTCCTATGGTGAAGGCATGTCCGCCCCATCGAACGCGGCAAGGCATGGAGATCGCTCATGGCACAGCAAGGTCCTGAAACACCCCCTTCGCCCCTGGCCGCGGATGCCGCCGAGGCTGCCTACCCGGTGGTGGATGACGCAGCGCAGTCTGCGTCCCTGCCCACGGTGCTCGGCGTACAGGATCCCGTTCCGGCGCGACAGGCGGCGCCAACGCTCGCCTTCCGCCGCAAGCGCGCGGTCGACATCCCGTGGGGCGAGATCCTGCAAAGCCTGGCGCCGAGCGGCGAGGTCTCGATCGCGGCGCTGCGCGAATATTTCGAGCACGCGTGGGGGCTGTTCGCGCCGCCCGACGAGGCCCGCCTGGCCGAGCTGTGCGGCGGCAGGCAGCCGCGCATCGTACGCGTGGCGCCCGCATCGCCGCCCGAAGGCGCGCCACCCGGGCGCGCGCTCTTTCGCACCGAGCTCGGCACGCCCGCGAAACCCGCTGCGGCGCGGATCACCTGGGCGGCGGAGGAGACGCCGCCCTCGGACGTCGCCCTGCAGCACGCCAGCGGGCGCTGCTACCTGCTGCAGCCGCGCGCCGGCGAGGTGCTGCGCTTCGACAGTTTCTCCACCCCCGACGGCTACGCCGCCGGCTGGGCGCAGGTGGAGGGCGCCGAGCTGGTGTTCGCCTCGGAGGCCGAGGCGACGCAGGCCTTCACCGAGTACGCCGAGGTCGACCTGCGTCCGGCGATCATCCAGCGTTGCTTCCGCGAGCTTCTGCAGCAGCGCGACTTCGCCGCCAAGGTCGCCGAGGAGGTGGGCAAGGCCACCACGCGCTCGATCGAGCAGATCATCGCGCAGAGTCTGGACATCGACGCCGTCGAGCGCCTGCAGACAGAATCGCTGCGCCTGCAGATGCGCCAGTACGACGTCGAGCGCCGGCTCGAGCGCCTGGTGTCGCAGGCCGCCGACCTGGGCTACTACCTGTTTCTGAAGGACGACAAGTTCACCTTCCCCGACGGCAAGGAGGTGGCGGTCAAGCCGGGCGAGATCTACCGCCAGTTCCGCCGCGAGGCGAAGTGGACCTCGCGCTACACGCGCACGCTCTACGAAGCGAAGAAATTCCTCTTCTTCCGCGTCGGCACGACCGTGCGCACCGTGGTCGACGAACAGGCGCACACCGAGGTCGTCGCCGACTACGCCCAGGTCGACACCTCGCGCGACCCGGTCGCGGACACGCAGACGGCGCTGCGCCAGGCGGGCAAGGCGGTGTACCTCTTCCACCGCGCCCCGGAGGGCTTCGTCACCGCCGACGGCACCACGCTGCGCACGGTCATGGACCAGTGCGCCGCGAGCGAGGCCTTCCGCCAGCGCTGCGTGGTGATGCTGCCGGTGTTCGAGGATTCCATCACCGGGCGCTCGGCGCTGGTGAAGTACAGCGTGTTCAAGCACCCGCTGCCGGGCGTCACCGCCACCGTGCTGCCGCGGCTGTCGCTGCTGGAGGGGCTGTCCTACCGCATGAGCTGGCAGGGCAGCCATGTCGGCGAGCTGGTGAGCAGCATCAACCTCGCCCCGGGGGAGCAACGCACCGTCACCGTGGCGCGCAACTACACCCAGGAAACCACGGTGACGCGCTCGGCCACCTCGGTGTTCGACCTCAGCCGCGCCGAGGGCAACGACCTCAGCAGCGAGATGGAGAACCAGACGCGCACCGAACAGGAGCGCTCGAGCGAGATGAAGCTCTCCACCTCGGTGTCGGGCAGCTACTTCGGCGTCACCGCCGAGGCCAGCGCCAGCGCCGGCAGCAGCACCTCGCTGAAGAACTTCTGCCAGGCGGTGAGCAAGGTCGCCCGCAAGGCCTCGCAGGCGGTGAACCAGCATTCGCGGGAAGAGGTGTCCACGACGTCCAGCACCAAGAGCACGGTCGAGAACCGCGACCAGACCAGCGCCACGATCCGCAACATCAACGAGGGCCGCACCCTCAACCTGATGTTCCACCGCCTGTACAACCGCCACGAGGGCGGCATCTTCCTCGACGAGCTCGGCTTCGAGGTCATCCCCGGCGTCGAGATCATCGCCGGCAGCGGGGTGTATGAATCGATCCGCTTCGGGCTGGGCGACCTCCACGCCGTGGTACGGGAGTTCCGCGACGCACGCCTGCCCTTCGACCTCGACGAGGACGCACGCGGCGTCTGTCTCGAGCGCGTGATCGGCGCGCTCGAGACGCTGTTGAAGAAGGAATACGCCAAGCCGGCTCCCCTGCCGCTGACGCGCGGTGCGCGCAACCGGCTGCTGGTGGGCGCAGGCCCGGGGTCCGGACTCGACGCCTCGGTCGGCCTGCTGACGCTGGGCGCGACGGTCAGGCCGCGCGGCGCGCTGTTCGGCGTCACCGCCGAGCCCGGCGAGCAGGAGGCCGACGCCGCGCTCGCGCAGCGCATCGCCAGCCTCGCCGCCGACCTGCGCGAGGCCACGCTCGACCGTGAGACTCCGATCGAGCCCGCCTCCCTGCTGCTCGCCTCCGGCGGGCTCTACCTCGACGCGGTGGTCGGCGCGCGACCGAGCACGGAGCCCTACTCCGAGGCGATGCGTGCGCAGGAGGTCGCGCTGCGCGCGGCCGAGGTCGAGGCCAAGCTGGCGGCGAGCGTGTACCAGCGCGCACTGGCCACCTATGTGCAGCAAGGCGGCACGCCCCCGCTCGCGGCCGGCAGCGGCGTCACCCTGACGATCGCCCCGCCCGAAACCCACGCATGAAGGCCTCGGCTTTTCGCGACCTGCTGCGCAGCGCTGCAGGCCTCGCCGACCAGCTGAGCCACATGGACGGCATCGCCAGCGCCGACATGGCGCGCGCGATCGAGCTGCTCGAGGGGGCGCTGGCGGTGCTGGCGCCCTACACCCGCGCCGGCGAAGGGGGCGTGCTCGAGATGGACATCCCGGCCTATCAGGGCGAGGACGGCGGCGGGACGCCCGCATTCATGCGCGACGTCGCCCTCGACCTGCTCAACGTGGCCACCGTGCTCGAGCGTGCGCGCGAGGCCTACTGGGCGCTGGATGCACCCGACGCCCCCGCGCCCGACAAGGACGATCATGCGCCCGCGTCCGGGGCGGCCGCCCCGCGCGCCCGTCCCGAGCTGCGCTTTCCCCGCGAGGCGCGCACCGCCTACACCGCCGAGGAAGTGCAGAAGGTGCAGAAGCTGTTCCGCTTCCTGTACTCGAAGCGCGCCTACGCCAAGGTGAAACAGGGCGGCATCTGGCGGCGCGCCCTCAAGGAAGGCCGGGTAGGCGGCGACTGCAAGGACATCGTCACCCTGTCGCGCGCGAACCTGCTGGCGCTGCGCCGCGCCCTCAAGCCGATGTCGCGCGCGGAGCAGGACCTCTACGTCGCGCTCTTCGCCCTCCCGTTCCGGCTCAAGCATGCCACCGCCTCGCAGCACCGCGAGGCCATCGCCAACGTCGGCATGCTGTGGTCGCTGCAGCGGCTGCAGGACTGGTACGTGGTGCCCAGCTCGCAGTTCACCACCGCTTCGGACAAGTACCAGAAGGCCGACTACGACTTCGTGTTCTTCCGCATGGAAGTGGGCGAGGACGCCGTCGACACGCGCTACGGCGACCTGCAGTTCATCTTCAGGACCGACCACGTGTTCGCGGACGGCTGGGTCACGCTGCACGACATGCTGGCGCCGATCGACTCGCAGACCCTGCAGACCCTGCGCCTGAAGTTCGCGCCCGACACCGTGGTGCGGCGCTCGCGCTACCTCGACGACAAGCACTGGTGGCACACCGAGTGGGAGCACACCCCCTGCGACCCCGCCGCCCCCGAGACCCCCGCGCGGCGGGTGCACATTCTCGACGAGGTGTTCTACGGCCCGGACATCCGCGAAGGCCTGGTGCGCGCGATCCTGCGCGACCTGCGCGAAGTGCCCACCCTGCAGCAGGAGGCTTTCGAGCACTGTGGCGACGTGGCCTACCTGCGCTGGCTGGTGGGCGTGCTCTACCGGGTCGAGGCCAAGTACCCGTCGAGCTTCCGCTTCAGCGCCGAGACCCTGGTGCGCGAGCACCGTAAGCCCGCGGCGCAGGCGCCGGCGCTGAAGGCAGCGGTCTGAGACGCCGCCGGGGCGGGTGGCGCACGCTATCATCCCTGCCCTGCCGTCCCCCTTCGTCGATCGGGGGCCCCTGGAAAAGGACACGACCGCAACCGGAGCAGCCCCACGATGACTTCGAGCTACACCCAGGCCCCCGCACACATCCCGCACTGGATCGCTGGCCAGCCCCACGCCGGTTCCGGCGAACGCAGTGCCGAGGTGTTCGACCCCGCGCTGGGCGCGGTGGCGCGCACGCTCGCGCTCGCCAGCGCGGCCGACGTCGAGGCCGCGGTCGCCGCCGCGCGCGCGGCCTTTCCCGGCTGGGCGGCGGTCACGCCGCAGCGCCGCGCCAAGGTGCTGTTCCGCATGCAGGAACTCGTGGAGCGCTACAGCAAGGACATCGCCCGCCTGATCACGCGCGAGCACGGCAAGACCTTTCCGGATGCGCAGGGCGAGGTGCAGCGCGGGCTCGAGGTCATCGAGTTCGCCTGCGGCATCCCGCAGTTGCTGAGCGGACGCCATTCGGACAACGTCGGCGGCGGCATCGCCAACTGGAGCCAGCGCATGCCGCTCGGCGTCACTGCCGGCATCACGCCCTTCAACTTCCCGTTCATGGTGCCGATGTGGATGGCGCCGGTGGCGATCGCCTGCGGCAACAGCTTCATCCTCAAGCCCTCCGAGCGCGACCCCTCGCCTTCGCTGCTCACCGCCGAGCTGTTCCGCGAGGCCGGCCTGCCCGACGGCGTGTTCAACGTGCTGCAGGGCGACAAGCTCGCGGTCGATGGCCTGCTGCAACATCCGGACGTGCAGGCGGTGAGCTTCGTCGGCTCGACACCGATCGCGCGCCACATCTACGAGACCGCGGCCCGCCACGGCAAGCGCGCGCAGGCGCTCGGCGGCGCCAAGAACCACATGGTGGTGATGCCCGACGCCGACCTCGACCAGGCCGCCGACGCGCTGATCGGCGCCGCCTACGGCTCGGCAGGCGAGCGCTGCATGGCGATCTCGGTCGCGGTGGCGGTGGGCGACATTGCCGATGAACTGGTGGCGAAGGTCGTCGAGCGTGCGCGCAGACTCAGCATCGGCGACGGCGAGGCGCCCGGCACCGACATGGGCCCGATCGTCACCGCCGCCGCGCGCGACCGCATCCGCGCCTGCATCGACGCCGGCGTGCGCGAGGGCGCGACGCTGGTGCTCGACGGCCGCGAGCTGACCGTGCCCGGCCGCGAACAGGGCTTCTTCCTCGGCGCCACGCTGTTCGACCACGTGCGCCCGGGCATGAGCATCTACGAGGAGGAGATCTTCGGGCCGGTGCTGTCGGTGGTGCGCGTCGGCAGCTTTGCCGAGGCAATCGAGCTGATCAACGGCCACACCTATGGCAACGGCGTCGCCTGCTTCACCCGCGACGGCGGCACGGCGCAGGCCTTCGCGCAGTCGGTGCAGGTGGGCATGGTGGGCATCAACGTGCCGATCCCGGTGCCGATGGCCTGGCACTCCTTCGGCGGCTGGAAGCAGAGCCTGTTCGGCGATCACCACGCCTACGGCGAGGAAGGCGTGCGCTTCTACACCCGCTACAAGAGCGTGATGCAGCGCTGGCCGGACAGCGCCGCCAAGGGGCCGGAGTTCGTCATGCCGGTGAACAAGTAGGCCCCGGCGGCGGCGCCTGCGCTAGCTGGGGAGGTCGTCGACGATCACCACGTGCAGGTAGCGCGGACCGTGCGCGCCGAGCACCAGGCTGCCCTCGATGTCGGTGGTGCCGCTGGCGCCGGTGATGATGTTGACGTTGCGCGGCGGGCGCTGGCCGGCGGTGGCCGCGGCGTAGTCGTCGAGGTAGGCCAGCACCGTGCTCGCGCGCACCATCACCAGATGGTGCAGGGGCAGAAAGTTGGCGAGGATCGGGGTCTCGGCATCCGAATGGAAGACCAGCGAGCCGGTCTCGGCGATGCCCCAGCGCGCGAAGCCCACCGCCAGGGTCTCGTCGGGCGCGACCCGCTCGTGCAGTTCGAAGCCCGACCAGTCGAGCGCCTTCAGCACGGCCGCGGGCTGCAGCGCGATCGCCGCGGGCAGGTCGCGCGCGTCGAGGTAGCGCGCCACCGCGGCCGGCAGTTCGCGCGCGTCGGCGATGCGCTCGGCGGTGGCCGCCACCTTGGGCGTGACCAGGCGGGCGATGAAGGCCTCGACCAGATCGTCGGCAAGCAGGCCGGGGCGGATCGCGGGCAGGTCTTCGAGCAGGGCGTCGGCCTCGCGCCGCAGCGCCGCCGGATCGAAGCTGCGGTGGCCGAGGGCGCCGCGCACGGCGTTGAGGATGGCTTCGCGGGCGCTCATCGTGCGCTCTCCTGATCCTTGACCATTTCCATGAAGGTGCGTTTGGCGGGTGCGGGAAACTCGCGGTGCGCGGTCCATGCGCCCAGCCCGGGCATGCCCTTGACGAGGCCGCCGCGGCTGAAGAGCCGCATCACTCGCACCGCGATCGCCGTGCCCAGGCGGTAGAGCCGCGGGTGCGAGGCCACGAAGGTGTGGATCCCCAGACCGAAGCGCACCACCGAGGGTTCGAGCCCCTCGCGCCACGAGCGGTCGCGCCAGCCGCGCAGCAGCGTGGGCAGCGGAATCGCCACCGGGCACACCTCCTGGCACTTGCCATTCATCGTGCACGCGTGCGGCAGATCGCGGGATTTTTCCAGGCCGTCGAACACCGGCGTCAGCACCGCGCCCATCGGCCCCGGATAGGTGCCGCCATAGACGTGGCCGCCGAGCTGACGGAACACCACGCAGTGGTTCATGCAGGCGCCGCAGCGGATGCAGCGCAGCATCTCCTGCATGCCCTCGCGCAGCATGCGGCTGCGGCCGTTGTCGACCAGCACGATGTGGAATTCTTCCGGGCCGTCGCGATCCCCCGCCTGCCTGGGGCCGCAGTGGAAGGTGGTGTACTGGGTGACGTCCGCGCCGGTGGCCGAGCGCACCAGCAGGCGCAGCATGGCGATCGCGTGGCCCATGCTGGGGACGAGCTTCTCGATGCCGGCGGTGACGATGTGCACCCGCGGCGGCGTGGTGGTGAGCTCGGCGTTGCCCTCGTTGGTCACCGTGCACGTGGCGCCGGTGTCGGCGAGGAGGAAGTTGGCCCCCGAGATGGCGACGTCGGCGCTGAGGAACTTGTCGCGCAGCTCGCGGCGCGCGCTGTCGACCATCGCCTCGATGGTCTCCTCCTGGTGCGGGGCGCGGTGCAGGCGCTTGAACATCTCCGAGACCTGCTCGCGCGTGCGGTGCATCGACGGCCACACAATGTGCGAGGGGCGGTCGCCGCCGAGCTGCACGATGTGCTCGGCAAGGTCGGTCTCGACGCGCTCTATGCCGGCCTCATCGAGCGCATGCGGCAGGCCGATCTCCTCGCCGAGCATGGACTTGACGCGGGTGACGCGCTTGGCGCCGGCTTCCTTGCACAGGCGCACGACGATCTGCGAGGCCTCCTCGGCGGTCGCGGCCCAGTACACCTTGGCGCCCGAGGCGGTGGCGTTGCGTTCGAACTCGAGCAGGTAGTGGTCGAGGTTGGCGATCACGTGGTCCTTGATGCGCTTGCCGCGCTCGCGCGCCGCCTCGAACTGCGGAAACTGGCTCATCGCCACCGCGCGCTTGCGCTCGGCGGTGCCGGTGGTGCGGTCGATCGCGATCTTTAGCGTGGGGTCGGCGAGCGCGCGCTCGGCGCGCGCCTTGAAGGACAGCGTGGCTTCTTCCATGGCTCAGCCCTCCTCGCCGATCGCTGCGCCGCCGCCCATGCCGGCGAGCACCTCGGCGGCATGGAAGGCGCGTACCTCCGCGCCCTTGCGCTTGAGCTTGCCGGCCATGTTCATCAGGCAGCCGAGGTCGCCCCCGAGCAGCAGCTGCGCGCCGCTGCGCTCGATGGCCTCGGCCTTCTCGCCCACGACCGCGTTGGAGATCGCCGCGTACTTGACGCAGAAGGTCCCGCCGAAGCCGCAGCACACGTCGTTGCCCTCGAGCGGCTTCAGGGTGAGCCCCTCGACCTTGCCGAGCAGCGCGCGCGGCTGATCATGCACGCCGAGCTCGCGCAGGCCCGAGCAGCTGTCGTGGTAGGTGAAGCTGGCGTCGAGCTTCACGTCCGCCGGGGCGTAGCCCATCACGTCGACCAGAAAGCTCATCAGCTCGAAGGTCCGCTCGCCCAGCCGGCGCGCGCGCTCGGCCCAGGCCGGGTCGCCGGCGAGCGCCTCGGCGTAGTGCACCCTGGTCATGCCCACACAGGAGCCCGAGGGCGCGACCACGTAGTCGTAGCCCTCGAAGGTCTCGATGAAGTGACGGGCCAACCTGGCCGCATCTGCAGTGTCGCCGCTGTTGAAGGCGGGCTGGCCGCAGCAGGTCTGCGCCTGCGGGATCTCGACCCGGCAGCCGGCGTCGCGCAGCAGCTTGAGCGCGGCGAAGCCGACGCTCGGACGCATCGCATCCACCAGGCAGGTGACGAAGAGCGCGACGCGCGGCGAAGTCGGGCGCGAATCGCTTCGGGGCTGGTTCATGGGGGTCTTCCTCCTGCGTTGTCGGGGCGGTCGCGCGCGGATCATCGCCGCGCACCGGCGCGCGCTGGCCAGGCACGGGCCGGTCTCGATGGGCGGCGATCGCTGCGTCTTCCGTCAGCGTGCGCAGCCGCCACGAACCACCGGCGCCGGACGAATCCAGCAGCGCGCCAGCGTGCATTCTCGGCATCTTCGCGCCGCCTCACAGCATACGATCTTTTTTCTCCGCGGCGCCGTTCGCATGCGGGGCGCCGGATGCAGCACGGCGTTGTGATCCAGCCGGGCGACGAATATCCTTTCCCGGCGCGCGCCATTCGCAGCTATCCGGAGACACGCCCCATGTGCGGAAGATACGCGCTCTACGGCCCCATCTCACGCCTGAGTGAGCGGTTCGCGGCCAGCATCGACGCGCTGCCGGCCGACTTCGGGCCGCGCTACAACGCGGCTCCGATGCAGATGCTGCCCGTCGTCCGCCAGCGCCCCGGCGGCGAGCGCGTGGCACACCTGCTGCGCTGGGGCCTGCTCCCGGGCTGGGCAAAGGACCCGGGCATCGCCACCCGGCTCATCAATGCGCGCGCCGAGACGCTGGCCGAGAAGCCCGCCTTCCGCGCGGCCTACCGGGCGCGCCGCTGCATCGTGCCGGCATCCGGCTTCTACGAATGGAAGGCGGTCCCCGGCGGCAAGCAGCCCTATTACATCCAGCCCGCCAATGACGAACTGTTCGGCCTTGCCGGCCTGTGGGAACGATGGACCCGCCCCGAGGGCACGCCGATCGACACCTTCACCGTCATCACCACGGCGGCGAACGCGACCATGCAGGCGCTGCACGAGCGCATGCCGGTAATCCTTCAGCCCGCGGACTACGGTCCGTGGCTGAGCCGCGACACCGCACCGGAGCGGCTCGGCCAACTCCTTGCCCCCTGCCCGGACGGCATGCTGAGCATGCATCCGGTGTCGAAGGCGGTCGGCAACGTCCGCAACGAAGGCGCGCGATTGATCGCGCCCGAGTCGGATCCGCAGCCGCGCTGACCCCGCGCAGTTATCCAGCTTTCCTGTGGATAAGGCTGGGGGCAGGGGCTGGGAAATTGCGCCAACCCCGTGTGCCACATGGCACTTGGGGCACTGCTTCAAGAACGGGCGGGAGCACGCTCGGGCGGACCTCCGCCAGTGGCTCCCCGCACCGATTGCCGGCACCATTGTCCACACGTGTGGCTGGCACACGGTCGAGTTCCCGGGAGACCAACATGAACGATGCAAACGCCAACGACGCCCCCCTCAGTCTGCGCGACGCGGCGCGCTTGCTCGCCGGCCAGGACCTGTCGGCACACGATGCCGAAGTCCTGCTGGCAAACGCGATACAGCACTGCGAGCTGCACGCCAACGTCAAGCGCTGGGCCACCGAACAGTGGGATGGCCAAGGCCTGCCTGGCAACATCAACCCGCGGGAAACCTGCATCGAACGCAGCGACCTGGAGGCCTGGCGCAAGCGCAGCACGGCGGTTTGAACCGTCGCGCAGGGAAGGCGCCCCGGCCACCAGCCGCAAGGCGCCCTCAGCTCACCGGGACAGCCGCCGATTCCGCACCATCGGCTACGGCGCGCGCGCCCTCGATGCAGCGAGCCGTGAAGGGGTGACGAGTTGCACGGCTGACGCTCCGGCATCACACGACGCCATCAAGGCGGATCGTGCGAACCGGTTTTGTTACGGAGAGCCGCGTCTTCACTCGACGGTCACGCTCTTCGCCAGGTTCCTCGGCTTATCCACGTCCGTGCCCTTCACCAGCGCCGCGTGGTACGACAGCAGCTGCAGCGGGATCACGTGCAGCACCGGCGACAGCATGCCGTAGTGCTCGGGCATGTGCAGGATGTGCACGCCTTCCGACTCCGGGATCTCGCTGCCCGCGTCGGCGAACACGTAGAGCTCGCCGCCGCGCGCGCGCACTTCCTGCAGGTTGGACTTGAGCTTTTCCAGCAGCTCGTCGGCGGGCGACACGGCGATCACCGGCATGTCCTTGTCCACCAGCGCCAGCGGGCCGTGCTTGAGCTCGCCGGCGGCGTAGGCTTCGGCGTGGATGTAGGAGATCTCCTTGAGCTTGAGCGCGCCTTCCATGGCGATCGGCCAGTGGCTGCCGCGGCCGAGGAAGAGCGCGTGTTCCTTGCCGGCGAAGCGCTGGGCCCACTGCTCGATCTCGGGCTCGAGCTCGAGCACCTTCTGCACCGCGACCGGCAGGTGGCGCAGCGCGGCGAGGCGGCGCTCCTCCTCTTCCTGGCTCAGCCGGCCGTTGATCTTGGCGAGCGCCAGCGTGAGCAGCGCGAAGGCGGCGAGCTGGGTAGTGAAGGCCTTGGTGGAGGCGACGCCGATCTCGGGGCCGGCACGGGTGATGAAGCGCAGCGCGGTCTCGCGCACGATGGCCGACTCGGGCACGTTGCAGATGGCCAGCGTGCGTTCCATGCCGAGCGTCTTGGCGTGCTTGAGGGCGGCCAGGGTGTCGGCGGTCTCGCCCGACTGCGAGATGACCACGACGAGCGTTTCGGCGTCGGGTACGGACTCGCGGTAGCGGTATTCGCTGGCGATCTCGACCGTGACCGGCAGCTTGGCGATGGCCTCGATCCAGTAGCGCGCGACCAGGCCGGCGTGATAGCTCGTGCCGCAGGCCAGGATGAGCACGCGGCGCACGCCGTCGAAGACTTCCGCTGCGCGTGCGCCGAAGTGCTGCGGGGTGATGCCGGCGCCGCCGGCGATCAGTTCAAGCGTCTGCGCCAGGGCCTGCGGCTGCTCGAAGATCTCCTTCTGCATGTAGTGGCGGAACTTGCCCAGCTCCACCGCATCGGCCGACAGGCTGGAGAGGTGCACCGCGCGCTCGACCGGGCTGCCGTCGGGACGGATCACGATGTAGCTGTCGCGGCGCAGTTCGGCGAGGTCGCCGTCTTCCAGATAGACGATCTTGCGCGTGACCTGCAGCAGCGCGGCGGTGTCGGAGGCGGCATACATGCCGTCCTCGCCGATGCCGAGCAGCAGCGGCGAGCCGCGGCGGGCGACGATGATGCGGAAGGGGTCGGCCTCGGCCACCACACCGATGGCGTAGGCGCCAACGAGTTCGTTGGTGGCCTGGCGCACGGCCTCGAAGAGGTCGGGGGTGGATTGCAGCTTGAAATGCACCAGGTGGGCGATGGCCTCGGTGTCGGTCTCGGACTCGAAGACGTAGCCCTTGCCCTGCAGCTCGGCCCTGATGGCCTCGAAGTTCTCGATGATGCCGTTGTGCACCACCGCCAGGCCGGCGGAGATGTGCGGATGGGCGTTACGCTCGGAGGGCACGCCGTGGGTGGCCCAGCGCGTGTGGGCGATGCCGACGTGAGCCGAGAGCTGGCGCGCATCGGCCAGGGCGGCGAGTTCGGCCACGCGCCCGCAGGCGCGCAGGCGGGTGAGCTCGCCCGACAGCACCGCGAGGCCGGCCGAGTCGTAGCCGCGGTACTCGAGCTTGCGCAGGCCCTCGAGCAGGACCGGAACGACGTTGTTGGTTGCGATTGCGGTGACGATGCCACACATGGTCGGGGCTTCCTTGTTCGGTTGTCGGGTGCCGGCTACAGGCGCGGCTTTCCGTGGGAGCGGGCTTGCCCGCGAATGAGGGCGCCCGTTGCCGCCCTGTTCGCGGGCAAGCCCGCTCCCACGGGGTCTCAGCGCGGCTGCTTCACCGGGCGCTTCCAGTTGAGGCTGATCTGCTTGACGCGGGTGACGGTGAGCTGCTCGGCCGGCGCATCCTTGGTCAGCGTGGTGCCGGCGCCGAGCGTGGCGCCGCGGCCGACGCGCACCGGCGCGACGAGCTGGGTGTCGGAGCCGATGAAGACCTCGTCCTCGATGATGGTGCGGTGCTTGTTGGCGCCATCGTAGTTGCAGGTGATGGTGCCGGCGCCGATGTTGACCTTGCTGCCGACGTCGGCGTCGCCCACGTAGGCCAGGTGGTTGGCCTTGGAGTGGTCGGCGATGACGCTGTTCTTGACCTCGACGAAGTTGCCCAGATGCACGTCGGCGCCGAGCACGGTGCCCGGACGGGTGCGCGCATAGGGCCCGATCACGCAGGCCTGCCCCATGGTGGTGCTGTCGACGTGGCTGAAGGGCTCGAGCCGGGTGCCGGCGCCGATGCGGGCATTGCGGACGACGCAGTGGGCGCCGATGCGCACGCCGTCGCCGAGCTCGACCTCGCCTTCGAAGACACAGTTTACGTCGATCTCGACGTCGCGGCCCACACTGAGGCTGCCGCGCACGTCGATGCGCGCCGGGTCGATCAGGGTGACGCCCTCTTCCATCAGGCGGCGGGCGATGTTGCCCTGGTGAATGCGCTCGAGCTCGGCCAGCTGCAGCTTGTTATTGACGCCGAGCGTCTCGGCGAAGGCGTCGGGCTGCACGGTGGTCACCTCGACGCCGTCCGCCACGGCGAGGCCGATGATGTCGGTGAGGTAGTACTCGCCCTGGGCGTTGTCGTTGCCGATGCGGCCGAGCCAGTCGCGCAGGCGCGCCACCGGAGCGACCAGGATGCCGGTGTTGACTTCGCGCACGCGGCGCTCGTCGGCGCTGGCGTCCTTCTCCTCGACGATGCGGACCACCTTGCCGGCGGCATCGCGCAGGATGCGGCCGTAGCCGGTGGGGTTGTCCATCTCGACGGTGAGCAGTGCCAGGCGCTCGCCACCGGCGGCGGCGACCAGCCGGCGCAGGGTGGGCACGCCGATCAGCGGCACGTCGCCATAGAGCACCAGGGCAAGCTCGCCATCGTCGAGGTGGGGCAGCGCCTGCTGCACCGCATGCCCGGTGCCGAGCTGCGGCTGTTGCCGCGCCCAGGCCAGGTCGGGGGCGTCGAGGCGCTCGCGCACGACTTCGCCGCCGTGACCATAGACCACGCAGATGCGCCGAGCGTCGAGCGTGCGGGCGGCCTCGAGCACGTGGGCCAGCATCGGCTTGCCGGCGATGGGTTGCAGGACCTTGGGCAGGATCGAGCGCATGCGCTTGCCCTGGCCGGCCGCGAGAACGACGACTTGCATGGGGGGCTTCCAGTGATTGGCTGACGAATTCGACGACCGCGGGAGTTTACCACCGCGCTGCAGCGCGGAATGTGAGCAAATGCATGGCATGTGGGTCAAAACCAACCGATCTGCGAATAACGGAGGCTTTGATTGACGCATTGCACAATTCGATTACGCTTGTTCTCATCTCGGTCACAGACACCGTCTAAAATCTGCATGTTGCAATGCATTCAACGACGAGCGCACCATGAAACCCGCAGCCGCACCCCAGACCATCCAGAACCGAACGTTCGACGAAATCCAGGTGGGTGACTTCGCCCAGCTGGTCCGCACCCTCCGCCCCGAGGACATCCACCTGTTCGCCGCGATGTCCGGCGACGTCAACCCGACTCACGTCGATCTCGAATACGCCCGCTCCAGCCAGTTCCGCGAAGTGGTCGGCCACAGCATGTGGGGCAGCACGCTGATCTCGACCGTGCTCGGCACCGAGTTCCCCGGCCCGGGGACCGTGTATGTGTCGCAGGGGCTCAACTTCTGGCGGCCGATCACGATCGGCGACACGCTGACGATCACCGTCACCTGCAGGGAAAAGTTCGAGCACAACCATCACATCATCTTCGACTGCCTGGCGGTGAACCAGGACGGCCTGAAGGTGATCGACGGCATCGCCGAGGTGATGGCGCCGACCGAGAAGATCTCGCGTCCGCGCGTGGTCCTGCCCGAGGTCACCATCTCCGATCGCGAGCTGCGCTACCGCCACCTGCTGTCGGTGTCGTCGGGCCTGTCGCCGATCCCGATCGCGGTGGCCCACCCCTGCGACCGCGAATCCCTGCTCGGCCCCGTCCAGGCCGCCCGGGCGGGCCTGGTCGAGCCGATCCTGGTCGGCCCCGAGGCGCGCATCCGCGCCGTGGCCGAAGAGCACGAGATCGACATCAAGGGCTTCCGGATCGTCGACACCGAGCACAGCCATGCCTCGGCCGAGGTCGCGGTGGCGATGTGCCGCGACGGCGGCGCCGAAGCCCTGATGAAGGGCTCGCTGCACACCGACGAGATGATGAGCCAGGTGGTCAAGAACCTGCGCACCGGCCGCCGCATCAGCCACGTCTTCCTCGCCGACGTGCCGACCTACCCGCACCCGCTGATGATCACCGACGCGGCGATCATGATCGAGCCGACGCTCGAGGATAAGGTCGACATCATCCAGAACGCGATCGAGCTCGCCCACATCCTCGGCCTGGCCGAGCCCAAGGTGGCGATCCTGTCCGCGGTCGAGACCGTGACCTCGAAGATCCGCTCGACCATCGACGCCGCCGCGCTGTGCAAGATGGCCGACCGCGGCCAGATCAAGGGCGGGCTCCTCGACGGCCCGCTCGCCTTCGACAACGCGGTGTCGCTGGTCGCCGCCAAGACCAAGGGCATCAAGTCGGTGGTCGCCGGCAACGCCGACATCCTGGTGGTGCCCGATCTCGAATCCGGCAACATGGTCGCCAAGCAGCTCGAGTACCTGGCCAACGCGCTGATGGCCGGCGTGGTGCTGGGCGCGCGCGTGCCGATCGTGCTCACCAGCCGCGCCGACACCGCCGAGACCCGCACCGCCTCCTGCGCGGTGGTGCAGCTGATGGCCCACAGGAAGCGCGAGGCGATGAAAGCATGAAAGCCGTCCTCGTTCTCAACGCGGGCTCGTCGAGCCTGAAGTTCGCGCTCTATCCGATCAACGGTGACGTCGCCGAGGCCCCCGCGGTCTCCGGCCAGGTCGAGGGCATCGGCGCCACGCCCGAGGTCACGCTGAAGACCGCCGACGGCGAACGCATCCGCGAGGCAGTGCCCACCGCCGGCAGCCAGGGCGAGCAGCACCGCGACGCGCTCAACCACGTGTTCGCGCTGCTCGCCCGCCACAATCCGGCGCTCGACATCGTCGCCGCCGGCCACCGCATCGTGCATGGCGGCGAGCGCTACAGCACGCCGGTGGTGCTCAATGCCGAGCTCATCGACGAGCTCGAGGACTTCGTGCCGCTGGCGCCGCTGCATCAACCGCACAACCTGCGCGCGGTTCACGCGGTCACTGCGCTCATGCCGCGGATTCCGCAGGTCGGCTGCTTCGACACCGCGTTCCACCGCACCCAGCCAGCGATCGCGCAGGCGTTCGCCCTGCCGCGCCGGCTCACCAAGGGCGGCATCAAGCGCTACGGCTTCCACGGCCTGTCCTACGACTACGTCGCCCGCCAGTTGCCCGAGATCATCGGCGAGCGTGCCCAGGGCGCGGTGGTGATCGCCCATCTGGGCAATGGCGCCTCGATGTGCGCGCTGCGCGACGGCAAGAGCGTGGCCTCGACCATGGGCTTCACCGCGGTCGAGGGCCTGATGATGGGCACCCGCACCGGCAGCCTCGACCCCGGCGTCCTGCTCTACCTGATGGAAGAAAAGGGCATGGATGCGCGCGCGCTCTCCCGGCTGCTGTACAAGGAGTCGGGCCTGCTCGGCGTGTCGGGCATCAGCCAGGACATGCGCACCCTGCTTGCTTCCGACGCGCCCGAGGCGAAGGAGGCGGTCGACCTGTTCTGCTACCGCATCGCGCGCGAACTCGGCTCGCTGGCCGCGGCCGCGGGCGGGCTGGACGCGCTGGTGTTCACCGGCGGCATCGGCGAGCACGCCGCGCCGGTGCGCACGCAGGTCGCTGCGCTGTCGGCCTGGCTCGGCGTGGACATCGACGCGGCCGCCAACGCGGCCCACGCGCGCCGCATCGACACGCCGGCGAGCCGCGTCGCGGTCGCCGTGGTGCCGACCAACGAAGAGCGCATGATCGCGCGCTACACCGCGCAGACGCTGGGGCTGTGACCCCCGGGGCGGCGGCGTCCCAGGCGCCGCCGCCCGAGCTCGTTTTGCACAAAACAACCCGGGTATTCCCGCCTTGGGCGCGCTCCACGCCCGGTGCTAACGTCATGCTCCCCAGCACGACGGAGCGCACCATGAGAACACGCACCCTCCTCGCCACCGCGGTCATGATGGCCGCCTTCGGCGCCCTGGCGAAGCAGCCGGTCGACACCGGCCACGGCGGCGCGGTCGCCACCATCTCGCACGAAGCCAGCCTGGCGGCGATGCAGATCCTGAACGCCGGCGGCAACGCCGTCGACGCCGCGGTCGCGGCCGCGGCCACGCTCGGCGTCACCGACCCGTTCAGCTGCGGCATCGGCGGCGGCGGCTTCATGCTGATCTATTCGGCGAAGGACAAGCGCGTGATCGCGCTCGACCACCGCGAGCTCGCCCCGGCGAGCTTCCACCCTGGCGTCTTCCTCGACGCCGAAGGCAAGGCGATGGACTGGAAGGCCACCGTGCCCAACGGCATCTCGGTCGGCGTGCCCGGCACCGTGCGCGGCTGGCACGAGGCGCTGACGCGCTACGGCACGATGGGCTTCGACAAGGTGCTCGCCCCCGCCATCCGCGTGGCCGAGGAAGGCTTCACCGTCGGCCCCAACTTCCACCGCATCAACACGATCAACGAGGCCAAGTTCGCGCGCTTCTCGACCGCGTCGGCGCTCTACCTGCAGGACGGCAAGGCGCTGCCGGTGGGCAGCGTGCACCGCAACCCCGACCTCGCGCAGACCTACCGCGACATCGCGCGCGGCGGCGTGAAGGCCTTCTACGAGGGTCCGATCGCGGCCAGCATGGTGGCGGCGGTGAACCACCCGCCGGTCAATCCGGGCGTGAGCGTGATCGCCGGCGGCCTGACCATGGCCGACCTCAAGGACTACGAGGCGCGCATCCGCCAGCCGGTGCGCTCGACCTACCGCGGCTACGAGGTGTACGGCATGCCCGCGCCCTCGAGCGGCGGCATCGCGATCGCGCAGGCGCTCAACATGCTCGAGACCTTCGATCTCGCGGGCAAGCCGCGCGCCGAAATCGAGCACCTTTACCTCGAGGCCTCGCGCCTGGCCTTCGCCGACCGCAACGCCTACGTCGCCGACGAGGCGTTCGTGGACTTTCCCAAGGACGGCCTGCTGTCAAAGGCCTACGCCCGCGAGCGCGCGCAGCGGATCGGCGAACGCGCGGCGCCGGGCAAGGTCGCGGCCGGTGACCCCTACCCCTTCGAGGACGACCGCTCGGTGCCGCTGCGCCCGCAGCCAAGGCCGCTCGCGCAGGAGTCGATGCACACCACCCACCTCGCGGTCGCCGACCGCGAAGGCAACGTGGTCGCCTATACCTTCACCATCGAGGACTGGGGTGGCAGCGGCATCGTGGTGCCGGGGCGCGGCTTCCTGCTCAACAACGAGCTCACCGACTTCGACTTCGAAGGCCCGCACCCGAACGTACCCGAAGCCTTCAAGCGCCCGCGCTCGAGCATGAGCCCGACGATCGTGCTCAAGGACGGCGCGCCCGCGTTCACGATCGGCTCGCCCGGCGGCTCGACCATCATCACCACCGCGCTGCAGACCATCGTCAATCACGTCGATCTGGGCATGAGCCTGGCCGACGCGCTCGCCGCGCCACGCATGAGCCAGCGCAACGGCGACACCACGCTGGTCGAGACCCTGCTGAACTTCCCCGGCAGCGAACAGGCGAAGGCGCTGGAGGCCAGGGGCCACACGTGGCGCGAGACCGACCAGATCGGCGCCGCCAACGGCATCCGCTTCAACGCCGACGGCACGGTGACCGCAGTCAGCGAGCCGCTGCGCCACGGCGGCGGCAGCGCGATCGTGCAGAAGCAGTAGGCCTACAGCAACGCGCCCGCCTCGTCCGCGCCGATCCACAGCGCGGTCGCGGCGAGCAGCGCCGCCATCGTGTAGTTGAATGCCGTCAGCGCGGCCGGCTGTTGCAGCCAGGTCCGCAGCCTTGCCCCCGCCACCGCCCACAGGGTGATGCAGGGCAGGTTCACCGACATGCACAGCAGCGCCAGCCCGGCGGCCGTCGTCCAGTCGGCGTCGCGCGGCAGGAACAGGATGGCGACGTTGAGCACCATCATCCACGCCTTCGGATTCACCCACTGGAACAGCACCGCGGCCACGAACCCGAGCGGCGCGACCCGGCCGCCGCGGCCCGGCTGGCCGGCGCGTGCCTGGCGCAGCGCCAGCCATAGCAGATAGCCACAGCCGACCACCACCAGCGGCAGGCGCAAGGCGTCCAGCCAGGCCATCACCCAGGCCAGGCCGCTGGCGACGATCAGCACCTGGACGCTGTTGCCGGCGCTGACGCCGAGCAGGTGCGGCAGCGTGCGGCGGAAACCGAAATTGACCCCGGAGGCGGCGAGCATGATGTTGTTGGGCCCCGGCGTCACGGACATCGTGGCGACGTAGGTCATCAGCGGCAGGTCGATCATGGCGTTCTCCTCGAGGGGCTTCGGGAGATCACTATACGAGGCGCAGCAGGAAGGTTACAGATCCAGAAAAACATGTTTATAGTGGTCACAGACCGTTTTACAGAACGGCTGTAACCACCCAAGGACGCGCCCACTGTGCCCCCTGCTGCGACCACGGCCCCCCAGAACGCCCCGCTCTATCAGGCGCTGACCGAAGAACTGCGCGAAGCGATCCGCGACGGGCGGCTGGTCGCTGGCGCCCGCCTGCCCTCGGTGCGAGAGGCGGCGACCAGCCGCGGCATCAGCATCAACACGGTGCTGGCCGCCTACCGCCAGCTCGAGGCCCAGGGCCTGGTCGACGCGCGCCCGCAATCCGGCTACTTCGTGCGCTCGCAGCTCGCCGTGCCGCCGGCGCCGCAGGCAGCCGCCGCCGAGCCGAGCTCGGCGATCGCCGCCGAGAGCACGGTGCTGAGCCGCATCGCCAGCGTGCTCGCCGCCCAGACCCGGCCCGACACCATCGACCTGTCGCTCGCCTGCCCCAAGGGCAGCGACTTCTATCCCGGCGAGAAGCTCGGCCGCATCGTCGCCGAGCTCACCCGCCGCCACCCCGAGCTGCTGACCGACTATTCGCTGCCGCCGGGCCCGCTGCTGCTGCGCCGCGAGATCTGCCGCCACGCCACCGAGCTGGGCATGCAGCTGCAGCCCGACGCCATCCTGCTCACCAACGGCTGCATGGAGGCCCTGCAACTGGCGCTACGCGCCACCACCCAGGCGGGTGACACGGTGGGCCTGGAGTCGCCGACCTATTTCAACCTGATCCCGCTGCTCGACCGCCTCGGACTGAAGGCGATCGAGATCCCCACCCATCCCGAAGGCGGCCTGTCGCTCGACGCGCTCGAGCTGCTGCTGTCAGAAGGACGATTGAAAGTGGTGGTGACCATGCCCACCGTGCACAACCCGCTGGGCACCAGCATTAGCCCAGCCAACAAGCGCCGGCTGGCCAACCTGGCGCGCAGCTACAAGGTGCCGGTGATCGAGGATGCGCTCTACGCCGAGCTGCAGTTCAGCACGCCGCTGCAACCGACCGCAAAGGCCTTCGACAGCGACGGCTGGATCATCGTGTGCGCGTCCTACACCAAGACGCTGGCGCCCGGCATGCGCGTGGGCTGGATGGAGGGCGGACGCTTCGGCCGCGAGCTGGCCGAGCTCAAGTTCTGCTCGTCGGTGGCGCAGCCCGCCCTGCTCGGCGAGGCCATCGGGCGTTTCCTCGAGAGCGGCGGCTACGCCCAGCACATCCGCCGCCTGCGCCGCACCTATGCGGCGCAGACCGAGCGCCTGCGCGGCCTGATCCACGACGCCTTTCCGCCCGGCACGCGCGCCACCCAGCCCAGCGGCGGCTTCCTGGTGTGGGTGGAACTGCCCGCGGGCTGCGACACCAACCGTCTGTTCGACCTCGCGCTGCGCCGCGGCATCGGCATGACGCCCGGCAAGCTCTACTCGCCCTCGGGCCGCTACACCCGCCACCTGCGCCTGTCGGGCTGCTACCCCTTCAGCGACCGCCATGTGCATGCGCTGATGACGCTGGGCGAGCTGGCGGGAGCGCAGCTGCGCTGAAGGCCTTGCGCTTGCGCACACCAAGCCGCCGCGGGCCAAGCGCACGAGGCACGCGCCCGGGTGACGAAGCCATGGGCGCTCGTGTGCCACGCGTCGCCCACCCTGCACACAGTCTCAGCCGCGGGAGGCGATGAACTGCAACGCGAGGCCATAGCCCGCGGTCCCGAAGCCGGCCATGACCGCTTCGGCGATATCCGACAGGTAGGAGTGGTGGCGGAAGGGCTCGCGCCTGTGCACGTTCGAGATGTGCACCTCGACGAAGGGAATCGCCACCCCGGCGAGCGCGTCGCGGATCGCCACGCTGGTGTGGGTGTACGCGCCCGGGTTGATCAGGATCCAGGCCACGCCCTCGGTGCGTGCAGCGTGGATGCGGTCGACGATCGCGCCTTCGTGGTTGCTCTGGAAGCACAGCACCTCCACGCCCAGCTGTCCGCCCTGCGCGCGCAGGCCCGCTTCGACGTCGGCGAGCGTGGTGGCGCCGTAGATCTCCGGCTCGCGCGTGCCGAGCAGGTTGAGGTTGGGGCCGTTGATGACGAGGACCTTGGACATGGGGCAGGACTCCGCAAGACACAGTCGTAAAAAAGGCGGCCCGCAGACCGCCTTTCGCAAATCGCTTCAGCGCAGAGGATATCAGCGCGGCAGCAGGCTCTCACCCATCAGGAACTCATCCACCGCGCGCGCGCACTGGCGACCTTCCCGGATTGCCCAGACCACCAGCGACTGCCCGCGGCGCATGTCGCCGGCGGCGAACACCTTGGGCACGTTGGTGGCGTAGCAGCCCTCGCCGTCGGTCGTAGCCTTGGCGTTGCCGCGTGCGTCCTTGTCGACGCCGAAGGCCTCGAGCACGCCGCCCACCGGCTGGGTGAAGCCCATCGCGAACAGCACCAGGTCGGCCTTGATCTCGAACTCGGAGCCCGGCACCTCGGACATCTTGCCGTCCTTCCACTCCAGTCGACAGGCCTTGAGCGCCTTGACCTTGCCGTTCTTGCCGATGAACTCCTTGGTGGCCACCGCGAAATCGCGCTCGCAACCTTCCTCGTGCGAGGACGAGGTCCGCAGCTTGGTCGGCCAGTACGGCCACACCAGCGGCTTGTTCTCCTGCTCGGGCGGCATCGGCATCAGCTCGAACTGGGTCACGCTCGCCGCGCCGTGGCGGTTCGAGGTTCCGACACAATCGGAACCGGTGTCACCGCCGCCGATCACCACCACATGCTTGCCCTTGGCCGAGATCGGGTTGGGCTTGTCGCCGGCGACCTGCTTGTTCTGCGGGATCAGGAACTCGAGCGCGTAATGCACGCCGCCGAGCTCGCGGCCCGGCACCGGCAGGTCGCGCGGCACTTCGGCGCCGCCGGCCAGCACCACGGCGTCGAAATCCTTCTGCAGCTGCTCGGCGCTCACGACTTCCTTGGCGTCATTGACGATGCCGGCGGGCATGTCCTTGGCCGCCACCACCACCCCGGTGCGGAAGCGGACGCCTTCGGCCTGCATCTGCTCGACGCGGCGGTCGATCAGCCACTTCTCCATCTTGAAGTCGGGGATGCCGTAGCGCAGCAGTCCGCCGATGCGGTCGTTCTTCTCGAACACGGTGACGTCGTGGCCCGCGCGCGCCAATTGCTGCGCGGCCGCGAGGCCCGCCGGGCCGGAGCCGACCACGGCGATCTTCTTCCCGGTCTTCGCCTCGGGCGGCTGCGGCACCACCCAGCCTTCTTCCCAGGCCTTGTCGATGATCGCGTGCTCGATCGACTTGATGCCCACCGCGTCGGTGTTGATGTTCAGCGTGCATGCGGCCTCGCAGGGCGCGGGGCAGATGCGGCCGGTGAACTCGGGGAAGTTGTTGGTCGAGTGCAGCACCTCGATCGCCTCGCGCCAGTGGCCGCGATACACGAGGTCGTTCCAGTCCGGGATGATGTTGTTGACCGGACAGCCGTTGTTGCAGAACGGGATGCCGCAATCCATGCAGCGCGCGCCCTGAACCGATGCCTGCTCGTCCGTGAGGCGGACGACGAACTCCTTGTAGGTCTTCAGGCGCTTGTCGACCGGCTCGTAGGCCTCGGACAGACGCTGATGCTCGAGAAATCCAGTGGGCTTGCCCATTTATGCGGCCTCCTTCTCTGCTTCGCGCTGTTCCGCCATCTCGGCCAGCGCGCGACGGTACTCGTGCGGGAACACCTTGACGAACTTCTTCCGCCAGACGCCCCAGTTGTTCAGGATCTCGCGGGCGCGCACGCTGCCGGCGAAGCGGACGTGGCGCTCGATCAGGCCCTTGAGGATGAGCTCGTCGCCCATCGTCAGGTGGTCGATGTCGACGCGGCCGTGGGACTCGAGCTCGTCGCCCGACTCCGAGCCCTTGCGCGCGGCGATCTCGTCGGGCAAGGGCTCGAGCGCGACCTGCGCCATGTTGCAGCGCTGCTCGAAGCTGCCGTCCTCGTCCAGCACGTAGGCCACGCCGCCCGACATGCCGGCGGCGAAGTTGCGACCGGTCTCGCCGAGCACAACCACGGTGCCGCCGGTCATGTACTCGCAGCCATGGTCGCCCACGCCTTCCACCACCGCGGTGGCGCCGGAGTTGCGCACCGCAAAGCGCTCGCCGGCCACGCCGGCGAAGTACACCTCGCCCTCGGTCGCGCCGTAGAGCACGGTGTTGCCGACGATGATGTTGTCGCCGGTGGCGCCGCGGAACTCGGCCTTCGGACGAACCACGATGCGGCCACCCGACAGGCCCTTGCCGACGTAGTCGTTGCCCTCGCCCACCAGCTCGAGGGTGATGCCGCGCGCGAGGAAGGCGCCGAAGCTCTGACCGGCGGTGCCGTTGAGGCGGATGTGGATGGTGTCGTTGGGCAGCCCGGCGTGGCCGTAGCGCGCCGCCACCTGGCCCGACAGCATGGCGCCCACGGTGCGGTTGATGTTGCGCACCGGCAGGTCGATGTTGACCTTCTCGCCCTTCTCCAGCGCCGGCGCGGCGAGCGCGATGAGCTGCTTGTCGAGCGCCTTGTCGAGGCCGTGGTCCTGGGTCTCGGTGTGCAGGCGCGGCACCTCGGCCGGGACCGGCGGCAGATAGAAGATGCGCGAGTAATCCAGCCCCTGCGCCTTCCAGTGCTCGATACCCTTCTTCATGTCGAGCAGGTCGGCGCGACCGATCAGCTCGTCGAACTTGCGGATGCCGAGTTGGGCCATCAGTTCGCGCACTTCCTCGGCGACGAAGAAGAAGTAGTTCACCACGTGCTCGGGCTGGCCCTGGAAGCGCGCACGCAGCACCGGGTCCTGGGTGGCGACGCCGACCGGGCAGGTGTTGAGGTGGCACTTGCGCATCATGATGCAGCCTTCGACGACCAGCGGCGCGGTGGCGAAGCCGAACTCGTCGGCGCCGAGCAGCGCGCCGATGACGACGTCGCGACCGGTCTTGATCTGGCCGTCGACCTGCAGGCGCACGCGCGAGCGCAGGCGGTTGAGCACCAGCGTCTGCTGGGTCTCGGCGAGGCCGAGCTCCCACGGCGAGCCGGCGTGCTTGATCGAGCTCCACGGGCTGGCGCCGGTGCCGCCGTCATGGCCGGCGACGACGATGTGGTCGGCCTTGGCCTTGGCCACGCCCGCCGCCACCGTGCCGATGCCGATCTCGGACACCAGCTTGACCGAGATGCTGGCCACCGGGTTGGTGTTCTTGAGGTCGTGGATCAGCTGCGCGAGGTCCTCGATGGAGTAGATGTCGTGGTGCGGCGGCGGCGAGATGAGGCCGACGCCCGGCACCGAGTGGCGCAGGAAACCGATGTACTCCGAGACCTTGTGGCCGGGCAGCTGACCGCCCTCGCCGGGCTTGGCACCCTGGGCCATCTTGATCTGGATCTGGTCGGCATTGACCAGGTACTCGGTGGTGACGCCGAAGCGGCCGGAGGCCACCTGCTTGATCGCCGAGCGCAGCGAATCGCCGGCGTTGAGCTCGAGGTCGCGCGCGATGCGCTTCTCGCCGATCACCTGCGACAGCTTGATCGCCGCGGTCAGCGGCTTGAAGCGCATCGGGTCCTCGCCGCCCTCGCCGGTGTTCGACTTGCCGCCGATGCGGTTCATCGCCACCGCGAGCGTGGTGTGGGCCTCGGTGGAGATGGAACCGAGCGACATCGCGCCGGTGGCGAAGCGCTTGACGATCTCCTTGGCGGGCTCGACCTCGTCCAGCGCCACCGGGGTCTCGGCGGCCCTGAGCTCGAACAGGCCGCGCAGCGTCATGTGACGCTTGCCCTGGTCGTTGATGATGCGGGCGTATTCCTTGTAGGTGTCGGCCTTGCCCGAGCGGGTGGCGTGCTGCAGCTTGGCGATCGCGTCCGGCGTCCACATGTGCTCTTCGCCGCGGATGCGGAAGGCGTACTCGCCGCCGGCGTCGAGCATGTCGTGCAGCACCGGGTCGGCGCTGAAGGCGGCCTTGTGCAGGCGGATGGACTCTTCCATCACCTCGAACAGGTCGATGCCTTCCACCTGGCTGGTGGTGCCGGTGAAATACTTGTCGAGCAGCGCCTGCTTGAGACCGACCGCCTCGAAGATCTGCGCACCGGTGTAGGACATGTAGGTCGAGATGCCCATCTTGGACATCACCTTCATCAGCCCCTTGCCGATCGCCTTGACGAAGTGCTTGACGTACTTGGCGGCCGACTCGGCATCACCGGCGAGGTGCTGCAGGGTCTCGAGCGCCAGGTAGGGGTGCACGGCTTCTGCGCCGTAGCCCGCGAGCACCGCGAAGTGGTGCACCTCGCGCGCGGAGCCGGTCTCGACCACCAGGCCGGTGCGGGTACGCAGGCCCTTGGCCACCAGGTGCTGGTGGATGGCCGACAGCGCCAGCAGCGCCGGGATGGCGATGCGATCGGCGGCGAGCTTGCGGTCGGACACGATCAGGATGTTGGTGCCGCCCAGCACCGCGTTCTCGGCATCGGCGCACAGCGAGGCCAGGCTCGCTTCGACGCCTTCCTTGCCCCATTCGGCCGGATAGCAGATGTCGAGCTCGGCCGAGCGGAACTTGTTCTGCGTGTAGCGCGCGATGTTGCGGATCTTGGCCATGCCCTCGAAGTCCAGCACCGGCTGGCTCACCTCGAGGCGGAACGGCGGGTTGATCTCGTTGATCTCGAGCAGGTTGGGCTTCGGACCGATGAAGGACACCAGCGACATCACCATCTGCTCGCGGATCGGGTCGATCGGCGGGTTGGTGACCTGCGCGAAGAGCTGGCGGAAGTAGTTGTAGAGCGGCTTGTTCTTGGAGGACAGCACCGCCAGCGGCGAATCGTTGCCCATCGAGCCGGTCGCCTCCTCGCCTGCCTTGCCCATCGGCTCGAGGATGAACTTGATGTCCTCCTGGGTGTAGCCGAAGGCCTGCTGGCGGTCGAGCAGCGGCTCGACGCGCTCGGCGGCTGCCGAGGCGTCGACGATGGCGGGCGCGTCCAGGGTGTCGAGCTTGATGTTGATGCGGCGCAGCCAGTCGGCGTAGGGCTTGGCGTTGGCGAGCGACTCCTTGAGCTCCTGGTCACCGATGATGCGGCCCTGCTCCATGTCGATCAGGAACATCTTGCCCGGCTGCAGGCGCCACTTCTTGACGATCTTGCTGTCGGCGATCGGCAGCACGCCGGACTCCGAGGCCATCACGACGAGGTCGTCGTCGGTGACCAGGTAGCGCGCCGGGCGCAGGCCGTTGCGGTCGAGGGTGGCGCCGATCTGGCGGCCGTCGGTGAAGGCCACCGCGGCGGGGCCGTCCCACGGCTCCATCATCGCCGCGTGGTATTCGTAGAAGGCGCGGCGCTTCTCGTCCATCTGCGTATGCGACTCCCAGGCCTCCGGGATCATCATCATCATCGCGTGGGCGAGCGAGTAGCCGCTCATCACCAGCAGTTCGAGCGCGTTGTCGAAGGAGGCCGAGTCGGACTGGCCAGGGTAGATCAGCGGCCAGATCTTCTGCAGGTCTTCGCCGAGCAGCGGCGAGTGCACGCCCTTCTCGCGCGCGCGCATCCAGTTGTAGTTGCCGCGCAGGGTGTTGATCTCGCCGTTGTGCGCGATGTAGCGGAACGGGTGGGCGAGGTTCCACTTCGGGAAGGTGTTGGTGGAGAAACGCTGGTGCACCAGCGACAGCGCCGACACCGCGCGCGGATCGACGAGGTCGCTGTAGTACTCGCCGACCTGGTTGGCGAGCAGCAGGCCCTTGTAGTTCACCGTGCGCGCCGACATCGACACCATGTAGAACTCTTTGCCGTGCTTCAACTTGAGCGCGCCGATGGCGTTGGCCGCGCGGCGGCGCACGACGTAGAGCTTGCGCTCGAGCGCCTCGGTGACCATCACGTCGGCGCCGCGGCCGATGAAGATCTGGCGGATCACCGGCTCCATGGCCTTGACCGTCGGCGACATCGGCATGTCGCGGTTGACCGGCACGTCGCGCCAGCCGAGCACGACCTGGCCTTCGGCCACCACCGCGCGCTCGATCTCTTCCTCACAGGCCAGGCGCGACGCGGCTTCCTTGGGCATGAACACCATGCCGACGCCGTACTCGCCCGCCAGCGGCAGGGTGACGCCCTGCTTCGCCATCTCCTCGCGATAGAGCTGGTCGGGGATCTGGATCAGGATGCCGGCACCGTCGCCCTGCAGCGGGTCGGCGCCCACCGCGCCGCGGTGGTCGAGGTTCTTCAGGATCTCGAGGCCCTGCAGAATGATGTCATGACGTTTCTCGCCCTTGATGTGGGCGATGAAACCCACGCCACAGGCATCGTGTTCATTGGCGGGGTCGTAGAGACCCTGCTTTTGGGGCAGATCCATCTTCTATTCCTCAAACGACACTCAAGATCACGCGCAGGCGCCGGAAAAAACTTGCATCTGGAGCAAGCACCGACAAACTGAACGCGCACAAAAAAGCCGGGCGCGCGCGCACCGGCTTTGTAGCCCGCACCATTATGGTGCAGAAACAGCGAACAATCTGGCTGGGAGGGCAGCCTTCCGAGGCTTCATGCACCATTTTGGACGCCATGGCCCAATTCGCCGCCAACGAAAAAACTATACCCCCCAAAGTGCGCTGGATTCAACAGTTTTTTTGCACTGCGACACGGGTTCGGGGAATGGTTTTCCAGCCCCGCCACCTCAGTGGATTTCGCCCACGGCGAAGAGGCGCCGGTGCTCCTTCATTGCGTAGCGGTCGGTCATGCCGGCGATGTAGTCGGCGATGGCCCGCGGCTTGTCCTCGCGCGCCATCGCCTGATACTGCGGCGGCAGGATCTGGGGGTCGTCCATGAAGGCGGAGAACAGGTCGCCGACGATACGGCGCGCCTTGTTGGTCATGCGCAGCACCTGGTAATGGCGGTAGAGGTTGTCGCGCAGAAAGTGCTTGAGCTCGCGCAGACGGGGCAGCAGCACCTCCGAGTAGGCCACCAGGCGCGGCGCGGCGCGCACGTCGTCGAGCGAGGCCACGCCGGCAGCGGTGATGTTGGCGCGCGTCTGCTCGAGGAGGTCGATCACCATCAGGTGGATCATGCGGCGCACGGTCTCGTTGATCAGCTTGCGCCCGGACAGCCCCGGCCAGCGCGCCTCGGCCTCGCGGCGCTGGGCGGCGAAGATCGGCACCTCGTCGAGCTGCTCGAGGGTGATCAGGCCCGATCGCAGTCCGTCGTCCACGTCGTGGTTGTTGTAGGCGATCTCGTCGGCGAGGTTGGCGAGCTGGGCCTCGAGCGAAGGCTGGGTGCCGTCGAGGAAACGCTGACCGACGTCACCGAGGCGCTCGGCGTTGGCGCGCGAGCAATGCTTGAGAATGCCCTCACGGGTCTCGAACATCAGGTTCAGGCCATCGAAGCCGGCGTAGCGGTCCTCGAGCAGATCGACGGTGCGCAGCGACTGCAGGTTGTGCTCGAAACCACCGTGCGCCTTCATGCAGGCGTTCAGCGCGTCCTGCCCAGCATGGCCGAAGGGCGTGTGGCCGAGGTCATGGGCGAAGGCGATCGACTCGGCGAGGTCCTCGTTGAGCCCGAGCTCGCGTGCGATGCCGCGGGTTATCTGGGCAACCTCGATGCTGTGGGTGAGCCGGGTGCGGAACAGGTCGCCCTCGTGGTTCACGAATACCTGGGTCTTGTATTCGAGGCGACGGAAGGCGGTCGAATGCACGATACGGTCGCGATCGCGCTGGAACTGCCCGCGCGCGACCGGCGCCGGCTCGTCATGCCGGCGGCCGCGCGAGTTGATCTCGGTGACGGCATAGGGGGCGAGTTGCAGCATGCGGGCTCCTGAAGGAAAGCCGGAAAACGGGAACAGGCGCCCCAGCTCAGCGGCAGCGCGCCTCGATCGCAGCAGCGATGTCTTCCGCGGCCGTCTCGCCGTGGATCACTGCACGCCCGACTTCGCGCAGCAGCACCAGTCTGAGCTTGCCCGCCTCGACCTTCTTGTCGTGCGCCATCAGCTCCATGTAGCGTGCAGCCCCCAGCTTCGGCCCCCACACCGGCAGACCTGCGCGCACGAACAGCGCGGCGATGCGCTCGATGTCCTCGCGCTGCAGCCAGCCCAGCCGGCACGAGAGTTCGGCCGCCATCATCGTGCCCGCAGCCACCGCCTCGCCATGCAGCCATTCGCCGTAGCCCAGCCCGGTCTCGATCGCGTGTCCGAAGGTGTGGCCGAGATTGAGCAGCGCGCGCTCGCCCTGTTCGGTCTCGTCGGCGGCCACCACCTCGGCCTTGTTTCGGCAGGAGCGCTCGATAGCGTAGGCCAGCGCCTGCGGATCGCGTGCAAGCAGCGCCTCGAGCTTGGCCTCCAGCCACTCGAGAAAGGCCGGATCGCGGATCAGGCCGTACTTGATGACCTCGGCGAGACCGGCTGAGAGTTCGCGATCGGGCAGCGTGGACAGCGTGTCGATGTCGGCGAGCACCAGCCGCGGCTGGTAGAAGGCGCCGATCATGTTCTTGCCCAGCGGGTGATTGATCGCCGTCTTGCCGCCGACGGACGAGTCGACCTGCGCGAGCAACGTGGTCGGGATCTGGATGAAGGGCATGCCGCGCTGGTAGCAGGCCGCCGCAAAGCCGCCCATGTCGCCCACCACCCCGCCGCCGAGCGCGACCAGCGTGGTCGAGCGTTCGCAGCGCTCGGCGAGCAGCATGTCGAAGATCAGGTTGAGCGTCGACCAGTCCTTGTGCGCCTCGCCGTCGGGCAGCACCACCGCGGACACGCGCACGCCCGCCGCTTCCAGCGCGCCGCGCAGGACATCGAGATAGAGCGGCCCGACCACGTCGTTGGTGACGATCGCCACCCGCCTCGTCTTCAGGTGGGGCAGGATCAGCTCGGCACGCGCGAGCAGGTCGCGGCCGATATGGATCGGATAGGCACGCTCGCCGAGGGCGACGTTCAGGGTCTGCATGTGTTCGCCTCGTGTTTCTGCACCGCCTCCTCGATGAGGCGGACCATCGCGCCCGGGTTGCTGCGGCCGCCATCGACGATGATGTGTGCCACCTCGCGATACAGGGGGTCACGCTGCCGGTGCAACTCCTCGATGCGCTGGCGCGGGTTGTCCACCTGCAGCAGCGGCCGGTTGCGGTCATGGCGGGTGCGCTCGTAGAGGATCTGCGGCGGCACGTTGAGATAGATGACGATGCCGCGCTCGCGCATCAGCGCGCGATTGGCCGGCGTGGTGACCACGCCGCCACCGGTGGCGATGACGATGTCGGCGCACTGGGTGAGCTCGTCCATCATCTGCGTCTCGCGACGACGAAAGCCCGCTTCGCCCTCGATCTCGAAGATGGTGGGAATGCTCACCCCGGTGCGGGCGACGATCTCCTGGTCGCAGTCGGCGAAGCGCAGCTTGCGCCGGCGCGCCAGTTCCTTGCCGACCGTGGTCTTGCCGGCGCCCATCATGCCGATCAGTATCAGACAGCTCACGCGTGACTCGCCGGAAGTCCAGATGAAAAAGGGCCGGGCACCCTTGCGGGATGCCCGGCCCCGGATTGTATCAGCTGAGCGGCGGGCTCAGCGCAGCGTGAGCGCGTCGGAGACGATGCGCGGGGTGATGAAGACGAGCAGTTCCTTGCGGTTCGACACCTTGCTCTGAGTCTTGAACAGGTGGCCGAGCACCGGAACGTCGCCGAGCAAGGGCACCTTGTCCTCGCCGGTCGATTCCTCTTCCTCGTAGATGCCGCCGATGACCACGGTTCCGCCGTTCTCGATCAGTACCTCGCTCTTGACGTTCTTGGTCTCGATCGGCGGCACGTTGAGGAGCGCGTTTTCATACAGCGGACGGTCCTTGTTGACCTCGATCGACAGCTGCAGGCGCCCATCGGGCGTGATCTGCGGCTTGACCTTCAGCGACAGCACCGCCTTCTTGAACGACACGCTGGTGGCCCCGGAACTGGTCGCCTCCTGGTACGGGATCTCGGTACCCTGCTCGATCGAGGCCTCGACCTGGTTCGCGGTCAGTACGCGCGGGCTCGACACCACCCGACCGCGGCCATCGGACTCGAGGGCTTGCAGTTCGAGGTTGAGGAAACGGGTCAGGCTGTTGTTGAACAGGGTCAGGTTGAGTGCCCCGTAACCATTGGGCAGGAAGCCGTCGCCGCTGCTCGCCGACTCGCCCACGCGGCGCAGGATGGTGTTGATGGGCGCGTTGGCGCCGGTGTTGATGGTGCCGTCCGGGTTGGCCGACGCGAACTCCGAGGTCCCGAACCCGATCTTGCCGCCACCGCCGAGGCTGCGATTGCGGCGATCGCCGTAGCCGAGTCGGACGCCCAGGTCACGTGCGAAGGTCTTGTTCGCCTCGACGATGCGCGCCTCGATCAGCACTTGGCGCGGCGCGACGTCGATCTCCTGCACCAGCCTGCGCAGCGCCTCCAGGCGCGAGGGCACGTCGGTCACGAACACCTTGTTGCTGCGCTCGTCGACCACCACGCTGCCGCGCTTGGAGAGCATGGTCTGGTCCTTGCTCTTGAGGAAATCGAAGATCTCCTTGGCCTTGTGATAGTTGATCTGGAAGCTCTCGGTGTTGAGCGGCTCGAGGTCGCCGATCTGCGCCTTGGCCTCGAGCTGGAGCTTCTCGCGCGCGGCGAGCTCGTCACCCGGCGCGATCCAGATCACGTTGCCGTTCTTGCGCATATCCAGGCCCTTGGCCTGCAGGATGATGTCGAGCGCCTGGTCCCAGGGCACGTCCTTCAGGCGCAGGGTCAGGTTGCCCTGCACCGAGTCGGACGTGATGATGTTGAAGTCGGTGAAGTCGGCGATGACCTGCAGCACCGAGCGCACGTCCACGTTCTGGAAGTTGAGCGACAGCTTCTCGCCCTGGAACTGGCCGCGGCTGCCCTGCACGAGCTTGCTCGGGTCCTCGACGACGCGCTTGACCTCGAGCACGAAGCGGTCGTCGCTCTGGTAGGCGTTGTGCTCCCACAGGCCGTTCGGCGTCACCGTGAGCCGCACGCGGTCGCCGACCTGCTGCGCGGTCATCGAGGTGACCGGCGTGCCGAAATCGGTGACGTCGGAACGCCGGCGCAGGTGCTCGGGCAGCGAGGTCTGCAGGAAATCGACGATGAGGTTACCGCCCTGCTGGCGGATGTCGATGCCCGTGTCCGGGTTCGACAGGTCGACCACGATGCGCCCATCGCCTTCCGTGCCGCGGCGGAAGGCGATGTCGCGGACCGCCAGTCCGCTGGCGGCGACCGCGCGCGAATCCGCGAAGTTGCCCTGCGACTCGGTGACCACGTTGGTCTGCGCAGCCTGCGCGCTCGTCGGCGAGATCGCGATGATGAGGTCGCGGCCCTGCACGCGGGTCTCGTAGGGGCTCATCTTGACCAGGTTGAGCACGACCCGGGTGCGGTCACCCGCCTGCACGATGTTGGCGCTGCGCAGATCGCCCTGCTCGATGCTCTGCAGGTTGCGGCCGAGCGCATTGCCGGTACCGGCGAAGTCGAAGGCGATGCGCGCGGGGTTTGCCACGCTGAAGCTCGGCGGCGGCACCGCGAGGGGCTCGCGCAGGGTGAGGCGCACGTAGACCGTGCCGCCCTGCTCGGCGACCTCCAGCCCTTCGATCTGGTTGGCGAAAACCTGCGTCTGTTCGGCGTCCTGCGCAAGCGCGCCAGGCGCAGGGGCGACGCCTGCAAAAACGGCTGCGAGCAGCAGCACTCCAATACGGTGTCTCATCGTCCGGTCTCCTGCCGCTCCTGCAGCGTCAGCGTGCTCACCCGCTCGACCCAGTCGCCATAGACGTCCTCGACCAGTTCGCGCAGCGTGACTTCGTTTTCGGTGATCTGGGTGACCACGCCGAAATTCTGTCCCATGTAGTTGCCAACCTTCACCTGATGCAGCGCGTTGTTGGCCTTGACGAGCGCATGGGTGTTGCGCCCCTGCATCAGCACACCGACCATCTGCATCGACTCGAGGGGATAGGCCTCGAGCGGCTCGCGGCGACGGTCCATGTCGGGCCGCAGCGCCCCGGCGGATGCGCGCCGCTCGGGCTCCATGCGCCCGGTGCGGAAAGGATCGTCGCCCTGCATGCCGGCATAGGCCACCACCGGGAAGGGCTTCAGCTCGGGCAGGGCACGCACCGCACCGCGCATGGTCTTGGCCTGCTCGTTCATCCACGTCTGGAGGTCGTCCTCGCTGCCGCCCGCGCAACCGGCGAGAAGCAAGCAGGCGCCAAGGATTGCAGCCCTGTTCATTTCTTGTTCCCCTGCTTCGCCGCCTGGGCCGCCTGGGCCGCGGCCCGCTGCTGCGCGAGCTCTTCCTCGTCGAGATAGCGATAGGTCGTCGCCTTGGTCTCGAGCTTCAGGCGCCCGTCCTTCTCGGCCTGGATCGCGATGTTGTTCAGGGTCACGATGCGCGGCATGCGCGCGACGTCGGCGACGAACTCGCCGAGGTCGTGATAGACACCGGTCAGGCGCACGTCGATCGGCATCTCGGCGTAGAACTCCTTGACCACGTCGGCACCCGGCTTGAAGAGTTCGAACTGCAGGCCACGGCCGAGGCCGGCCTGGTTGATGTCCGACAGCAGCGAATCCATCTCGGCGCGGTTGGGCAGCTGCTTGAGCAGGGCGCCGAACTGTCGGTCGATCTCCTCGAGCTGGCGGCGGTGCTCTTCGAGATTCACCGCCTGGCGCTTCTTGGCCACCCAGCTGTCACGCAGCTGGATCTCCTCGTTCTGGCGCTGCTGCAGGGTCGCGACCTGATCCTGCCAGTCGAACCACCAGAAGCCGGCGATCGTCAGCGCCAGCAGGGCGACGAAGACGGCGACGCGCGGCGCCGCCGGCCACAGGCCGGGGTCATTGGGATCGAGACCCTTGAAATCCTGCGCGAGGCGCTTGAAGTCGATGCCCTTGCGTGCGGCGGCGGGAGTCGTCGATTTCATTTGGCAGCCCCCTTGGCGGCGGGAGTCGCGGCCTCCGCGCCAACTTCCTCTTCCGGCTGGCGAATGCTGATCGCGAGGGTGAATTCGCTCAGGCGGCGGTTGTCGATCGTCGTCGCCTTGGCCTCGATCAGCACCGGCTGCTCGACGAAGGACGAGGCCTCGATGTTGCGCATCAGGTGCGAGACGCGGGCGTTCGACTGCGCATAGCCCACCAGCGTGACGCGTCGCGCCTCCTGCTTGATCGACTTGAGATACACGCCATCGGGCATGCGCTGCGCGAGCTCGTTGAACAGATGCACGGTCTCCGCACGCGTACTTTGCAGCGACTCGATGACCTGCTTGCGGGCAAGCATGGCGTCGATCTGTTCCTTGAGGCGGCGGATCTCGGCGATGTCGCGATCGAGCTTGGCGATCTCGTTCTTGAGGAAGGTGTTGCGGGCTTCCTGGGCCTCGATGTGGCTGCTGTAGATGGCGTGCACGCCGAAGCCCACGAGCGCACCGAGCAGGACCATCAGCGCAGAGACGACGTAGAACTGCTGGCGGCGCTGACGGCGTTTCTCCACGCGGTGCGGGAGAAGATTGATCCGGATCATGCGTCGAACCTCCTCATGGCCAGGCCACAGGCCACCATCAGCGAGGGCGCGTCCGACAGCAGCGACTTGGGCCGCACCTTGCTGCCGAGGGTCATGCCGGCGAAGGGGTTGGCGATGAGGGTGTCGACCTGCGCGCGGGCCCCGACCACGTCGCCCAGGCCGGGCATGATCGCGCAGCCGCCGGCGAGCACGATGTGATCGACCTGATTGAATGATGTGGACGTGAAGAAGAACTGCAGCGCGCGCGAGACCTCGAGCGCGAGGCTGTCCATGAACGGGCGCATGAGTTCGCGCGGATAGCTGTCGGGCAGCGAGCCGGCGCGCTTGGCCGACTCCGCCTCCTCGAAGCTCATGCCGTACTGGCGCGCGATGTCCTGCGTGAGCTGGCTGCCGCCGAACGCCTGTTCGCGGGAATAGACCGACTGCCCATTGCGGAACATGGTGACGTTCATGACGCTGGCACCGATGTCGACCAGCGCCACCACCTGATCCGCCCCGCCGCGCGGCAACTGCGTGCATACGAGCTCGAGCGCGGACTCCGTGGCGAGCGACTCCACATCGACGATCACCGCCTTGAGGCCAGCGGCCTGGGCGACCGCGACGCGGTCCTCGACCTTGTCCTTGCGCGAGGCGGCGATCAGCACCTCGACGTCGCCCGGGCTTCCGGCCGCGGGGCCGATCTCCTGGAAGTCGAGATTGACCTCGTCGAGCGCGAACGGGATGTACTGGTTCGCCTCGGCCTCGACCGCGAATTCCATCTCGGTCTCGCGCAGCCCCTCGGGGAGGATGATCTTCTTCGTGATCACCGATGACGACGGCAGGGCGACGGCGACGTTCTTGATGCCTCCCCCCAGCCGTCGCAGCGCGCGGCGCACCGCCTCGCTCACGGCCTCGAGATTGGCGATGTTGCCATCGACGACCGCGTCCCGCGGCAGTTGCTCGATGGCGTAACGCTCCACTTTGTAAGCGTCCTTGTCACCCCCCGACAACTCGACCAGCTTGACGGATGAAGACGAGATATCGAGCCCGGCAAGCTGACGCGTCGCAGAGCTGAGGAAGGGGAGGTCAATCACAAAGAAAGTCCTTACATTTCTTTATGTTACGCGTCAAAGCTAAGACACTTTGTCGCATGCTAGCAACAAGCCCCTGGGGTGTAAAGGGAACTGCTTCACGGTTAACGACCGCTAACAGGAACTCTTTAGGGAGGCCGGAACGCATCCCGTATAATGCCGGTCCGCTCAAAACCGCTCTGGATTGCCCATGCGCTGGGTCCTGTATCCGATCGCAGCGCTGTTCGCGCTGGTCATTCTCGGTCTCGCCACGCTCGCCGCGATGGCGCTCTTCGCGTGGCCGAACCTGCCTGCGCTCGACACGCTCACCGACTACCGCCCGCGTGTGCCGCTGCGAGTATATACGGCCGATGGGCACCTCATCGGCGAGTTCGGGGAGGAACGGCGTGACGTAGTGCGCATCGCCGACGTTCCTTCCACGCTCAAGCACGCCATCCTCGCCGCCGAGGACGAGCGTTTCTACGAACACCGGGGCATCGACCCGGTGGGCCTCGCGCGCGCCGCGCTCGCCAACCTGTCGTCCGGCGGCCGCGGCCAGGGCGCCTCGACGATCACCATGCAGGTCGCGCGCAACTTCTTCCTGTCGCGCGAGAAGACCTACAACCGCAAGCTCTACGAGATCCTGCTCGCCCTCAAGATCGAGCAGAACCTGTCCAAGGACCAGATCCTCGAGCTCTACATCAATCAGATCTTCCTCGGTCAGCGCGCCTACGGCTTCGCCGCCGCGGCCCGGGCCTACTACGGCAAGACGCTGGAAGAGCTCACCCTGCCCGAGTCGGCGATGCTCGCCGGCCTGCCCAAGGCACCCTCGGCGTTCAACCCGATCGTCAACCCGGCGCGGGCCGCCGTGCGCCAGCAGTACGTGCTGCGCCGGATGCTCGAGGCCGGCTTCATCGACCAGGCCAAGTACGAGCAGGCCCTCGTCTTCGCCACCCCGCGCCAGAGCCAGCGCGACACCGCGGCAGCGCGCAAGACGCAGGACATCAGCGTGCCGGGCGATCATGTCGCCGAGATGGCGCGGCAGATCGCCGTCGAGCAGTTCGGCGAGCAGGCTTACGAACTCGGTATCCGCATCATCACCACGGTGACGCGCAAGGACCAGGAAGACGCCTATGCCGCGCTCCGTCGCGGCGTGCTCGACTACGACCGCCGCCATGGCTATCGCGGCCCGGAGTCCTTCGTCGAGCTGCCGGCCGGCGAGGTCAGCGAGGAAAGACTGGACGAAGCCCTCGGCGAGGTCAGCGATCACGGCGACCTGCTCGCCGCGGTCGTGCTCAAGGCCAGCACCAAGGAGGTTGTCGCCTACCGGCGCGGCCAGGAGATCCGCATCACCGGCAAGGGGCTCGGCTTCGTCGCCCCGATGCTTGCGGAGAAGGCGCCGCAGACGCGGCGCGTGCGGCGCGGCGCGATCATCCGCCTGCGCTCGACCGGAAAGGACGCCTGGGAGATCGTCCAGCTACCCGAGGTGCAGGCCGCGCTGCTCGCCATCGACTCCCACACCGGCGCCGTGCGCGCCCTGATCGGCGGCTTCGATTTCAACCGCAACAAGTTCAACCACGTCACCCAGGCGGTGCGTCAGCCGGGCTCGAGCTTCAAGCCCTTCATCTTCTCGGCGGCGCTCGACCGCAACTTCGGGCCCGGGAACGTGCTGGACGACGGTCCGCTTTACTACCCGGCCGGCGTCACCGGCAGCAAGGCCTGGGAGCCGAAGAACTACGACGGCCGCTACGCCGGCCCGATGACCCTGCGCGACGCACTGACGCGCTCGAAGAACATGGTCTCGATCCGCCTGCTGGAAGAGATCACCCCGCAGTACGCGCGCGACTACCTCGGCCGCTTCGGCTTCGATCCCGCGCTGAACCCGCCCTACCTCACCATGGCGCTCGGCGCGGGCGCGGCCACGCCCTGGCAGATGGCCGCAGGCTACGCCGTGTTCGCGAACGGCGGCTACCGCATCGAGCCCTACGTCGTGAAGGAGATCTACGACGGCAGCGGCCGGCTGATCGCACGCACCGATCCGCCGGTGGCGGGCGAGAGCGCCCCGCGCGTGATCGACGCGCGCAATGCCTGGCTGATGGATTCGATGATGCGCGACGTCGTCCAGCGCGGCACGGCGACGCGCGCGCGCGTCCTCAAGCGCAATGACCTCGCCGGCAAGACCGGCACCACGAACGATTACGTCGATGCATGGTTCTGCGGCTACAACCCCGACCTGGTCGCAGTGTCCTGGGTCGGCCACAGCCAGCCGCGCAACCTCGGCCGCGGCGAGACCGGCGGCGCCGCCGCGTTGCCGATCTGGATCAACTACATGGGCGCCGCCCTGGAGGGCGTGCCCGAGACCGAACGCCCGCCCCCGCCGGGCCTCAAGCTGGTGCAGAACGGCCTCGGCAGCCGTGAGGACTATCACTACGCGGAGTACGAGGCGCCCCTGCCGCCCCCCATACCCGACTGGCTGCAGGAGATGTTCGGCAACGACAACGCGCCCGCCATGGAGGCCGAGAGCGAGGCGATCCCGCCGGGCCCCGCACCGCTGCCGCGCCCGGCGCAGGCACCCGCACCGGTGGAAGACCGCATGCCCATGCCCATCCGGCGCTGAGGCCGGCGACGCGATCAGTCCGGCCGGATCAATCCAGCCGCTTCAGCTCGACCGGTTCGCCCGCCTGCGCGCTGGCGAGCGCGGCGAGCATCGCCCACAGATCGGCACCGTCGCGGGTATTGATCCAACGCCCGTCCTGGGGCCGGAAATGAAAGCCCCCCGACTTCGCCGCAACCCAGATTTCGCGGGCAGCGGTGTGGCGGTTGATGATCATCTTGGTGCCATTGTCGAACTCGAGCTCGAGGATCCCGCCGGGTTTGGGTTCGATGTCGATATCAACGCCGCATGCCTCGAGTGCGGATTCGATGCGGGCCAGTTCGGCCTCGGCGAGGGCGTTGAATGCGGACTCTTCCATGCTGACTCCTTCTGTTAGGATTCCGGTTTTTCCCGAAGAACGGCGATGCGAGCCAAACTCCCCTTGATCGCGCTTGTCTGCGCGCTGCTTTCGGCCTGCGGCATCAAGGGCCCGCTCTACCTGCCCGCCCCCGGCACGACCGCGCCGCCGGCAGCGGGCGCCGATCATAGCAAACCCGTCGTTCCGCCGGACCTGCTCTCCGACACCCCGCTCGAATGAACGCTCCCGACACCCGCTCCACCACCTGGCCCATCCCCACGCTCGACATCCGCGACGGCGCACTCCGGCTCGAGGGGCTGCCGCTCGCCGACATCGCCGCACGCTTCGGCACGCCGACCTACGTCTACTCGAAGGCTGCCCTGATGGCCGCCTTCGGCGCCTGGCAGCAGGCGCTCGCCGGTCGCCGGTCGCTCGTCTGCTACGCCGTCAAGGCCAACTCCAACCTCGGCATCCTGTCGGTGTTCGCGCGCCTCGGCGCGGGCTTCGACATCGTCTCGGGCGGCGAACTGGCGCGCGTGCTCGCCGCCGGCGGACGCGCGGACAAGGTGGTGTTCTCCGGCGTCGGCAAGACCCGCGCCGAGATGCGCCTGGCGCTCGAAGCCGGGATCCGCTGCTTCAACGTGGAGTCGGCGGCCGAGCTCGCACACCTCGACGCGGTCGCAGCCGAACTCGGTACGCGCGCGCCGGTAGCGCTGCGCGTCAATCCGGACGTCGATCCGAAGACGCACCCCTACATCTCCACCGGCCTCAAGGGCAACAAGTTCGGGGTGGCCTTTGCCGACGCGCTCGCACTCTATCGCCGCGCCGCCGCGCTGCCCAACCTGCGCATCAGCGGGGTTGCCTGCCACATCGGCTCGCAGCTGCTCGACCCGGCGCCGATGGCGGAGGCGGCAGGCAAGCTGCGCGACCTCGTCGACAGCCTCGCCGCCGAGGGCATCCCGCTCGCGCACATCGACCTCGGCGGCGGACTCGGCATCCGCTACCGCGACGAGACGCCGCCGGCGGTCGCCGACTACCTCGCGCCGCTGCTCGAGGTCTTCGCCGGTCGCGACGAGGAGCTCTGCTTCGAACCCGGGCGCTCACTGGTCGGCAACGCGGGTCTGCTGCTCACCCGCATCGAGTACCTCAAGCCGGGCGAGACGAAGAATTTCGCCATCGTCGATGCAGCGATGAACGACCTCGCCCGGCCCGCGCTCTACGACGCCTGGCACGAGGTGGTGGAGGTCTGCGCGCGGCCCGGGACCGAACGCGAATACGACGTGGTCGGCCCGATCTGCGAAAGCGGCGACTTCCTCGCCCGCGGCCGTCGCCTGGCGGTCGCCGAGGGCGATCTGCTGGCGATCCTGTCGGCGGGTGCCTACGGCATGACGATGAGCTCGAACTACAACACCCGCCCGCGCGCTGCCGAAGTGATCGTCGATGGCGACGGTGCGCATGTGGTGCGCGCGCGCGAGACCGTGCCCGAGCTTTTCGCACTCGAACGCACCCTGCCCTGATGGACACCCCCGCCCCGGCGGGGGCCTCCGTGGCGACGGGCCCCGCGCCGACGGCTTCAGACCTCCGTGCGGGCGATCGACGCGCCTGCGTCGTAGGCTTCGTAGAGGGCGCGCCCGAAGGCCTTCCATGCCGGGCCGCCATGCGTGTGCATGCCGGTCTCGGCGCTCTGGCGCATGTTGATCAGCATCAGTTCGGACAGTGCGAACAGCTCGCCGGTGAGCTTGTCCTGCCGGACGGGGCTGCGCAACAGCTTCATCATGCAGCCCGGCGTGCAGCTCAGCGCCTGCTGTGCGAGTTCGCGCAGACGCGCCTTGTCGTCCCAGTCGAGCCCGATGGCGATGCCCCGTTTGACGATCTCGCGTTCGAGTTCATCAGCCGTGCGCGCGTAATGTCCAAATCCACTCATGATCCCGTTCCTTCCCGACGCACCGCCCAGACGCCATGCGCTGCGCGTGCTGCACCGCACTATTCTGCATGCGGATCGGCTCTTATCCTAGTCCAGTCCGTCGCCGAGCTGCCCGCAATCCGAACTCCTTCGTGACGCCCATCATGCTTTCTGGCCAAACGCTTGCGCGACTCGTCCGCCCACTGATGCTCACGCTTGCGCTTGCTGCAGCGCCGTACGCACACGCCACGCCCGCTCTCCCGCCGGCCGTTCAACTCGCTCTGGACAACGCGCGCATTCCGGCCGATGCGGTGTCGGTGTGGGTGCAGCCGGTCGACGCCGACGCGCCCTCTCTCGCCATCAACGCCGACCGTCCGATGAACCCCGCCTCGGTGATGAAGCTGGTGACGGCGTTCGCCGCACTCGAGCGCCTCGGCCCCGCGCATGCCTGGCGCACGCGCGTCGCCACGCGCGGCCAGGTGCGCGATGGCGTGCTCGAAGGCGATCTTTACCTGGTCGGCGGCGCCGACCCGGTGCTCGGCTACGACCGCCTGTGGAAACTGCTGCGCCGGGTGCGCGCGCTCGGCATCGAACGCATCGCGGGCGACATCGTGCTCGACGCCTCGGTCCTTCGCCTCCCGCCGCACGACCCCGATGCCTTCGACGGCCGCGGCCTGCGCCCCTACAACAGCGGCCCGCACGGCCTGCTGCTCAACTACAACACCCTGCTGCTAGGCCTCTACCCGGGCAAGACCGCCAACGCGCCGGTGACGCTGGCTGCCGAGCCTCCGCTGGCAGGGATCGAGATCGACAACCGCATCCTCACCTCCGACGCCCCCTGCGGCACCTGGTACCGCGACCTGCAGGCGAGCATCGAAGGCGGCCGGCGCCTGGTGCTCAGCGGCAGCCTGCCCGCCGCGTGCGGACCGCGGACGTGGAGCGCAGCGCCGCTGCCACCGACCGAGTTCGGCAGCGCCCTGGTCGCCACCCTGTGGAGCGAGGTGGGCGGCCGGATCGCCGGCAGCGTGCGCGAGGGCACGACCCCGGCCGAAGCGGAAGAACTGTTCGGCGACGAATCGCCCGCGCTCGCCGAGGTCGTGCGCGAGATGAACAAGTGGTCGAGCAACGTCATCGCCCGCCAGCTCCTCGCCACCCTCGGCAACAGCCCGCTGGCACGCGCCGGCGGCGACATGGTCGCCGGCGGCGCACGCATCGCGAACGAAATCCTCGTGAGCGCCGGGATCGATACCACGGGGCTGGTGATCGAGAACGGCTCGGGCCTGTCACGCATCGAGCGCATCCGCGCCGACAGCCTCGGGCATGTCCTGATCGCGGCCTGGAGACGCCCCTGGATGCCGGAGTACGTCGCCGCGCTGCCGGTCGCCGGCCTCGACGGCACCGCCCGCGGCCGCCTGCGCGACAGCGCGGCGAGCGGCCACGCCCACATCAAGACCGGCACGCTCAACGGCGTGCGCGCGATGGCAGGCTACCTTCTCGACCGCCACGGCCACCGCCATGCGATGGTGATGATGATCAACCACCCCGAGGCTGCGAACAGCACCGCAGCCCAGGATGCCTTGATGGACTGGTTGTGGGCGGGAACGCCCTGACCCCGCGGACGGGCGGGAAACACCCGCCCGCCGCCACGCGGGCCTCGCGCGCAACGCTCAGGGCATCGGTAGCGGACGACGCTGGATGAGCACCCACCAGCCGCGCACGATCCGGTAGAGGATCCACAACCCGGCGATCAGCAGCAGGCCGATCGCGAACGGCACCCCGATGATGGTGACGACCATCATCGCCGCCACCGCGATCCACAGCACGGCGAACCAGAAGCTGCGGATCTGCCAGCGGAAGTGGCTCTCCAGCCAGGTCCCGCGCACCGCGTTCTGGTTCCAGTAGTTGAGGACCACCGCGGCGATCGAGGGCAGACTGGCAACGAAGCTGAAGATGATCGTCGCCGAGCCGACCACCGCCGAGAACACCGCGAAGGCGTGCAGCGCATACACCAGGTGGGTGACGGTGACCATGTTCTCGGACGGCTGGCCGGCCTCGAGCGGGGCGGGATAGGGGGTGCTCATCGAGTCTCCTTGCGGGGAAGCCCGCGCCGGGAAGATCCCTGGCGCATGACGAAGGCTTCGACTTCGGACCATGCCGCGTGTTCGGTTGCAGCGCAACAACAAACTGTAACGCGGACGCCCACGGGAACGCTGTTCCGTGGGCGCGGGCTTGCCCGCGAATACCGCGCGCTCGAACGCCGGGTTCGCGGGCAAGCCCGCCCGCACGCGCCGGACTGCGCTACAGCCCCAGCTCGCCCCACATCGCATCTACCCGCGCCTTGACTGCGTCGTCCATGACGATCGGCGTACCCCACTCGCGACTGGTCTCCCCCGGCCACTTGTTGGTCGCATCCAGGCCCATCTTGCTGCCCAGGCCGGCGACCGGGCTGGCAAAGTCGAGGTAGTCGATCGGCGTGTTGTCGACCAGCGTGGTGTCGCGGGTGGCGTCCATGCGCGTGGTGAGCGCCCAGATCACCTCCTTCCAGTCGCGGATGTTCACGTCCTCGTCCAAAACGATGATGAACTTGGTGTACATGAACTGGCGCAGGAAGCTCCAGATGCCGAACATCACGCGCTTGGCGTGGCCGGGGTACTGCTTCTTGATGCTGACCACCGCCAGGCGGTAGGAGCAGCCCTCGGGCGGCAGGTAGAAATCGACGATCTCGGTGAACTGCTTCTGCAGCAGCGGCACGAACACCTCGTTCAGCGCCACGCCCAGCATCGCCGGCTCGTCGGGCGGCTTGCCGGTGTAGGTGCTGTGGTAGATCGGATCGCGGCGCATGGTGATGCGCTCGATCGTGAACACCGGGAAATCGGAGACCTCGTTGTAGTAGCCGGTGTGATCGCCGTACGGGCCTTCGGGCGCCATGTCATTGGGGTGGATCGCACCTTCGAGCACGATCTCGGCCGAGGCTGGTACCTGGAGATCGCTGCCCAGGCACTTCACCAACTCGGTCTTGGCCCCGCGCAGCAGGCCGGCGAACTGGTATTCGGAAATCGAATCCGGCACCGGTGTCACCGCGCCGAGGATGGTCGCCGGGTCGCAGCCCAGCACCACCGAGACAGGAAAAGGCTCGCCCGGATGCGCACGCTGGTGCTCGAGGAAGTCCAGCGCCCCGCCGCGATGCGCCAGCCAGCGCATGATCACCCGGTTGCGGCCGATGACCTGCTGGCGGTAGATGCCCAGGTTCTGGCGCTTCTTGTGCGGCCCGCGCGTCACCACCAAGCCCCAGGTGATCAGCGGCGCAGCGTCGCCCGGCCAGCAGTGCTGGATCGGCAGCTTCGCCAGATCAACCTCGTCACCCTCCCACACCACCTGCTGGCAGGGCGCGGAGCGCACCTCCTTGGGCGCCATGTTGAGCACCTGCTTGAGCACCGGCAGCTTCTCCCAGGCGTCCTTCAGACCCTTGGGCGGCTCGGGCTCCTTCAGGTAGGCGAGCAGCTTGCCGACCTCGCGCAGCGGCGTGCTCCAGTTGCCGTCGGCGACATCCTCGCCCATGCCCATCGCCACCCGTTGCGGCGTGCCGAAGAGGTTGGCGAGCACGGGAATCGCCTGCGGCACACCTTTCGTCACCGGCTTCTCGAACAGCAAGGCAGGGCCGCCGGCGCGCAGCACGCGGTCGGCGATCTCGGTCATCTCGAGGTGGGTGTCGACCGGGACGGTGATGCGCTTCAGTTCTCCGCGCGCCTCGAGCTGGGTGATGAAGTCGCGCAGGTCGTCGTATTTCATTCAGGCCTCTTCGATCGATGTTCAGGCTGGCGCCGCCCGCCAGTGGTCGTGAAATCAGCGCGGTGCCGCAGATTCAGGGGGCGTCCGTGAGAGCGGGCTTGCCCGCGAATGAAGCGGTTCCGCGTCTGCTGTTCGCGGGCGAGCCCGCTCCCACAACGGCATCTCGCCGCCCTGCTCCATGGGAGCGGGCTTGCCCGCGAAGGCGGCGCCTGGTCTTGCGACGTTCGCGGGCAAGCCCGCTCCCACAGACGTTTGCTCCCACGGAGTCGTTGCGGGCAGTGGAGTTCCCGAGCGCCGCACGTCCGGGATCACGCGTCCTGGCCCTTCAGCGCTGGGCGTTGATCGCGTCGCGGGTGTCGAGCGCGACCTTGCGCGCGGCCTCGGCGAAGTCCTCGCCCCTGCCTGCATAGAGCACCGCACGCGAGGAGTTGATCATCAGCCCGGTGCCGTTGGCCGTACGCCCCGCCGCCAGCGTGGCGGCGATGTCACCGCCCTGGGCGCCGATGCCCGGCACCAGCAGCGGCATGTCGCCGGTGAGTTCACGCACGCGCGAGATCTCGGCCGGGAAGGTGGCGCCGACCACCAGGCCGCAGTTGCCGCTGGCGTTCCAGTCCTCGGCGACCGTGCGCGCGACGTGCTCGTAGAGCTTCATGCGGCCGCGGGGGGTGTCGACCTCGAGGAACTGCAGGTCCGAGCCACCCGGGTTGGAGGTGCGGCAGAGCAGGATCACGCCCTTGTCGGGGTAGGCGAGGTAGGGATCGACCGAATCGCGCCCCATGTAGGGATTGACCGTGATCGCGTCCGCCCTGAAGCGCTCGAAGGCCTCGATGGCGTACTGCTCGGCGGTGCTGCCGATGTCGCCGCGCTTGGCGTCGAGGATGACCGGGGTGGCCGGGTGGACGGCGTGGATGTGCGCGATCAGGGCCTCGAGCTGGTCCTCGGCGCGGTGGGCGGCGAAGTAGGCGATCTGCGGCTTGAAGCAGCACACCAGGTCCGCAGTGGCGTCGACGATGGCCTTGCAGAACTCGAATATGGCATCGGGCCGGCCCTGCAGGTGGGCGGGAAACTTGGCCGGGTCAGGGTCGAGGCCGACGCAGAGCAGGCTGTCGCGCTGCTGCCAGGCGGCGCGGAGGGCGGTCATGAAATGCATGGAGAACCCCGGAGACGGTGAGGAAAGCGTGATGGTGCGATCCTGCGACGCGCGCCGCCCCCTGCGAGACGGCCGGCGCGCAGGACGCGAGGCAAGGGATCAGGCGCCGCGCAGCGCGTGGTCGAGGAAGATACCCGCGAACACGGCCGCGCCGAACCAGTTGTTGTGACGGAAGGCCTTGAAGCAGTCAGCGCGCTCGCGCGCCCGGATCAGGGTGTAGTGATAGCCCGCAATGGCCGCCGCGGCGCCCAGGCCGAGGTAATGCGGCAACCCGGCGCCGGTGCGCACGCCCACCCAGGCGAGCAGGCCGAGCGCGCCCGCATAGCACAGCATCACCGCGGCGACATCGAAGCGCCCGAACGTGATCGCGGAGGTCCTGATACCGATCTTGAGGTCGTCCGGCCGGTCCACCATCGCGTACTCGGTGTCGTAGGCGATCGTCCACAGGGCGTTGGCGACCAGCATCATCCACGCCAGCGCCGGCACCGTGCCCTGCACGGCGGCGAAGCCCATCGGGATCGAGAAGCCGAAGGCCAGGCCGAGGTAGGCCTGCGGCACCGCGAAGAAGCGCTTGGTGAACGGGTAGCTGCCGGCCAGGAAGAGCGCCGGCACCGACAGCCAGATCACCAGCGGGTCGAGCGGGAGCACCAGCACGAAGGCGACCGCCGACAACCCGGCCGCGAGCCACAGCGCCTCGCGCGCGCCGACCGCGCCGGTGGCGAGCGGGCGGTTCTGCGTACGCTCGACATGGCCGTCGATGTCGCGGTCGGCGTAGTCGTTGATCACGCACCCGGCCGAGCGCATCAGGAAGGTGCCGAGCACGAAGATCACCAGGATGTGCAGGGGCGGCCAGCCCCCGGCCGCCACCCACAGCGCCCACAGCGTGGGCCACAGCAGCAGCAGGGTGCCGATCGGCTTGTCGATCCGCATCAGGCGGATGTAATGGGGCAACTTGTCGTTCAGGCTCATGCCGGACGTCATCGGGGCAGTTCCAGGATCTCGGGCAGGAAGGCTTCGCTCACCATCAGCGCGCTGCCGCGCAACAGAAAGATCGAGCGCCGGGTCCACAGCGCGCGGGGCATGCGCTGCGCGGGCGCGTAGCGGGACAGCGCGACGCGGGCCCGATGATACCGCGCATCGCGACCGTCCAGACGCCGACAGGCCAGCGGCAGGCGAGCGATCGCGGGGTCGGAGAACAGGGCCGCACCGAGCGGCCGCGAGCCGATCCCGTGAAAGAGGTTCCAGGCGCCACGCACGTTGCGCCGGGGCAGCAGCGAGCGCGCGAACACCACCGGCCGGCCGTCGGCGAGCAGCAACACTTCGCGCAGCCAGGCGCGCTCGCCCGCGCGCAACCCGAGCAGCAGCGCCTCGTCACGGTGCATGCGCGCCAGCTCCTGGCGCACGACCTGCACCGCGAAACGGCTGCAGCGCGCGCGGATGCGCGCGGTGAGCGAGCCGGCGTCACGCATCCAGGGCAGCAGAGCGGCGGGCATGGCCGCGCGCGGCGGATGCGCGAGCCAGGTCTCGTGGCGCGGACCGGTGTGAAGAGGGAAGGCGATCAGCGGACGCATCGAATGTGTTGACGGCAGTGTTGACGGCAGGACAGGCCTTGCGATTGCGGCGCACGCGCACCGGCAGCGGGCGGAGAGATGCTCATGCGCGCAACAGGGCCTCGCGTCCGCCCAGCCAGCGCGTCATCAAGGCCTGAGCCACTGCGGGCTCATGGCTCAGCAGATGCTCGGCGAGCTCGCGCGCTGGCTCGATCAGCGCGGCGTCGGCATCGAGATCGGCGTAGCGCAGCAGCGGCACGCCGCTCTGGCGCGCACCGACGAACTCGCCCGGCCCGCGGATGTTGAGGTCCTCGCGTGCGATCGCGAAGCCGTCGGTGTGTTCGTAGATGACCTTGAGACGCGCGCGTCCGGTCTCCGACAAGGGCTGGGCATAGATCAGGATGCATTCGGACTCGGCGGTGCCACGGCCTACCCGGCCGCGCAACTGGTGCAGCTGGGCGAGACCGAAGCGCTCGGCATGCTCGATCACCATCAGGCTGGCGTTGGGCACGTCGACGCCGACCTCGATCACCGTGGTCGCCACCAGCACGTCGAGCTCGCCCGCCGAGAACGCCGCCATGGTCGCCGACTTCTCGTCGTTCTTCAGCCGGCCATGGACCAGGCCGATGCGCAGTTCGGGCAGCGCCTCGACAAGGGCGGCGTAGGTGTCCTGAGCGGTCTGCAGCTGCAGCGCCTCGGACTCCTCGATCAGCGGGCACACCCAGTAGGCCTGGCGGCCGCCGAGGCAGGCCGCGCGCATGCGCGCGATGACCTGGTCGCGCCGCCCCTCCGCAGCCAGCCGGGTACGGATCGGCGTGCGTCCCGGCGGCAGTTCGTCGAGCACGGAGACGTCGAGGTCGGCGTAGTGCGTCATCGCCAGCGTGCGCGGGATCGGCGTCGCCGACATCATCAGCATGTGCGGGCGCCGGCCCTCGTCGCCCTTCTCGCGCAGGGCCAGGCGCTGGCGCACACCGAAGCGGTGCTGCTCGTCGACCACGGCGAGCGCGAGGCGCGGCAGCATGACCGGATCCTCGATCAGCGCATGGGTGCCGACCGCAAGCAACACCTCGCCGCTCGCCAGGCGGGCGAGTTCGGCCTCGCGCGCGCGCTTCCGGCGGCTGCCCGACAGCCAGGCCACGTCAATGCCCAGCGGCGCGAGCCAGGCCGACAGCTTCTTCCAGTGCTGCTCGGCGAGGATCTCGGTGGGCGCCATCATCGCCGCCTGCCAGCCGTTCTCGGCCGCCTGCAGCATGGCGAGCGCCGCCACCAGGGTCTTGCCCGAACCGACGTCGCCCTGCAGCAGGCGCTGCATCGGGTGCGCCGCAGCCAGATCGGCGGCGATCTCGCCCCAGGCCCGCGCCTGCGCACCGGTCGGCCGGAAAGGCAGCGCGTCGAGCAGGGCCGCCGTCAGCCGCGCGCGCGCGCGCAGCGGCACCGCGGCGCGTGCGCGGCGCGCGAGGTAGGCGCGGCGCAGGGACAGCTGCTGCACCAGCAGTTCCTCGAACTTCATGCGTTGCCAGGCGGGATGTTCGCGACTCTCGAGCGCATGCGGATCGGCGTCGGGGGCGGGGTGATGGAGCGCACGCAGCGCATCGGAGAATGCGGGCAGGCCGAGGCGCTGCAGCCAGTCGGCAGGCAGCAGCTCGTCCAGCGGCTCGGTCTGGAGCGCGCGGTCGACGAGCTTGCGCAGGGTGGCCTGGCCGACGCCGGCGGTGGTGGGATAGACGGGGGTCAGCGCCGCAGGCAAGGCCTCGCCCGGTAGCACGCTGCGCACGCGCGGGTGCACCATCTCGTCGCCGAAGAAGCCGCCGCGCACCTCGCCGAACAGCCGCACCCGCGCGCCGGGCGCAAGCTGTTTCTGCTGCGAGGGATAGAAATTGAGCCAGCGCGCCACGAGGGTCGCGCTGCCGTCACTGATCCTTGCCACGAGCTGGCGCCGCGGACGCAGCACGACTTCGGCGCCGACCACCTCGCCCTCGACCTGGGCCGGAAAGCCGGGCCGGGCCGCGGCGATCGCCGTCAGCCGGGTCTCGTCCTCATAGCGCAGGGGCAGGTGGAGCAGCATGTCGCGCGGGCCGCGCAGGTCCAGCCTCGCAAGCCGCGCCGCGAGCTGGCTGCCGACCCCGGGCCAGCCGCGCGGCGACTCCACTGCCCCCACCCTTGCGTCCCGGCGATGTTCAGTCGAGGACCAGCACCAGGTCCGCCTCCACCAGCGCACCGCGCGGCAGCTCGCGCACGCCGACGGTGGCCCGCGCCGGATACGGCTCGGCGAAGCAGCGCTTCATCACCTCATTGACGACACCGAAGTTCGACAGGTCGGTGAGGTAGATGGTGATCTTGACCACGTCGGCAAAAGAGCCGCCTGCCGCCTCGGCCACCGCCTGCAGGTTGGCGAATACGCGCTGCGCCTGCGCCTCCACGCCCTCGACCATCTCCATGGTCGAGGGGTCGAGGCCGATCTGTCCGGACAGGAAGACCTGGTTGCCGACCTTGACCGCCTGCGAATAGGGGCCGATCGCCGCCGGAGCATTGGGGGTGGAGATGATCTGACGGGCCATGGCGCTTGCCTCCGCAAAAAAAGGAAAGCGGCATTGTACCCGTCACGCCGCGCGAAGGCGCTCAGCCCTCGGCGCGGAGCGTGATCTCGCAGCCCAGCCGGTTGATCACCTTCTGCAGGCCGATACGGGAGACGACGTTGATGACCAGCGGTGCGATGAAGTTCGCGCGCAGACCGGTGGACGCCGGGCCGTTCGCCTCCGCGTCCTCCTTGCGCACGATCACCGCGACCGCTGCCTGCTCGGGCGAGGCGAGCTTCAGCAGCGCCACCTCTTCATCGCTGAGCGGGAACTCGAGGTTCACGCCAAGGCGGGCCGGCAGGGTGATGGAGAACGCCACCTCGGGGTCGTCGGCGCTCTGCAGCAGGAAGACCTCGGGTTCGCTGCCTTCCTCGTGCACGAGCGCGAAGCGCCTGCACGCCTCGAAACCGGGCAGCCCCAGCGGAAACTCGATGACCTTGTCCTCGGGAACCTCGGCGCTGCCGAACATCGGGCTCTTGATCTGCATCGACTCTACCTCGCGTTGAAAAAGACAATGTTGATCCGGCTTCAAGGGTGGCGCCAGGAAGCCAGTCACGATAAATCAATTCGACCGCGCGGGGGCCACGATCACGCCCGCGCCGAGCCCCGCCTCGCGCAGCTTGCGCTGAGCGCGCTCGGCCGCCGCCTTGTCCGCGAACGGCCCCACCACGACACGGCTCTGGATGCGGGCTTCGTAGCCGGCTGCGAGCGCGCGCTCATAGACGGTCACCGCATTGGCGGCGTCGCCGAAGACGCCGAGCTGGACGCGATGACCGGGAGCGCTCGCCGCGACCGCGGCCTCGGGCAGCAACACGCCCGGCGGCGCCAGGGGCACCGACCCGGCGTCGGCAAGCGTGTCGGCCGCGGCGGGCGCCGCGGCGCCCGGCCCGGCAGAAGCGCCCTCCACGGCCAGCGGTCGAACGTTCGGCGTTGATGCCGCACCCTCGGCGGCTGCCGGCGACTTGACGTCCCCGGCAACCTCAGCCACGCGGGGTGCGGAGGCGGCGATCGGGTCGGGGCCGAAGCGCCGCTCCCCCCCATCGCCCGCCGTCGGCTCGACACGGGTGCCCAGCAACAAGGCCGCGATCCCGAGCGCCACCGCAGCCGCCAGCGCAGCCGCCGCGCGTCGCAGCAGGACGTCGCGGGCGGGCGGTTCTCGATGCGATGCGATCACGCGCTCGCCTCCCCACGCCGGGCGAGCGAGAGCACCAGCTCGGCCTCGGCAAGGGTGATGCCGCAGCGCGCGGCGATCATCTCTGCATTGAGCCCCTGCGCCGCGAGCACCATGGCCTCGGAATACTCGGGCGAGCTGGTCGGCTGGACGCGCGCACGCTCGGCCTCGTCCTGCAGGGTGTTGAGGTCCTCCACCAGGCGCGCAATCTCCTGCTGCTGGATGCCGACAAGCTCCTTCTGCGCCTGCAGTTCCTGACGCAGGCGCGAATTCTCGAGCTGGAGTGCGAACACCTCGGCGCGCGCGTCATCAGCCGCGGCGGGGGCCACGACGTCCGTTCCCGCCACCACGGGCGCGATCACCGGTGCGTAGTCGAAGTCACCGTCCTCGTCGCCATCGCCCCCCTGCTCCTCAATGGCTTCCCGGGGGCCGCCGCGCTGCGCGGGGGCCACGGCCGCGGCGGCTGGCGCCGCAGGCGCGCGCCTGGGCGCACGCAATGCGCGCAGAAACTCGAAGGCCGCATACCCCATCAGGGCCAGCACCGCGAGCCAGAGCAGATCCCGCGCGCTCATGCGCTGACGCGAAAGGGAAACACCCCATGCGCGGAGGCGCGCCGTTCGGGTATGGCAATAAGAGGAAGCGTTGCGCGGGGCATGAGCGACGACGAGGATGCGATGCATCGATAATACTTGCCGGCGCACGCCCCGACAAACGACACGCCTGGCGACTTCCGATGCCCCTCGACCTCTCGACCCTGCTGTTCTGGCTTAAGAAATCGGCCGCCATGCTCGCGCTGCCGCCCCTCATGCCGCTGCTCCCCATCATCGCCGGGCTCCTCTTGCTCGGCCGCCGCCCACGACTGGGCAGGACGCTCGCCTGGACGGGGGTGGCGCTGAATCTCGCGCTGATCACACCGGCGAGCGTGAGCTGGCTGGTCGCCCAGGTGGAGTATGCCCATCCGCTCGACACCCGCGCCGTCGCCAATGCCGAGGCAATCGTGGTGCTCGGCGCGGGCAGGCGCAGACATGCGCCCGAGTTTGGCGGCGAGACCATCAACCGCCTCGCACTCGAGCGCCTCCGCTATGCCGCCCGCCTGGCAAGGGAAACCGGTCTGCCACTGCTCGTCAGCGGCGGGGCGCTGCTGGGCGACGTCCCCGAGGCGGTGCTGATGCAACGCAGCCTGCAGGAGGACTTCGGCGTGCAGGCGCGCTGGCTCGAGGGCGCATCGCGCGACACCCGCGAGAACGCTCGCCTGTCGGCGGTCCAGCTGCGGGGCGCCGGCGTGCGCACGATCCTGCTCGTGACCCACGCGATGCACATGAACCGGGCACGCGACGAGTTCGCTGCGACCGGGCTGGTGGTCATTCCCGCCCCGACCGCCTGGCTGGGCAGCGGCGACGTCACCCCCGCCGACGAGCAGGGCCTGCAGCTGCCGAGCCAGAACACCGCATACGCAGCCTGGTTCGCGCTGCACGAGTTGCTCGGGCAGCTGGCCTATCGACTCTCGCGCTGAAGGCACGGAAACGAAAAAGCCCGCCCCCGACCGATTCGGTCGGAGGCGGGCTTGAGCACGTGGGCAGCAGCGACTCAGCCGCCGAAGTCGTCGAGCATGATGTTTTCGCGCTCGACGCCGAGATCCAGCAACGTCTTGATCACCGCGGCGTTCATCATCGGCGGACCGCACATGTAGAACTCGCAATCCTCCGGCGCCGGGTGGTCCTTGAGGTAGTTGTCGTACAGCACGTTGTGGATGAAGCCGGTGTAGCCGGTCCAGTTGTCCTCGGGGAGCGGGTCGGACAGCGCGAGATGCCAGGTGAAGTTCGGGTTTTCAGCCGCCAGCTTGTCAAACTCGTCGACGTAGAAGGCCTCGCGCAGCGAGCGCGCGCCGTACCAGAAGCTGATCTTGCGCGTGCTGTGCAGGCGCTTCAACTGATCGAAGATGTGCGAGCGCATCGGCGCCATGCCCGCGCCGCCGCCAACGAACACCATCTCGTTGTCGGTCTCGCGCGCGAAGAATTCGCCGAACGGGCCATACACGGTGACCTTGTCACCCTTCTTGAGGTTGAACACCCACGACGACATCTTGCCCGGCGGGATGTCGTCACGTCCCGGCGGGGGCGTGGCGACACGGATGTTGAACTTGACCACGCCCTTCTCGCCAGGATAGTTCGCCATCGAATAGGCGCGGATCGTGGTCTCGTCGACCTTGGACACGTAGCGCCACAGGTTGAACTTGTCCCAGTCGCCGCGGAATTTGTCCTGGATCTCGAAATCCTTGTAGTTCACCACATGAGGCGGGCACTCGAGCTGCACGTAGCCGCCGGCGCGGAAGTGCACGTCCTCGCCTTCGGGAAGGCGCAGGGTGAGTTCCTTGATGAAGGTGGCAACGTTCGGGTTGGACTCGACCGTGCACTCCCACTTCTTGACGCCGAACACTTCCTCCGGAACCTCGACCTTCATGTCCTGCTTGACCGGCGTCTGGCAGGACAGACGCCAGCCTTCCTTGGCGTCGCGCTTGGTGAAGTGCGACTCCTCGGTGGGCAGCATCGAGCCGCCGCCTTCCTTGACGATGCACTTGCACTGCGCGCAGGTGCCGCCACCACCACAGGCCGAAGGCAGGAAGAGGCCCGTCTCCGCCAGCGTCTGCAGCAGCTTGCCACCGGCCGGAACGGTGATCTTCTTCTCGCCGTTGATGTCGATGGTGACGTCGCCGGAGGACACCAGCTTCGAGCGGGCGGCGATGATGAACGCGGCCAGCGCAAGCACGATGGCGGTGAACATCCCGATACCCAGAATGATTTCGGTATTCATCGTTTCACGGTCTCCTTAAAGCTGCACGCCCGAGAAGGACATGAAGCCCAGCGACATCAGGCCGATGGTGATGAAGGTGATGCCAAGGCCCTGCAGGCCCTCGGGCACGTCGCTGTACTTGAGCTTCTCGCGGATGCCGGCGAGCAGCGCGATCGCCAGGGCCCACGAGAAACCCGAGCCCAGGCCATAGACCACGCTCTCCGAGAAGTTGTAGTCGCGCTCGACCATGAACAGCGTGCCGCCCATGATCGCGCAGTTCACCGTGATCAGCGGCAGGAACACGCCGAGCGCGTTGTAGAGGCTGGGCACGTACTTGTCGAGCAGCATCTCGAGGATCTGCACGATCGCCGCGATCACGCCGATGTAGGACAGCAGCCCGAGGAAGGACAGGTCGACGTCCGGCAGCCCCGCCCACGCCAGCGCGCCGTCGCGCAGCAGCCAGGTGTAGATGAGGTTGTTGGCCGGCATGGTGATGGTCTGCACGACCACCACCGCGATGCCCAGGCCGATCGCGGTCTCGACCTTCTTCGAGATGGCGATGAAGGTGCACATGCCGAGGAAGAAGGCGAGCGCCATGTTCTCGATGAACACGGCCCGCACGAACAGGCTCAGAAAGTGTTCCATGTCAGTAGGCCTCCTTTTCCACGACATGCGGCGCCATGCGGAAGGCAGGCTTCTCGACCTGCTCCTTCTTCCAGCAGCGCAGCGCCCAGATCAGCAGGCCGATCAGGAAGAACGCCGAAGGCGGCAGCAGCAGCAGGCCGTTGGGGATGTACCAGCCGCCATCCTTGGCCAGCGTGATGATCTCGACGCCGAACAGCTTGCCGGCGCCGAACAGCTCGCGGATCACGCCCAGGGTGAGCAGCACCACGCTGTAGCCGAGGCCGTTGCCGATGCCATCCCAGAACGAGAGCATGGGCGGGTTCTGCATCGCGAAGGCTTCTGCGCGGCCCATGACGATGCAGTTGGTGATGATCAGGCCGACGAACACCGAGAGCTGCTTGGAGAGCCCGTAGGCGTAGGCCTTGAGGATCTGGTCCACCACGATGACCAGCGACGCGATGATCACCATCTGCACGATCATGCGGATCGAGCTCGGGATCTGGTTGCGGATCATCGAGATGAACAGGTTGGAGAAGCCGGTCACCAGCGTGAGCGCGATCGACATCACGAGCGCGGTCTGCAGGTTCGACGTCACCGCGAGCGCCGAGCAGATGCCGAGGATCTGCAGGCCGATCGGGTTGTTGGCGAAGACCGGATTGAACAGGACTTCCTTGACGGTCGGTTTGGCCATTTTCAAGCCCCCTGTTGTGTACGCAGCCTGGAAAGCAGCGGGCCGAAGCCCTGCTCACCAAGCCAGAATTGGATCAGGCGGTCGACACCGTTGCTGGTCAGCGTGGCGCCGGCGAGCGCGTCGACCTGGTGCTTCGCGTCCGGGCTGGCCGGATCGACGCCACCCTTGACGATGCGGATCACCGGCTTGCCGGCGGCGTCGAACAACTCCTTGCCCGGCCACTGCGCCTTCCAGTTCGGATTATCGACCTCGCCGCCCAGACCCGGGGTCTCGGCGTGCTGGTAGAAGCCCATGCCGACGACGGTGTTGAGGTCGCCCTTCACCGCCATGAAGCCGTGCAGCGTGGACCACAGGCCATAGCCGCGGATCGGCAGGATCAGGGTCTGGAGCGCACCATCCTTCTCCACCATGTACACCGTGGTGAAGCGTTCGCGACGCTTGATCATGGCGATGTCCTGCTCCCCGGGAAGGGCGTCGGAGAGCGCCGGATCACGCGCCGCCTTGAGCGGATCGAAGCTTGCAGGATCGTGGGCATCGGTGAATTCGCCGGTTTCCAGATCCACCACCTTGGCGCTGATCCGGCTGGCGAACAGGTCCTTGACCTCGCGCGCCGACAGGCGACCCTCGCCCAGTCCGGCGATGGACAGGATGCTGCGCTGCTTGTCGAGCTGGCGGTTCTCGATCTGCACCGGCTTCAGCGACACCGCTGCGCCGGCGACGAAGACCGAGCTGACGAGACTGACCGCCAGCGCCACCAGCAGCGTGCGGCTCGTCGATTCTTTCTTAGACATTGCGCGCAAGCCTCCGCTTGATGTTGGCCGCGACCACGTAGTGGTCGATCAGCGGCGCACACAGGTTGGCGAACAGGATGGCGAGCATGATGCCCTCGGGGAAGGCCGGGTTCACCACGCGCACCAGCACGGTCATGAGACCGACGAGCGCGCCGAAGATCCACTTGCCGGTGTTGGTCATCGACGCCGAAACCGGATCGGTGGCCATGAACATCATGCCGAAGGCGAAGCCGCCCATCACCAGGTGCCAGTACCAGGGCACCCCGAACATCGGGTTGGTGTCGGAGCCGATCGCGTTGAACAGCAGGCTGGCGCCCACCATGCCGAGGAAGACCCCGGCGACGATCCGCCACGACGCGATCTTCATCACCAGCAGCACGCCGCCGCCGATGAGGATGGCGAGCGTGCTGGTTTCGCCGATCGAGCCATGGACCGTGCCGAGGAAGGCGCTCATCCAGTCGATGCCGTTGCCGACCACCGCCTCGATGCCGCCGGCGGCTCCGAGCGACAGCATGGTCGCGCCGGTGTAGCCATCGACCGCGGTCCACACCGCGTCGCCCGAGATCTGCGCCGGATAGGCGAAGTACAGGAAGGCGCGGCCGGCCAGCGCCGGGTTGAGGAAGTTCTTGCCGGTACCGCCGAACACTTCCTTGGCCACCACGACGCCGAAGCTGATGCCGAGCGCCACCTGCCAGAGCGGGATGTCCGGCGGCAGCGTCAGCGCGAACAGCACCGAGGTGACGAAGAAGCCCTCATTGACCTCGTGCTTGCGGATCGCGGCGAACAGCACTTCCCAGAAGCCGCCGACGATGAAGGTCGTCAGGTAGATCGGCAGGAAGTAGGTCGCCCCGTGCAGGAAGTTGGCCCACACGCTGGCTGGATCCAGCCCCGCCAGCGCGCTGGTGAGCGCGATGCGCCAGCCATCCTGCGCCGCCATCAGCTCGGCGCTGCCGGCCAGGATGGTGTTGGCCTGGTAGCCGACGTTCCACATGCCGAAGAACATCGCCGGGAAGGTGCACAGCCACACCGTGATCATCATGCGCTTGAGGTCGAGGCCGTCGCGCACGTGGGCGGTGGTGCGGGTGACACTGCCGGGCTTGAACAGGCCTGTGTCGATGGCTTCGTACAGAGCGTAGAACTTCTCGTACTTGCCGCCTTTTTCGAAATGATGCTCGATGCTGTCGAGCCAGGAGCGCAGACCCATTCTCAACCCTCCTTCTCGATGCGTGTGAGGTTATCCCGCAGGATGGGACCGTATTCGTACTTGCCGGCGCACACATAGGTGCACAACGCGAGGTCTTCCTCGTCCAGCTCGAGGCAACCAAGCTTCTGCGCCATTTCGGTGTCACTGACGATCAGCGAGCGCAGCAGCTGCGTGGGCAGGATGTCGAGCGGCATCACTTCCTCGTAGTTGCCGATCGGCACCATCGCGCGCTGGCTGCCATTGGTGCTGGTGGTGAAGTCGAACAGCCTGCCCGGCGAGAGCTTGGAGAGGTAGAGGTTCATGACCGAGTGCTTGTTCACGCCCGCCCGCAGGTAATGCAGCATCTCGCGCTCGGTGCCTTCCTCGAGGCAGGAAACCTGCAGGTGGTAGCGCCCGAGGTAGGCACAGGCGCCGCGCGAGGTGCGCCCGCCGAACACCGAGCCGGAGATCACGCGCACCTTCTTGCCGGACTTGAGTTCGCCGGCGGTGAGCTCGTCGAGGCTCGCCCCCAGGCGCGCACGCACCAGGCGCGGCTTGTCCACCATCGGGCCGGCGATCGACACCACGCGCTCCGTCCACAGGCGGCCGGTGGCGAACAGCTTGCCGATGGCGATCAGATCCTGGTAGTTGAGCGACCACACCGACCTGTGCGCATCGACCGGGTCGATGAAGTGGATGTGGGTGCCGGCCAGGCCGGCGGGATGCGGGCCGGCAAAGGTCTCGGTGCGCACGTTGGCGAGCCCGCTGCACGGCATCTGCGTGCCGTCGGCGTGGCAGACGACGACCGGCGCAATACGCGCCAGAACGCGCGCGCCGCGGGCGAAGTCTTCCTTGTGCTCGCCGATCATGCACACCGGATCGGCAGCCAGCGGATGGGTGTCCATCGCGGTGACGAAGATCGACTTCGGCTGCGCGTCGATGGCCGGCACCTTGCTGAAGGGGCGCGTGCGCAACGCGGTCCATAGCCCGGAGTCGATCAGGTTCTCGCGCACCTTCTGCTGGTCGAGGCGATCGATCTCGGCATCGCTGTAGCGTGCGAAGTCGATCGCAGCGTCTGCAGCATCCTCGCCCTCGAGGTCGATCACCACCGACTGCAGCACGCGCTGCTCGCCACGGTGGATCGCGCTGACCACGCCAGCGCCGGGCGCGGTGAACACCACGCCGGGAGTCTTCTTGTCCGAAAAAAGGACCTGTCCGAGTTTGACCCGGTCGCCCACCTGAACGGCCATCGTCGGCTTCATGCCGTGATAGTCGAAGCCGATGACGGCCACGCTACGCACCGGGCGACCTGCCTCGATGCGTTGCGCAGGCGCGCCGGTGATGGGCAGGTCCAGACCGCGTTTGATTCTTATCATGCGCCTCTCGCCCGAAGTTGCCTGGGAATGGACGAGACCGCCTGATTGCACCCGGACCCCCTCGGCACCCGGACGCCAGGGCGATCCCGCGTCGATAAACGCCCGGATTATAAGAGATTGTTACGGCGCGATCACCCCGGAACGGGAAAGGAAGCACGGAAATCCGGGATATCCACAATCTCCGGCGGCCGGAATTGCGCGCGGCCTTCACCCCATGAACATATTGCATTGCAGCAAAAAATCCCGCCGGCCGACGGCTTCATGGCGTTTCCGCCCCGTCGGCCGGCGTTCAGCATGCAGCAAGCTTTCGTTCAGAAAATGCTGCAATGCGCCATCACACCCGCTCGAAAATACCTGCCGCACCCATGCCGGTGCCGATGCACATGCTGATCATCCCGTAGCGCAACCCCGGATCACGCTGCATCGCCGCCATCAGGGTCGCGGTGCGGATGGCTCCGGTGGCGCCCAGCGGATGACCGAGCGCGATCGCACCGCCGAGCGGGTTGACCTTGGCCGGGTCCATCCCGATTTGACGCATCACCGCCAGCGCCTGCGCGGCGAAGGCCTCGTTGAGTTCGGTCCAGCCGATGTCGCCGAGTGACACGCCGGCGCGCGCGAGTGCGCGCGGGATCGCCTCCACCGGCCCGATGCCCATCACCTCCGGCGGCACGCCGGCAACCGCGAAGCTGGAAAAACGCGCGATCGGCCTGACGTCGTAGCGCTTCACCGCGGCCTCGCTCATCAGCAGCACCGCCGCGGCGCCGTCCGACATCTGCGAGCTGTTGCCCGCCGTGACCGAGCCGCGCGCCGCGAAGACCGGCTTGAGCTTGCCCAGCGAGTCGGCCGCGGCATCCGGACGCGGCCCCTCATCGTGCTCGACCAGGCGCTCGGTGATGCGCACCGTGCCATCCGCCCCCGGGGCGTAGGACTTCACGACATAAGGGAGGATCTCGTCCTGAAACCGGCCGCTGGCGATCGCCGCGCAGGCGCGGCGGTGCGACTCGACCGCGAACGCGTCCTGGTCCTCGCGGCTCACCCCCCACTGCTGCGCTACCTTCTCCGCGGTGAGACCCATGCCGTAGGCGATGTCGAGGTTCTCGGCATGCGCGAAGATCTCCGGGTTGAGGCTGACCTTGTTGCCCATGATCTGCGGCATCGCGCTCATGCTCTCGGTGCCGGCAGCGATCATCACGTCGGCCTCGCCCAGGCGGATGCGGTTGGCCGCGTCGGCCACCGCCTGCAGCCCGGAGGCGCAGAAGCGGTTGATGGTGATGCCGGGCACGGCATCGGGCAGACCCGCCAGCAGCAGGCCGATGCGCGCCACGTTCATGCCCTGCTCGGCCTCGGGCATCGCGCAGCCGGTGATCACGTCGCCGATCTCGTTGCCGTCGAGGTTGGGCACCTTGGCGACCACCGCGCGCAGCACCCTTGCCAGCATGTCGTCGGGGCGGACGTGCCGGAATGCGCCATTGCGCTTGGCCACCGGCGTGCGCACTGCGGCGACGATGTAGGCGTCCTGAATCTGTTTGCTCATTCTCGTGTCCTCGATCAGTTGCGCAGGGGCTTGCCGGTTTCGAGCATGTGGGCGATACGCTGCTGCGTCTTCTCGGTCTTGAGCAACGCGACGAACTGCGCACGCTCGACGTCCAGGATCCACTGCTCGCTCACCCGGCGGTTGGTATCCACCTCGCCACCGCACAGCGCCGTGGCGGCGGCCTTGGCGACACGGTAGTCGTGCGCCGAGATGAAGCCGCCCTCGGCCATGTTCACCAGCATCATCTCGCAGGTGGCGATGCCGTTGCGGCCCGCCACCGTCACCGCCGGATTCACCAGCGCCGGGCGCCAGCCCGATTCGGCGATCGCGCGCGCGCGGCGGATCGCGGCATGGAGGAGCTCGTGGGCATTGAGCAGCACGTCGTCGCCCGCACGGCCGAAGCCGAGTTGCACCGCCTCGAGCGCGCTCTTGGCGACCGTGGCCATCGCGATGGTCTGAAAGGCATTCTGGATATAGGGGAACACATCGCCGCCGGCCGCACGCTGCGCCAGCGCATGCGCCTGCAGGGCAAACTCCTTGCTGCCGCCGCCGGCCGGAATCAGGCCGACGCCCGCCTCCACCAGGCCGACGTAGCTCTCGAGCGCGAACACGCGATGCGCGGCGTGCATCACGAACTCGCAGCCGCCCCCGAGCGCCATGCCCTCCACCGCGGCCACCACCGGCACCTGGGCGTGCTTGATCGCCATCGAGGTGCGCTGGAATTTCGCCACCATCTTCTCGAGCAGCTCGAACTGCCCGGCGCGGCAGGCCGCGTCCACCTGCTGCAGGTTGGCGCCCACGGCGAACGGCGCAGGCTGCCAGATCACGAGGCCGTCGAGCTCGATCTCGGCGCGCGCGATCGCCTCCTGCATGCCCTCCATGACCTCGTCGCCAATCGCATGCATCTTCGAAGTGATCGACACGATGCCGATGCCCGCGTCCTGGTCGGCGCGCCGCCACAGGCGCACGCCGGCGTTCTCCCACAGGGTCTCGCCGCGATCGTCGGACGCCTCGCCGAGAATGCGGTCGGGGTAGAGCTGGCGCCGGTACACCGCCAGCGCGGCGCGCGGCTTCAGCGCGTCTGCGGCCGCGCTGTAGGAGCCGGCCGGCGCATGCACGCCCTCACGCGCGAACACCCAGGCGGGCAGCGGCACCTCGGCCATCGCGCGACCGTGCGCGATGTCGTCCCTTACCATCTCGGCGACATCCCGCCAGCCCGCAGCCTGCCAGGTCTCGAACGGCCCTTGCGCCCAGCCGAAGCCCCAGCGCATCGCCAGATCGATGTCGCGCGCGTTGTCGGCGATGTCGGCCAGGTGCACCGCGCAGTAATGGAACACGTCGCGGAAGATCGACCACAGGAACTGCGCCTGCGGATGCGGATGGGCGGCAAGCTGGGCGAATCTCTCCGCGGGACTCTTCAGGCGCAGGATCTCCTCGACCTCGGGAAAGACTTCGCCGCCGCTGTCGCGATAGTCCTGCAGGTGCAGGTCGAGCACCTGGATCTGCCTGCCCTGCTTGCGGTAGATGCCGGCCTTGGTCTTCTGCCCGAGCGCCCCCTTGGCCACCAGCGCCTGCAGCCACTCCGGGGTGCGGAAATGCCTCGCCCACGGATCGGCGTTCTCGCCGGAACCCAGCGTGGCCTGCATGGTGCCGAGCACATGCACCAGCGTATCGAGGCCGACCACGTCGGCGGTGCGGAAGGTCGCGCTCTTGGGGCGACCGATGCGCGGCCCGGTGAGGAGATCGACCTCGTCGAAGGCGAGCCCGAGGCGCTGCGTGTGATGCAGCACGGCCAGGATGGAGAACACCCCGACGCGATTGGCGACGAAGTTCGGCGTGTCCTTGGCGCGAACGATGCTCTTGCCGAGGCGGGTCGTCAGCCAGGCCTCCAGGCCGTCGAGCAGCGCGGCGTCAGTGGCGGTGGTCGGGATCAGCTCGACCAGCGGCATGTAGCGCGGCGGGTTGAAGAAGTGAATGCCGCAGAACTGACTGCGGCGATCATCGGGCATGCCGGCGGCGAGCGCCTCGATCGAAAGCCCGGACGTGTTCGACGCGAAGATCGCCCCCGCCTTCAAGTGGGGCGCGACCCTGGCGTAGAGGTCGAGCTTCCACTCCATCTTCTCGGCGATCGCCTCGATGACGAGATCGCACTCGCCCAGACGGGCGAGATCGCTGGCGTAGTTGGCGGCCTCGACGTACTGCGCACGGTCCTTCGCAGCGAAGGGCGCCGGGTCGAGCTTCTTCATCCCGGCGAGTGCCCTGTCGACGACGCCGTTGGCCGGGCCTTCCTTGGCCGGCAGGTCGAACAGGATCACCGGGACGTCGGCGTTGGCGCAGTGGGCAGCGATCTGCGCCCCCATGACACCGGCGCCGAGCACGGCGACCTTGCGAATGATCAGTCTGCTCACTTGCACCTCCTGATGAAAGCGTAAGGGTTCATCCGTGCCCCGCGGCAAAGGCCATTGGGCACGGCTCGGGATGCTTCAGGTATAGCGCGCGAGGCTGCCTGCGTGATGCAGCGGCCCACCGGTGTGCGGCGCGAAGCCCGCGCCGAAGATCACCCCGGCATCGGCGAGATCCGCGTCGGCCACCACCCCCTGCTCCACGCAGCGTTGCGTGGCGGCCAGCAGCGGCGCAAGCACGCGTTCGGCCAGTCCGGGCGGGATCGGCGGGGACGCTGCCGGACCTTGCCGGCCCGGCACCCCCTTCAGCAGACGGGCGAGCAGCCCGCCCGGCGCCCTGCCCTCGTCTGCGCCCTTGAGCGCCTTGCCCTCGACCCAGCGGTAATAGCCCTCGCCGCTCTTGCGCCCCAGCTTGCCCTCGGCCACCAGCTTCAGCAGCCGCGCCGGCGGCTCGGCACCTTCGCCAGCCAGGGCCCTGCCCGCGGCCACGGCGATGTCCAGACCCACGGTATCGACCAGCTCGACCGGCCCCATCGGCATGCCGAAGGCGACCAGCGCAGCGTCGACCGTCTCGGGCGCAACACCCTCCTCGACGCAGCGCAGGGCCTCGAGCATGTAGGGGCCAAGCACCGCATTGACGAGGAACCCGGGCGCGCTCTTCACCGGCAGCGGTAGCTTGTCGATGCGGCGTACGAAGCCGGTGGCACGGCGCAGCACCTCGGCGTCGGTGGTCTCGCCCTGCACCACCTCGACCAGCGGCAGCATCGGTACCGGATTGAAGAAGTGAATGCCGACCAGGCGCGACGGGTCCTTCAGTGCGCTGGCGATATCTTCCAGGCGCAGGCTGGAGGTGTTGGTGGCGAGCACTGCGTCGGGCCGGGCGCGCGCCTCGAGGTCGGCGAACAGGCTGCGCTTGACCTCGAGGTTCTCGAAGATCGCCTCGATGATCAGGTCGGCGCGCGCCACGCCCTGGCCTTGCGGGTCGGGGATCAGGCGGTCGAGGGTGAAGCGCACCTGCCGGGCATCGCCCTTGTGGCGGCGTTCGAAGAGCTTGGCTGCGCGGGCGATGGCGGGCGCGATGCGCTCGACCGACTGATCCTGCAGCGTCACCGTCATGCCGCGCAGCGCACACACGGCGGCGATGTCGCCGCCCATCACGCCGGCGCCCACCACATGCACATGGCGCGGCGCGAACTCGCTGTCCTTGCCGAAGGCCTTCAGGCGCTCCTGCAGGTGGAAGACGCGCACCAGGTTGCGGGCGGTCGGCGAGCTGAATATGGCGTCGAGCGAGGACGCATCGCCCGCCGGTACGTCGAGCGCGTTGCCGCCGTACTTCTCCCAGATGTCGACGATGGCGAACGGCGCCGGATAGTTGGCGCGGCTGACCTTGCGCGCGGCCTGGGCGCGCGCCTTGTCGGCGACCTGAGCGCGCGCGGGGCCGTTCATCGCCCAGCGCAGCGCGCGTTCCTTGAGCGGCAGGGGCTTCTTCGCCGCGCCGGACAGCGCCAGGATGCGTGCGGCGGACGCCATCACCCGCGCCGGCACGCAGTCGTCGGCGAGGCCGAGGCGCTTCGCCTTCCTCGCATCGACGCTCTTGCCGGTCAGCATCAGGTCGAGCGCCGCAGCCGGGCCGATCAGCGCGGGCAGGCGCAGCATGCCGCCCCAGCCGGGGACGATGCCGAGCATGACCTCGGGCAGCGCGAGTTTGGTGCCCGGCTCGTCGACCACGATGCGGTGCCGGCAGGCGAGCGCGAGCTCCAGGCCGCCACCCATGCAATGGCCGCGGATCAGCGCCAGCGTCGGGTAGGACACCGCGGCGAGGCGGTTGAAGAGCTTCCAGCCACGCTCGACCAGCGCGCGCGCGGCGAGCGCCGAATCCAGCCGCGAGAACTCCTCGATGTCGGCACCGGCGATGAAGCCGGCCGGCTTGGCCGAGGCGATCACCAGCGCCTTGGGCGGCGCGGCGTCGAGCGCTTCGAGCACGCGGGCAAACTCGCTCATCACCTCGGACGACAGCACATTGGCGCTGGCCCCCGCCTTGTCCAGATCCAGCCAGGCCAGTCCGGAGTCCTCACGGCGCAGGCGCCAGTGCTTCCAGTCGTGCTCCATGTTCGCGATCATCGCACCGTCTCCACCAGCATCGCTCCGCCCTGCCCGCCGCCGATGCAGATCGTCGCCAGGCCGCGCCCACCACCCTTGCGGCGCAGCACGTTGAGCAGGTGAAGGACGATGCGCGCACCGCTCGCGCCAACCGGATGGCCGAGCGCGACCGCGCCGCCGTCCACGTTCAGGCGCTCGGCCTCGGGCGCGCCCGGCGCATCGACGCCGAAGTGCGTGCGACAGTAGTCGTCGTCGGCGAAGGCGCGCAGGCAGGCGATGACCTGGGCGGCGAAGGCCTCGTTGAGTTCCCAGGCGTCGAGATCATTGGGCGCAAGACCATGGCGTCGCAGGATGGGCATGGCCGCATGCACCGGTCCGAGGCCCATCTGATCGGGGGCGAGACCCGCCCACTGGCTGTCGACGATGCGGCCGAGCGGCCTCAGGCCGTGACGCGCGACGGCCTGTTCCGAGGCCAGCACCAACCACGCCGCGCCATCGGTGATCTGCGAGCTGTTGCCCGGGGTGACGCGGCCGTACTTCCTGTCGAAGAAGGGTTTGAGCTTGGCGAGATTGGCCATCGACGATTCGCGCCGCACGCCGTCGTCGGCCGCATACACCTGGCCGTCGCGATCGATCAGCGGCACGATCTCGTCGGCGTAGTGCCCGGCGTCCTGGCCGGCGCACACGCGGCGGTGGCTCTCGACCGCGAAGCCGTCCATGTCCTCGCGCGTGATGCCGAACTTCCACGCCAGGTTCTCGGCGGTCTGGCCCATCAGCTGGCCGACGATCGGGTCGGTGAGCCCCTTCATGATGCCGATCACCGGGGCGAGATGCCCGGGACGGAAGGTCCTGAGCATCGCCAGTTTCTGCCCGGTGGTCTTCGCCGCGTACCAGCCGGCGAGCCAGCGCACCATGTTCTCGGAGAACAGCAGCGGCGCATGCGAGAGCGCATCGACACCGCCGGCGAGGACCAGCCCGCTGCGGCCGCGCTGGATGTTGGCGATCGCGGAATCGATCGCCTGCATGCCGGAGGCGCAGTTTCGCATCACCGTCCACCCCGGCACATTGTTGCCGCAGCCCATGCGCAGCGCGACCACGCGGCCGATATTGACCTCATCCGCCGAGGGGCTGGCGCAGCCGAGGATGACCTCGTCGAGCTGCTCGGGCGCGAAGGGCTGGCGCATCAGCAGCGCGCTGCCCGCCGCGGTGGCGAGGTCGGAAGCGGTGAAGGGACCAGGCGCGCTCTTCGCCTTCAGGAAGGGCGTGCGCGCGCCATCGACGATGAAGACCGGCACGCTCATGCAGCCTCCTGCTGCGCCGGCGAACGCTCGGGCATGGCCTGCACCGCAGCCTTGAGGCCGAGGTCGTAGGGGAAGTCATCGACGCGAATCACCTTGTCGCGCAGCGCGTTGCGGCGCTCGATCAAGGCGTATTCCTGTTCGCTGATCACGCCGGCGTGGCGGGCAAGGTGCCAGATCTCATCGACGTCGCCCGAGGCCAGCACCTGCGGATCGAAGCGCCCCTCGCGACGCGCCTCCCTGAGCCTGGCCTCGACCGGCTCGGCAGCAAGGGTCGCGGCGAGCGCGGCCTCGAGGGCGCCCACCGGCTCCTCGACATCGGCGGGCAGATACACGTCCGAAGTCAGGCGATCACGCGTCGGCGACGGCTCGATCAGCAGTTCCGCGACCTGGTGGCCGAGCTTGTCGGAGGGCACGACATAGGGCCGCCCGAGCGGGAAGACCACCACGCGGCGCAGCACGAAGGCGAAAAGCTTGTTCGGGAAGTTGGCGATCACGCCCTCGAAGGCCTGCTGGATGCGGAACATGCAATCCCAGATCGCCCAGTGCATCAGCGGCGCGTCGGCGGCGTGGCGGCCTTCGGCCTCGAAGCGCTTGAGCGTGGCGGTGGCGAGGTACATCAGCGACAGGATGTCGCCCAGGCGGGCGGAGAGCTTCTCCTTGCGCTTCAATGCGCCGCCCATGGTGCCCATCGAGATGTCGGCGATGAAGGCGAAGGCGGCCGAGAAGCGGGTGAGCTGCTGGTAGTAGCGGCGGGTTTCCGGCGCCACGCTTTCCGGCACCTTCACGAAGTGCGAACCGGTGAGACCCATGATCGTCGCGCGCGCCGCGTTCGAGACCGTGTAGCCGACGTGCCCCCACAGCGCCTCGTCGAACGCGCGCAGGTCGCCCTGCTGCGCGGCGTACATCTCTTTCAAGACATAGGGATGGCAGCGGATCGCGCCCTGGCCGAACAGGATCAGGCTGCGCGTGAGGATGTTGGCCCCTTCCACCGTGATGCCGACCGGGATCTGCTGATAGGCGCGGCCGAGGAAGTTCTGCGGGCCGAGGCAGATGCCCTTGCCGCCGATCACGTCCATGCCGTCATTCACCGTCTGGCGGGCGCGCTCGGTGACGTGGTACTTGACGATCGCCGACACCACCGAAGGCTTCTCGCCGAGGTCGATCGCGCCGGCGGTCATCACGCGCGCGGCATCGGACAGATAGGTATTGGCGCCAATGCGGGTGAGCGCCTCTTCCACGCCCTCGAAACGGCCGATCGCGGTCTTGAACTGGTAGCGCACGCGGGCATAGGCGCCGACGGCGCGCGCCACCATCTTCTGCATGCCGGTGTTGGAGCCGGGCAGCGAGATGCTGCGCCCGGCCGCCAGACATTCCATAAGCATGCGCCAGCCCTGGCCGGCCATCTTCGGGCCACCGATGATGAACTCCAGCGGCACGAATACGTCCTTGCCGCGCACCGGGCCGTTCATCCACACCGCATTGAGCGGGAAGTGGCGGCGGCCGATGTCGACGCCCGGGTGATCGTGCGGGATCAGCGCGCAGGTGATGCCGAGCACCTCCTCGCCGCCGAGCAGCCGATCCGGGTCGTAGAGGTGGAAGGCGAGGCCGAACACGGTGCACACCGGGGCGAGCGTGATGTAGCGCTTGTCGAAATTGATCCGCATGCCGAGCACTTCCTCGCCCTGCCACAAGCCCTTGCACACCACGCCGGCGTCGGGGATGGCGGCGGCGTCCGACCCCGCCCACGGGCTGGTCAGCGCGAAGGCCGGGATCTCGTCTCCGCGCGCCAGCCGTGGCAGGTAATGCTGCTTCTGCTCGGGCGTGCCGTAGTGCAACAGCAACTCCGCGGGACCGAGCGAGTTGGGCACCATGACGCTCACCGCGGGCGCCGACGAGCGCGTGGACAGCTTGGTGACGACCTGGGAGTGCGCATAGGCCGAGAAGCCCTTTCCACCGTACTCCTTCGGGATGATCATGCCGAGGAAACCCTTGGCCTTGATGTACTGCCAGACCTCGGCCGGCATGTCGCCGTGCTGGGTGCACGCCCAGTCATGCGTGAGGCGGCAGAGTTCGTCGGTCTCGTCGTCGAGGAAGGCCTGCTCCTCGGCCGTGAGCTTTGGCCACGGAAAGGCCTGCAGCTTGCTCCAGTCCGGCTGGCCGGCGAAGAGCTCACCCTCCCACCACACCGTGCCGGCTTCGAGCGCGTCCTTCTCGGTCTGCGACATGGTCGGCAGCGCACCGCGGAACATCGCGAAAACCGGCGTGGTTACACGCTGCATGCGCACCGACTCGACCAGGAAAACCCCCAGCGCGGCGCCATACACGAGCATCGCGAACAGCGTCGGCAGCACGCCCCAGCCGGCAGCGATACCCATTACCAGCAACCACGCCAGCCCCGCCCAGAGCCAGGCAAAAAGAGGCGCTCGCCCGTAGGCGAGCGCACCTGCCAAGGGAGGGAGGGAAACCAGTAGCAACCAGATCATCTTTCGTCGTCTCCGGATTCGGTCAGGAACCGCATTCAGGCCGCGAACCGAGGCGGCCCCGATTCAGTCTTCGGCAGGCCGCGCAGCATCCGCCCCGCTCGCGAGCTCGGGCAGCGGCGCGCGCAGCCCGCCGAGCAGGAAGGACATCAGGCGCGGGATGAGACGCGCCGGGTCCTCGTCGTCGAACTTGCCGGCAAAGAGTTGCAGCGCGTCGGTGCCGGCGATCGCATACGAGGTGGCGCCCATCATGAAGTGGAAGCGCCACAGGATTTCGTCGCGCGACACACCCGGCAGCGCGGCGTACAAGGCATCGAGAAAGCGCACGAGGGTGTCGGCATACTCGGCGGCCAGGAACTTGCGGACGAAGGCATTGGGCTCGGTGTAGGTGCGCCCGAGGAGCTGCATGAAGATTCGCCCGCCGTGGGTCTCGTCGGTCGCCATCTGCAGCGAGGGCTCGAAAAAGGCCTCCAGCACCTGCGACGGCTTGATCCGCACGCCAGCCACGCGGGCCGCCTCCTCGACACGATCGAGCGCCACGAGGCGGCGCTGGTTGAGCTCGCCCAGACGACGCCGGAAGACTTCCTGGATCAGGTTCTCCTTGCTGCCGAAGTGGTAATTGACTGCCGCCAGGTTGACGCCCGCGGTCGCCGTGATCATGCGCATCGAGGTCGCTTCCAGCCCGTGCTCCACGAACAGCACCTCGGCCGCATCGAGGATGCGCCCTCGGGTTTCGGGCCCGCCCCGACCGCCTGCGTTGCTCATGATCGATCTCCTGAATGAAGCCGAGTTCATTCAAACGTATGTTTGAATTCTAAGGAAAAAGCCGCTTGCGTCAATATTTTTTATGCCTGGATTTGCGCTTTCGCTCGCGAATCCAGGCCCGTGCCCGCAGTGTGGCCTCAATCCGTCTTGTGCCCGCCCGCCGGTCGGTCACCCAGCAGCAATGCGGCCAGCGCGGGCAGCAGGAGCAGGGCGCCAAGCATGTTGATGACGAACATCAGCGCCATCACCAGCCCCATGTCGGCCTGGAACTTGAGCGCCGAGAAGATCCACGTGCCCACGCCGACCGCCATCGTGGTCGCGGTGAACATCACCGCGGTGCCACGCTGGCTCAGCGCCTGGTAGAAGGCGTCGGGCAGGCTGTCGCCGCGCTCGAAGCGGTGCGCCATGCGCTCGTAGAAGTAGATGCCGTAGTCGACGCCGATGCCGACCGCAATCGCCACCACCGGCAGCGTCGACACCTTGAGGCCGATCCCCAGCAGCGCCATCAGCGCGTTGCAGAACACGGCCGCGATCATCAGCGGCAGGATGATGCACAGCGTCGCCCGCCATGACCGGAACTCGAGGAAGAACAACAGGCTGATCGCGCCGAACACCAGCATCAGGATGGCGGTCGAGGCCGCGTCCACCGCCTCGTTGGTGGCCGCCATGACGCCGACGTTGCCCGAGGCGAGCAGGAAGTCGAGCTTGTCGCTGCGATTGGCGGCACGGAAGGCCTTCACCTCCTCGATGATGTGGGCGATCGTAGGCCCCTCGTGGTCACGGGTGAAGATCAGCACCTGCATCGCGCTGCAGTCGGTGTTGAGCAGGCCGGTGCTGGTGTCGACCGGGGTCACCGATTGCGCGAGCACGGTCGGATTGCGCGACAGCACGCGCCAGGCCGGGTTGCCTTCGTTCCAGCCGGCGTTGATCGTCTTCGCCACCCCGGGCAGGCCGACCACGCTCTGTACCCCATGGACGCCACGCATCGTGGTCTCGAAGCGGTCGATCGTGTCCATGATCTCGAAGTTCGTGCACGCGCCATCCACACCCGTGGTCTGCACGATCACCGACAGCACATCGACCCCGATCGAGAACGACTCGACGATCGCCGCCGCATCCAGGTTGTAGCGCGAGTCCTCGTGCAGCTCGGGGATGCCGTGGCCGAGATCGCCGGTCCGCAGGTCGCGCGACTTCCAGGTCGCCGCACCGAGCAATATCGCGGTGATCAGCAGCACCACGGCGGCATGCCTGGGTTCGGCCAGCGTACGCAATCGCTTCCAGAGCCAATGGTCCTTGGTCTCCGCCGCCATCGTCCGCCGCATGGCGGCCGCATCCAGCCGGGTCCACGACAGCAGCACCGGCAGCAGCAGCATGTTGGTGATCAGGATCAGGCCGACGCCGAGGCCGGCGGTGAGCGCGAGCTCGCGCACCATGTCGATCTCGATGCGCATGATCACCAGGAAGCCGACCACCGTCGTCGTCAGCGCCATCGACCCGGGCAGGATCAGGCGCAGGAAGGCACCGTGCGCGGCAGTGAGCGGCCCCGCACCCTGCAGCACCTCCAGCCGCCAGGCGTGGGTCATCTGCACCGCATGGCTGACACCGATCGCGAAGATCAGGAAGGGCACCAGGATGGACATCGGGTCGATGCCGAAGCCGATCAGCGGCAGCAGCCCCATCAGCCACACCACCGGCACCATCGCGCACACCAGCGTGAGCACGGCGAGCTTGACCGAGCCGGAGTAAAGGAACAGCAGCACCGCGGTGATCGCGAACGCCACCAGGAAGAACACCAGCACGCCGCGCGCGCCGTCGGTGATGTCGCCGACCGCCTTCGCGAAGCCGATGATGTGCACGTCCAGACCCTCCCCGGCATAGCGCGCGCGCAGGTCCTCGAGCTGCTTCGCCACCGCCAGGTAATCGAGGCGGGCGCCGGTGTTGGGGTCGATCTCGAGGAGTTCCGCGCTGATCATCGCCGCGCGATGGTCGTTCGACACCAGGCGGCCGACGCGGCCGGACTTGAGCACGTTCTGGCGCACGGTCTCGAGGTCCTCGGCGCTGCCCTCGAAGTCGGCCGGGATGACATTGCCACCCGCGAAGCCGGCCTCGACCACCTCGATGAAGCGCACGTTGGGCGTGAACAGCGAGGTCACCGTGGCGCGATCCACGCCGGGAATGAAGAAGATCTCGTCGGTGGCAGCCTTCAGCTTCCCCATGAACTCGGCGTTGTAGATGTCGCCCTCGTGCTGGCGCAGCGCCACCAGCACGCGGTTGGCGCCGCCGAAGGTGTTGCGGTAGGCCATGAAGGTCTTCATGTATTCGTGTTCGAGCGGGATCATTTTCTCGAACCCGGCATCGACCTGCAGCCGGCTTGCCGACGCGCCCAGCAGCACGGTCATCACCACGAACAGGCCGAGGAAGAACGTGCGCCGCTTGAACAGCAGGAGGCCAAGGAATTCGACGAAGCGCTTCAGCATCAGGACTTCTCCCCGGGCGCCGACGGCAGGGCCATGCGCTCGACGCCCTCCTCGCCCACCAGCAGGATTTCGCCGCCGCCGATCTCCGCCACCGCCGCGCGCACCCGCCGGTCCGGTCCGTCGAATTGGACGAAGCTGCGCCCCTGGTCGGCACTCACGAGCACCACACCGCTCTGCCCCACCAGCACCAGCCGGCCGTCGGCGAGCACGCGGCCACCGAACAGCGAGGACTGCACGCCGGTGTCGATCCCGGCCCAGCTGTCGCCGCCGTCTTCGGTACGGAACACGTGGCCGCGCATGCCGAACACGAGCGCACCGCCATCGGCGAGCGGCAGCGCACTGAAGAAGGAGCCGGCATAGGGCGACTGCAGCGCCTGCCAGGTCTCGCCCCCGTCGTCCGAACGCAGCAGGGTGCCGGCCTCGCCCGCGATCAGGAAGCGCTCGTCACCGAGCCCCAGCACCGCGTTGAGGTGCAGAGCCTCCTCGTTCGCCTCCAGCTCGCGCGCCTCCCAGTTCGAGCCCCCATCTGCGGTGACCAGGAAGCGCCCATAGGCACCGACCGCAAAGCCCTTGCCGGACGCATCCACCCACAGGCCGAGCAGGGGCTCTTCCGCCTCGGGCGCCGACTGCACGAGCTGCCAGCTGTCGCCGCCGTCCTCGCTGCGCAGGATCACCGCGTCGTGGCCGACCGCGAGCGCGCGCTGACCATCGATGAAGCGCACCGCGGTGAGGGTGGCGGTGGACGGCGTGCTCGCGCCACGCCAGCTCGTACCACGGTCATCGGAGACGAAGATGCCGCCGCGCTCGCCCACCGCCACCAGGCGGCCCGCGGCGTTCTCGGCCACATCGAGCATCTGCAGGTGGCCGATCAGCGTACGCGTCGGCGGCATGGGCGGCAGGCTGCGCTCGGAGGACGAATACGCCATCGCGGCCAGCACGAAGGCGACGAACAGGACGCCGATGGCTCGATTCATGAGGACAGGCTCGCATGCAGCGCGGCTCCGGAATGCAGGGCCGGGCAGGAGGGACGGAAGATCTTTCCGGATGCGGATGCGGGGGCCAGCGCCCCCGCCCCGCTTCGTTTCAGGCCCGACACCGTGGCGCCGGGCCGGGTGCTTCAGCGCGTGCCGACGCCGCGCAGGCCTGCGGGCGTGAAGTCGGCCGGACGCGCCTCGATGGCCTGATAGACGCGCGCTTCGTCGTTGCGCAGGCCCATCGCGATGTAGCGGCCCGACTGCAGGTCGTGGTGCACCTCGAGGCTCGGATACAGCATCGGGATGTCGTACCAGTTGATTGAATGCAGCTCCGACACGCGCCACAGCTGGTCGCGCGCGTCGTACTTGTCGATCACCAGGATCGACCACGAGTCCTCGTCCAGATAGAACGTGCGGCGCTTGTAGCTGTGGCTGGTGCCGTCCTTGAGCGTGGCATCCACCACCCACACGCGGTGCAGCTCGTAGCGCGTGAGCTCGGGATTCATGTGGCCCGCCTGCAGCACGTCGGCCATCTTCACGGTGTTGCCGACCAGCTTGTAGGCGTTGTAGGGGACGTAGATCTCCTTCTTGCCCACCAGCTTCCAGTCGTAACGGTCGATGGCGCCGTTGTACATGTCGAAGTCGTCGTTGGTGCGCAGACCGTCGGCCGCGGTGCCCGGGTTGTCGTAGGCGACGTTGGGCGCCAAGCGTACGCGGCGCTGACCGGGGTTGTAGGTCCACGCCTGGCGGCGGTCGAGGAACTCGTGCACCAGCAGGATCTGCCCCGCCAGGCGCGCGGGCGCCGTCACCGTCTGCAGGAAGTTGAACAGCTTGCCCTGCTCGATCTGCTCCGGCGACTTGCTCAGGCTGCCGTAGTGGAAGTCGTACTGGTACTCGAAGCGCACCGGCGTGTAGGTGCCCTGGCGCGTCACCGCGGCCTGGCTCCAGTTCATCGCGTAGGCCTCGCCGCGGTAGCGCGCGAGGTGGTTCCAGATCGCCTCGGCACCGTTCTGCGGAATCGGGAACGGGATGCCGCCGGTCGTGCCCTCGATCGTGCGCCCGCCATCGACCAGCTTGGCGCGGCTGGCGTTGGCGATGGTCTGGTCGTAGTGCCCCTGCGGGAAGGCCGCGCTGCGCCGCGTGGGGTAGACGTTCATCTTCCACGTGGCGTAGGTCTTGAGCATCTCGACCTGGCCCGGGGTGAGCTTGTCGGCGTGCTGGGCGTGGTTGGCGGCGTCGATGGTGAACAGCGGCTTGTCGGCGGCGAAGGGGTCGGCGTAATGCCCGCCGGCCTCATGCCCGGCGGGCGCGGCCTTGAGGCCGCCGTCCCAAGCGGGGATCGTGCCCGCCGCATTGCCGGCGCGCTCCGCGCCCATCGGCGTCAGGTCCTTGCCCAGCCGCGACGCATCGGCCATGGCCGACGCGGACAGCGCCACCGCGAGCGCCGCGCCGAGAATCGTGAGTGTCTTGCGCATGTCGTTTGTCTCCGGATCCGGTGTGGTGCTCAGAACGAATAGCTGACGCTGACCGAGAGGAAGTCGCGGTCCTTAAGGGGATTGGTGCTGCTCGAATAGCTTGGGCTCTGGGTCGCCGCGGGGAAGCCAGCAGCCGGATTTGGATTCGGATCCGTACCAGAAATCGTCTTGCCCCCGAAGAACGCGGTATATGCGATATCTGCCTGCCAGTTCTGTCGGTAGTTGACTCCTACCCCAAACGTCAAAGCCTTCGCACCCTCATTGAAAGTGGGGCTACGTCCGTTCACATCATGAGCAAACGCGACGCGTGGGGAAACCGTTCCTCCAGCAAGGATGTTCGTGTAGTCGGCCCGCGCGACAAGCCGATACCCCCATGAGCTCTCAGTGGCGAAATACGACTGGGTCGAACCGAATGAAGTCTGCGTTGCCGAGCGCGGAGCCGGAAGATAGACACCAGACACATTGAAGGGGATGCCGGACGGCAAGCTGAGCCTCGTGTAACCCACCTCGCCTACCATGACGACCTGATCGGCACCCGCCAGTTGAGGAACTGCTTTCGTGGCACTCAACTGCAACTGGTGCATCTTCACCCGGCGATAACCAGTGATCTCTCCGCCAACCGGGATAGTGTCGGTACCCGGGATCTGGTTCGTCTGCCCAAGAGCTGCGAGCAACAACTCTGGTGCGGCAATTTGGAGCGGCTGATTTGGACGGTATGAATACTCGCCCTGCAAGGCAATCCCTGCAGGGCCAGGCGTATTGAAACTAATACCCCAGAGACGAATGTCTTCCGGATAGTCTGCAAAATAGCGAGCAGTGCCTCGTTGCGACAACACCTGATCAAGCGGCAAATTCACAACACCAACTCCGGGAACAGGAACAGGAACGACAGTCCCTGTACCAGTCAAAGCGGTCGTTGGCTCTCCTTTTACACCGGAGGCAAAGGGCACTCGACTGTGATAGCGAATGTGATAAAGACCGAACTCGGTGTTATTTAGGTGATCTGCGAAATAACGCGCCGCAATGCCGAACTGCCCGCCATCTCTAGCCTTACGATCCGGACCGCGGGGCGCCCAGACAGCCGCCTCAGGATCGAACGGCCCAGCCAGTGCTTCAGTTACGGGATAAAGAGCAGCCGAGGGCCCAACTGGCGGCACCGGATTAGTAGCTAGCGTTCCCAAATCCTTCCTGCGACCAAAACCAACAAATACGTTGTTTGCCCCCGGACTGAGGTAGTCGTTGTTACTGAAGAAGGTTCCTGCCGGATCAATCTTGGTTTTTTCCCACTCAAGAATCAGGGTTGCTTCAACTGACAAGCGATCGGTCAGATCCTGAGACGCCCAAACCATATTCGTGGGAATCAAACCTTCACGAAGCTCGGAACCAGGAATCCTGAGCCGGCTGACATTAACTGGATTCAGCACGTTGATACCGTTCTGAATGAACGTACTTTCCCCCCAGTTGACCACCTGATTACCCAGGCGAACATTGAGCGCTCGCCCACCGACGTCGAAGCGACCACGAACATAAGCGTCAAGCAACTCAACGTCACGACCTGTCTGACTGCGTGCGGCATCACTCAAGCCGCTCTTGTTCATTACAGCATGATCGTAGAAGTAAGAGGCCCGCACGAAGGCACCGTAGTTGTGGTAGTTGAGCTCAAGGTCGTGCGTTGCCTTGAAGGCGAGCGAGACCATGTCGCCCTTGTCGTAATTGAGGTTGCCATCATCCTCGTTAACCGAGCGCGCAGTACCGCCATTAGTGATGCCGACGAGCGAACGGTCCCGGTCCTGCATCCGCCACAACCCGCCAATCGACAAGGTGGTATCGAAACTGCCCGTCACCTCGCCGCTGGCGCTGGTGAATTCGAAGGCCTGTGCCTTGGGCGATGCCATCAGGGCGAGGGCGACCGACACGGCCAGGGTGCTCAACGCCAGGACCGGGCGGTGCGAACGTACTACGGCATGACTCCGACTCATTTGACTCCTCCTCGAGAGCAAAGCGCCCGCCGGGGGCGACGCGGGCATTCTTATGGGTGCGGAAAATCCGCGCGCCGCACCTGCCTTGGGCGCAGCGTATTCTGGCTATCGCTGGGTCAAGCATGCTGTCCCGGGTCCGAGCTGTCTCGTCCGGAAAAACACTTACGCCCCAGCGCCGTCCGGCCTGCGTTGCTCCTGAGGAACCCCGAGCCCGACGAATGAATGCATCGAAATAACTAATTCGAACGTTTGTTTGAATCCTACAAAGTCCGTGTCGGAAGTCAAGCGCCCGCATGCGTTTTTTGCCGGCGGCGTGTGCAATTTGACGCCATCGTGCAGCACCAACAGAATCCGGGCTTCGCGAACGCCCGCGCGGCGGACCGCCTCGGCCGCCGGCAAGCCTTCCACCGCACGCCAGCGCGCCACACAAGCGCACAGCCCGCCCGAACCGCCCCGGCCCCGCGCAGCATCTTCGCCCCGACGCTCCAGCCTGACTGCTCCATCGACGGAAACCCCATGAGACGCGCCCCCGCTTCCGCCCTGCCCGCTCCCGCCACCGGCGATCGCCACGACTGGCAGACGCTGAAGAGCCTGTTCCCCTTCATCTGGGCCTACAAGGGCCGGGTGATCTTCGCGCTCGCCTGCCTGGTGGCGGCCAAGGGCGCCAACGTGTCGGTGCCGATCATCTTCAAGCACCTGATCGACGGCCTCACGATCACGCCCGAGCAAGCTTTCATCGTCGTGCCCGCGGCGCTGCTGCTGGCCTATGGCGTGCTGCGCTTTTCCACCTCGCTGCTCACCGAGCTGCGCGAGGTGGTGTTCGCGCGCGTGACCCAGCAGGCGGTGCGCGAGATCTCGCTGCGCGTGTTCCGTCACCTGCACGCGCTGTCGCTGCGCTTTCACCTCGAACGCCAGACCGGCGGACTCACCCGCGACATCGAACGTGGCACGCGCTCGATCGGCTCGCTGATCAGCTACACGCTGTATTCGATCCTGCCCACGCTGATCGAGATCGGCATGGTGATCAGCATCCTGCTGGTCAGTTACGACTCGGTGTTCGCGCTCATCACGCTCTCCGCGCTGACGATCTACATCATCTTCACCGTCAAGGTGACGAACTGGCGCACCGCGCTGCGGCGCGAGGCCAACGAGCTCGACTCCGCCGCCAACGCGCGCGCGATCGACAGCCTGATCAACTACGAGACCGTCAAATACTTCAACAACGAGGAATTCGAGGCCCGGCGCTACGACGAGCAGCTGCAGAAGTGGACCAAGGCCCAGGTCACCAACCAGTACTCGCTGTCGGCGCTCAACGTCGGCCAGGCGGCGATCATCGCGGTCGCGGTGACGGCGATGATGTGGCAGGCGGCGATCCGGGTGGCGAGCGGCGAGATGACGATCGGCGACATCGTGCTGGTCAACGCGTTCATGATCCAGCTTTACATCCCGCTCAACTTCCTCGGCGTGCTCTATCGCGAGATCCGCCAGGCGCTCACCGACATCGAGCGCATGTTCGGCCTCATGCACACCCAGCGCGAGATCGCCGACGCGCCCGACGCCCGCGCCCTGCCCGCCGGCCCGGCGAGCGTGCGCTTCGAGCACGTCAGCTTCGCCTACGACGCCAAGCGCCCGATCCTCTTCGACGTCGATTTCGACATCCCGGCCGGCAGCACGGTGGCGGTGGTCGGCCACTCCGGCTCGGGCAAGTCGACGCTCGCCCGCCTGCTGTATCGCTTCTACGACGTACAGGGCGGCGCGATCCGCATCAATGGCCACGACCTGCGCAGCCTCACCCAGGACAGCCTGCGCGCAGCGATCGGCATCGTCCCGCAGGACACGGTGCTGTTCAACGACACGCTGCTCTACAACATCCAGTACGGCCGCCCCGGCGCCAGCCGCGACGAGGTCGAAGCCGCCGCGCGCGCCGCGCAGCTCGAGGACTTCATCCGCCAGCTGCCCGAGGGCTACGAGACGCGGGTCGGCGAGCGTGGGCTGAAGCTCTCGGGCGGCGAGAAGCAGCGTGTGGCAATCGCGCGCGCGCTCTTGAAGAACCCGGCGATCCTGATCTTCGACGAAGCCACCTCGGCGCTCGACTCGCGGACCGAAAAGGCCATCCAGGCGCAGATCGAGCTCGCGGCGCAGGGCCGCACCGCGCTCGTCATCGCCCACCGCCTGTCCACGGTCATGGACGCGGACGAGATCATCGTCCTCGACAAGGGCCGCATCATCGAGCGCGGCCGGCATGCGACGCTGCTCGCACAGGGCGGCGCCTACGCGCAGATGTGGCTGCTTCAGCAGCAGGAAGAGGCCGCGGCGACGCCCGAAGCCGGGCACAAGGATGCCGGCGCCGGGGGCGCGGCGGCTGGCGCCCGGGCATAGACTGTAGGGATATTCCGAGCGAGCACGCCTGCATGGACGCCCACGGCAGCTTTCCCTTCCTGAAGGAGACCATCCTCTTCCTCGCCCTCAGCGGCGTGCTGATGCCGCTGCTGTCGCGGCTGCGCATCAACCCGGTGCTCGGCTTCCTGGCGGTCGGCGTGCTGCTCGGCCCCTACGGCCTGGCCTCGCTCGCCGGGAGCTGGCCGCTGCTGTCGTGGTTCACCTTCGCCCGCCCGGAGGACGTCGAGTTCCTCGCCGAGCTCGGGGTGATCTTCCTGATGTTCATGATCGGGCTCGAGATGTCGGTCGAGCGCCTGTGGTCGATGCGCCGCCTGGTGTTCGGCCTCGGCGGGCTGCAGGTGGCGCTGTCGGCGGCAGCGGTCGGAGCACTCGCGCTGTGGTTCGGCAACGGCATCGAGGCGGCGGTGATCCTCGGCGTGGTGCTGGCCTTCTCGTCGACCGCGATCGTCATGCAGCTGCTGATCCAGCGCCGCGAGCTGGGCACGCCGCTCGGCCAGTCGACCTTCGCGATCCTGCTGTTCCAGGACCTGGCGGTGGTGCCGCTGCTGGTGCTGATCAGCATCCTGGGGGCCTCGTCCGGCGAGGGCAGCTTCGCCAGCCTGCTCGGCTCCGCGGTGGTGAAGGGCGTGCTGACCGTGGTGCTGATCTACCTGGTCGGCCGCCGCGTGGTGCGGCCGCTGTTCCACCAGATCGCGGTCGACCGGCAGCCCGACACCTTCACCGCGCTCACCCTGCTGACCACCCTCGGCGTGGCAGCGCTGACCTGGTATGCCGGACTGTCGATGGCGCTCGGTGCGCTGCTCGCCGGCCTGATCATCGCCGAGACCGAGTTCCGCCACGAGGTCGAGATCACCATCGAGCCCTTCAAGGGCCTGCTGATGGGCCTGTTCTTCATGTCGGTGGGCATGGGCATCGACCTGCGCGCGCTGCTCGCCGAGCCGCTGTGGATTCCGCTCTCGGTGGTTGGCCTGCTGGCGATGAAGGCGGCGATCGTGTTCGCGCTGCTGCGCGGCTTCGGGCTGTCGTGGGGGCGCGCGGCCGAGGGCGGGCTGCTGCTCGGCCAGGGCGGCGAGTTCGCCTTCATCGTCATCGGCATGGCGCTCACGCTCGGCCTGCTCGAACGTCAGGTGGGCCAGTTCATGCTGATCGTGGTCGGCGTGTCGATGCTGGTCGCCCCGGTGGTCGCCCGCCTCGGCCAGAGCCTGGGCGACGGCATCGACCGCCGCGCCGCGCCGCCCGCGCCGGAGGACACCGAGGTCGGCGAGCTCGGCGGCCACGTCATCATCGCCGGCTATGGCCGCGTCGGGCAGATGGTCGGGCAGATGCTCGCCGAGCAGGGCGTGGCCTTCGTCGCCATCGAGAACGACGCCCAGCTCATCGCCCACCAACGCAAGGCCGGCGTGCCGCTGGTGTTCGGCGACGCCAGCCGGCCCGAGCTGCTGCGCAAGCTGCGCATCGACCAGGCGCGCGCGGTGGTGCTGACCATGGACCACACCGCCGCCGCCATCCACGCGGTGCAGGGCATCCGCCGGCTGATGCCGATGCTGCGGGTGATCGCCCGCGCGCGCGACGAGAAGCACGCGCTGCTGCTGCGCGAGGCGGGCGCCTCGGTGGTGGTGCCGGAGCCCCTCGAATCCAGCCTCAAGCTCACCGGCTGGGTGCTGGAGACGCTCGGCGTGCCGCCCGATGCGGCCCTGCGCCTGCTCGAGCAGGAGCGCGAGCGCCGCATCGTCGCGCTGCGCGACAGCGGCCACGCCTGACCGCCCTCTCACGAACCCACACGCCGACATGATCCCGCAGCGCACCGCCCTCCAGATCCTGCACAAGCCGCGCATCGTGCTGCTGGCCACCGGCGGCACCATCGCCGGCACCGCCGCCTCGGCCACCGACACCCGCGACTACACCGCCGGCCAGCTCGGCCCCGAGGCCCTGCTCGCCGCCGTGCCACAGCTGGCCGAGCTCGCCCGCCTCGACGCCCGCCAGCTCTTCGGCATCGACAGCAAGGACATGACGCCGCAGCACTGGCTGGTGCTCTCGCGCCGGGTGCAGGCCCTGGTCGACGACCCCGCGGTCGACGGCATCGTCATCACCCACGGCACCGACACGCTGGAGGAGACCGCCTATTTCCTCGGCATCACCGTGGCCACCACCAAGCCGGTGGTGATGACCGCGGCGATGCGCCCGGCCACTGCGCTGTCGGCCGACGGCCCGCTCAACCTCTACCAGGCGGTCGAGCTCGCCTGCCGCCCGGCGGCTGCGCGCGCCGGCGTGCTCGCGGTGATCGGCGACCGCATCCTGCCCGCGGCGACGCTGGCCAAGCGCCATCCCTCGGCGGTGGACGCGTTCGCACACGAGGGGGCGCTGACCACGCTCGCCAGCGACGCGGCGCTGCATGCGCTCGCGCCCTCGCGCTACAGCCGCGTCGCGTTGCCGGAAGACCTGCAGGTGCTGCCCCCGGTGGAGCTGCTCACCATTGCCGCCGGCAGCTCGCCGGCGCTGGCGTCGGCGGTGGCGCGTGCGCTCGCCCGCGCCCAGCTGCTCACCGGGGCGGCCGGCCTGGTGCTGGCCCTGCCCGGCAATGCCAGCCTGCCCGAGGCCTGGCGGCCCGCGCTGGAAGAATTGCCCAACGCGGTCCCGGTGGTGCTCGCCAGCCGTTGCGGCGGCGGCGTGCGGCGGCATCACGACGCCGCCCGCGCCAACTGGCTCGACGCCGGCGCGCTCGATCCGCTCAAGGCACGCGTGCGCCTGATCGCCGGCCTCGGCGCCGGCCTGCGCGGGGCGCGCCTGCGGCGCTGGTTCGATCGCGGCTGATCAAGGCCTGGAGACCGCCCGTGGGAGCGGGCTTGCCCGCGAAGGCGGCGGTCCGGAATGCACCATTCGCGGGCGAGCCCGCTCCCACGAGGACCGGACCGCGCGCGCCCGACGACCTCACAGCCCCGGATCGGTGCCGCCGCCGGCGAGCGCGAGCTCCACCATGCGCCGCGACAGATGCGGCGCGAAGCCCTCGATGAAGGCATACACATAGGCGCGCAGCCAGGCGCGCTTGCGCAGCCCGATCCGGGTCGTGCTCGATTCGAACAGATGGGCCGCGTCGATCATGCCGAGCTTGCGATCCTCGGCGGGGTCGTAGGCCATGCGCGCGAGGATGCCGATGCCGAGATCCATCTCGACGTACTTCTTGATCACGTCCGAGTCGATCGCCGAGAGCACCACCCGGGGCTTGAGGCCACGGCCGAGGAAGGCCTTGTTGATCTGGCCGCGACCGGTGAAGGCGTCGTCGTAGGTGATCAAGGGATAGCGCGCGATCTCCTCGAGCGTGAGCGGCGAGGCCTTGAGGATGGGATGGCGCGGAGTGGCGACCACGCAGCGGTTCCACTGGTAGCAGGGCAGCATCACCAGGTCGTCATACTCGGCGATGGCCTCGGTGGCGATCGCGATGTCGGCGGTGCCGTCGAGCACCATGTCGCACACCTGGCGCGGATTGCCCTGGTGCAGTTCGAGCTTGACCTGCGGGTAGCGCTGCATGAAGCGGCGGATCACGTCGGGCAGCACGTAGCGCGCCTGGGTGTGGGTGGTGGCGATCGACAGGCTGCCGACCGCCTCGTTGGCGAACTCGTCGCCCACCTGCTGCAGGTTGTCGAGGTCGCGCAGCACACGCTCGGCGATCGCCAGCACGGCCTGGCCGGGCTCGGTGACGGCGACCAGACGCTTGCCGTGGCGGGTGAAGATCTCGATGCCGAGCTCGGACTCGAGCAGGCGGATCTGCTTGGAGACCCCGGGCTGCGAGGTGAACAGCGCATCAGCGGCCTCGGACACGTTGAGCCCGCGACGGGCGACTTCATGCACGTAACGCAGTTGCTGGAGGTTCATGATCGCTCACATATAACAACGAGTTCTTAAAGTCTAACCATAAACCGCTTCTTGTGCTTAAACGAAGTCCTTACGATGCGCCGCACCATCCAGGAGCGGATCAAATGGACTTCGCCTACACCATCGCCGGTTTCGCAGTCGGTGCCATCGTCGGTCTGACCGGCGTTGGGGGCGGTTCTTTGATGACGCCGCTGCTGGTGCTGATGTTCGGCATCCACCCCTCGGTGGCGGTCGGCACCGACCTGCTCTACGCCGCGATCACCAAGGCCGGCGGCACCCTGGCGCATGGCCTCAAGGGCACGGTGGACTGGAAGATCACCCGCCTGCTCGCCACCGGTAGCCTGCCGGCGGCGGCGATCACGCTGGCGCTCGTCGGCTGGCTGGCGCCGGGCGGCATCGAGGGCGCGGCGCACCTGATCCAGGTCGCGCTTGGCGTCGCCCTGGTGCTGACCGCGATCGCGCTCATCTTCCGCAAGCGCATCCAGGCCTATGCGGCGGCCCGCTCCGGCGGCCGCCCGGAAGATCCGGCGCGCACCGCCCGCCTGACCATCCTCACCGGCGCCATCCTCGGCGTCCTGGTGTCGATCTCCTCGGTGGGCGCCGGCGCACTCGGCGTCACTGCACTATTCTTTCTTTATCCGGCAATGCCCGCCCTGCGCATCGTCGGCTCGGACATCGCCCACGCGGTGCCGCTTACCGCGGTCGCCGGCATCGGCCACTGGTTCCTCGGCAGCGTCGACTGGTTGCTGCTGGGCAGCCTGCTGGTCGGTTCGCTGCCCGGCATCTGGCTCGGCAGCCACATCTCGACCAAGGTGCCCGACCGCATCCTGCGCCCGATCCTGGCCACGATGCTGGTCCTGGTCGGCGCCAAGCTGATGGCCCACTGACCGACACCGCCGCCCCCGCCCCGAACAGAAGAACCCACCAGAGAGAACACGCATGTACCAATACGACGAATACGACCAGCGCCTCGTCGATGAGCGCGTCGCACAGTTCGCCGACCAGACGCGCCGCTATCTGGCCGGAGAGCTCAGCGAAGACGAGTTCCGCCCGGTGCGCCTGCAGAACGGCCTTTACATCCAGCGCCACGCACCGATGCTGCGCATCGCCGTGCCCTACGGCAACCTCAACTCGAAGCAGCTGCGCACCCTCGGCCACATCGCGCGCACCTACGATCGCGGCTACGGCCACATCACAACGCGCCAGAACGTGCAGTTCAACTGGCCGCGCCTCGAAGACGTGCCCGAGATCCTCGACCTGCTGGCCAAGGTGCAGATGCACGCCATCCAGACCTCGGGCAACTGCATCCGCAACGTGACCGCCGACCCCTTCGCGGGCGTCGCCGCCGACGAGCGCGTCGATCCGCGCCCATGGTGCGAGATCCTGCGCCAGTGGAGCACCTTCCATCCCGAGTTCGCCTTCCTGCCGCGCAAGTTCAAGATCGCGGTCAATGGCGCGGAGGAAGACCGGGCGGTGATCCAGGTGCACGACATCGGCCTCGACATCGTGCACAACACTGCGGGCGAGCTGGGCTTTCGCGTGCTGGTGGGCGGCGGCCTCGGCCGCACGCCGATCATCGGCGAGGAAGTCGCCGCCTTCGTGCCCTGGCAGCAGATCCTCAACTACTGCGAGGCCGTCCTGCGCGTCTACAACCAGCACGGCCGCCGCGACAACGCCTACAAGGCGCGCATCAAGATCCTGGTGAAGGCGCTCGGCGTGCCCGAGTTCGCGCGCCAGGTCGAGGCGGAGTTCGCCCACCTCAAGGACGGCCCGTCCACGCTCACTCAGGCCGAGATCGAACGCGTCGCAGGACGCTTCAACGACCCGGTGCTGGACGCGCTGGCGCAGGACGCCGGCTATCGCGCCCGGCTTACCGAGGACAAGGCCTTCGCCGCCTGGGCCCGGCGCAACGTGCGTGCCCACCGGGTGAGCGGCTACGCCAGCGTGGTGCTGTCGCTCAAGCCCTACGGCGTGGCACCGGGCGACCTCACCGCCGACCAGTTCGATGCCGTCGCCGAGCTCGCCGACCGCTACAGCTTCGGCGAAGTGCGCAGCACCCACGAACAGAACATCGTGCTCGCCAGCGTGCGCGAGGCCGACCTTCATCGGCTGTGGCAGGACGCGCGCGCGATCGGGCTGGCCACACCCAACATCGGCCTGCTCACCGACATCATCGCCTGTCCGGGCGGGGACTTCTGCGCGCTCGCCAACGCCAAGTCGATCCCGATCGCCAACGCCATCCAGGACCGCTTCGACAACCTCGACTACCTGTTCGACATCGGCGACATCGAGATCAACATCTCCGGCTGCATGAACGCCTGCGGGCACCACCACGTCGGCCACATCGGCATCCTGGGTGTCGACAAGAACGGCGAGGAGTTCTACCAGGTGACGATCGGCGGCAGCCAGGGCAACGACGCCGCGCTCGGCAAGGTGATCGGCCCGTCCTTCGCCGCCGCCGAGATGCCCGACGTGATCACGTCCCTGGTCAACAACTACATCGACCACCGCGAGGAGGACGAGCGCTTCATCGACACCGTGCGCCGCATCGGGGTCGAATCGTTCAAGACCCGCGTCTATGCCGAACGCCAGTCGCAAAGGAAAGCCGCCCATGTCTGACAAGATCATCAAGAACGGCCGCGTCATCGAAGATGCGCGCCTGGTCGTGAGCCTCGCCGAGGGCGAGGTCGCCGCCGATATCGCCGTACCCGCCGGCCGTGTTCTGGTGCCACTTGCCGTCTGGCAGGCGCGCCGCGACGCGCTGCTGGCGCGTGCGCGCAGCGGCGAGGTGGGCGTGTGGCTGGCTGCGGGCGAGGATGCAGCGGCGCTCGCCGATCACCTTCAGGATCTGCAGGTGATCGGCCTGCACTTCCCCAAGTTCACCGACGGCCGCAGCTATTCCGCTGCCACCCTGCTGCGCAAGCGCTACGGCTACCAGGGCGAGCTGCGCGCAATCGGCGAAGTGCTGCGCGACCAGTTCAACTACATGACGCGCTGCGGTTTCGATGCCCTGCAGCCGCGCGCCGACCGCTACACGGACGCCCAGCTCGAGGCGGCCATTGCCAGCATCGACGACTTCACCCAGCCCTACCAGCAGTCGGTGAAACACCCGCTGCCGCTGTTCCGCCGCATCGAGCGCGGCGCCGGTCCGCAGGTGCAGGCATGAACGCGAGCGTGTCGATCCTTCGTCCGGCGGCCGCGAACCCCGCCATCCGTCCGCCCCTGACCGACGCCCTGCGCGCCACCGTCGGCGCCAAGGCCGCCGCAGCGGTCGCCCTGCTGCGCGAGGCCGTGGGCGAGTTCGGCACCAAGGGCGAGCTCGCCTTCGCCAACAGCTTCGGCGCCGAAGACATGGTCCTGACCGACCTGATCCTGTCGCACGAACTACCGATCACCGTCTTCTCGCTCGACACCGGCCGCCTGCCTGCGGAGACCTACAGCCTGATCGGCGAGGTCGAGCGCCGCTACGGCGCGAAGCTCGAGATCTACTTCCCCGACGCCGGCGCGGTCGAGGCCTACGTGCGCGCGCATGGCATCAACGCCTTCTACGACTCGGTCGAGCTGCGCAAGGCCTGCTGCGGCGTGCGCAAGATGGAACCGCTGCGCCGCGCGCTCGCCGGCCGCAAGGCCTGGATCACCGGTCTGCGCGCCGCGCAGTCGGTCACCCGCGCCGGCCTGCCGGTGCGCGAGTTCGACGCCGCGAACGGCCTGGAGAAGCTCAACCCGCTGTCGGACTGGACCGAAACCGAGGTGTGGGCCTATATCCGGATCAACGAGGTGCCCTACAACGCACTCCACGAGCAGTTCTACCCCAGCATCGGCTGCGCGCCCTGCACGCGCGCGATCGCCGTCGGCGAGGACGTGCGCGCCGGCCGCTGGTGGTGGGAGAACCCCGAAACCAAGGAGTGCGGCCTCCATGTCAAGTAAGGACACCTGGCCCGCGAATGCGGCTCACCCCGTGGGAGCGGGCTTGCCCGCGAATGCAGCCCCCGAGCACGCCGAAAATCGCGGGCAAGCCCGCTCCCACAGCACCATCGCCCACCACAGCACTGGCACGCCCCGCCGCAGCCTGCAGTACCGCCTCTGCGCCCTGCGTGCCGGCCTCAAGGCTGCGCTGCGCGCCTTCAGAACGCATCAGATCAAGCATCCGCAACGGTAAAAAACATCATGTCGACGCTGACCAAACAGACGCTGTCCCACCTCGACTGGCTCGAAGCCGAAGCCATCCACATCCTGCGCGAGGTCGCCGGCCAGTGTTCCAACCCGGTGCTGCTGTTCTCCGGCGGCAAGGATTCGATCTGCCTGCTGCGCCTGGCCGAGAAGGCCTTCCGCCCGGGCCGCTTCCCCTTCCCGCTGATGCACATCGACACCGGCCACAACTACAAGGAAGTGACCGACTTCCGCGACAAGCGCGCCGCCGAGCTGGGCGAGCGCCTGATCGTGCGCTCGGTGGAGGACTCGATGGCGCGCGGCACCGTGGTGCTCAAGCACGCGGGCGAGTCGCGCAACAAGCACCAGTCGGTGACGCTGCTGGAGGCGATCGAGGAGTTCGGCTTCGACGCCTGCATCGGCGGCGCCCGCCGCGACGAGGAGAAGGCGCGCGCGAAGGAGCGGATCATGAGCTTCCGCGACGAGTTCGGGCAGTGGGATCCGAAGAACCAGCGTCCCGAACTGTGGAACCTGTACAACGCGCGTTCGCACAAGGGCGAGAACATCCGCGCCTTCCCGATCAGCAACTGGACCGAGCTCGACGTGTGGCAGTACATCCAGCGCGAGCAGCTGGAGCTGCCGTCGATCTACTTCGCGCATGTGCGCCCGGTGGTGCGCAAGAGCGGGCTGCTGCAGCCGGTGACCGAGCTGACGCCGGCCAAGGACGGCGACGTGGTGGAGGAGGTGCTGGTGCGCTTTCGCACCGTGGGCGACATCACCTGCACGGCGCCGGTGGAGTCGGATGCGGATACGGTGGAGAAGATCCTGGCCGAGACGGCCACGACGACGATCACCGAGCGCGGGGCGACGCGGATGGATGATCAGACTTCGGAGGCGTCGATGGAGCAGCGGAAGAAGGAAGGGTATTTCTGAGGGTTTTTTTGGTGGCTTGAGTGTTGGTGCTCGGCGGCTCGCTGCGGGGATGCGCACGGGGTGTTCCTTCCGGGGCTGCGGAACTCGCTTCGCTCGGACAGTCCTCGCCCCTTCAGGAACACCCCGCACGCATCCGGGAATCGTGGGTGCTGCTCAATGGAAGGCAAAACACCGGGGCTGAAGCCGCGCGGAAGTCCGCACCGCAAGCGAGCAAAGCGTTGAGACTCGACGCTGTTTTGGCAGTCGAGCGGCAACAAGGGTAGCCGGGGATGTGCGGGGTATTCGTGAAGGGGCGAGGACTGTCCGAGCCGAGCGAAGCGAAGGTGAGTTCCGCAGCCCCGGAAGGAATACCCCGCGCGTCCCCGGCGGATCGCAAGCCCCAAGCCGCATCACCAACACAGCCTCCCAGCCCAACACCGCACCGCCAGAAAACGCACCGAGCAACGAGCGCCAAACAGAATTTCAAAGCATGAACAAAGGAATCCAAACCATGTCCGCCCTTGAGAACCTCCCCGAGATCGACAACGGCCTGCTGCGCTTCCTCACCTGCGGCAGCGTCGACGACGGCAAGAGCACCCTGATCGGGCGCCTCCTGTTCGACACCAAGACCATCCTCGCCGACACCCTCAACGCCATCGAGAAGACCTCCGCCAAGCGCGGCATGAGCGCGGTCGACCTGTCGCTCCTCACCGACGGCCTCCAGGCCGAACGCGAGCAAGGCATCACCATCGACGTCGCCTACCGCTACTTCTCCACCGGCCGGCGCAAGTACATCATCGCCGACGCCCCGGGGCACGAGCAGTACACCCGCAACATGGTGACCGCCGCCTCCACCGCCAACCTCGCCATCATCCTCATCGACGCGCGGCGCGGCGTGCTCACCCAGACCCGCCGCCACTCCTACCTCGCCAGCCTGGTCGGCATTCCCCACCTGGTGGTCGCGGTCAACAAGATGGACCTGGTCGACTACGACCAGGCCGTGTTCGAGCGCATCAAGGCCGACTACCTCGCCTTCGCCGGCAAGCTCGGCATCAAGGACGTGCGCTTCATCCCCATCTCCGCGCTCGAAGGCGACATGATCGTCGACCGCGGCACCCGCCTCGCCTGGTACGACGGCCCCACGCTGCTCGACATCCTCGAGAACGCCCCCGCCGCCCACACCGAGCAGGCCGAGGACTTCCGCTTCCCGGTGCAGTACGTGTGCCGCCCGCAGGACTCGGCCAACCCCGAGTTGCACGACTATCGCGGCTTCATGGGCCGGGTGGAATCGGGCGAGATCGCCGTCGGCGACGCCGTCACCGTGCTGCCCTCGGGCGCCACCAGCCGCGTCAAGCACATCGAGATCGGCGGTGAGCGCCTGCCGCGCGCCATCCACGAGCAGTCGGTGACGCTGCTGCTGGAAGACGAGATCGACATCTCGCGCGGCGACCTCATCGTCAAGTCGGCCGAGGCCCCGGAGCCGGTCAAGCAGATCGACGCCACCGTGTGCTGGCTGTCCGAGACCCCGCTGTCGCCGGCGCGCACCTACCTCGTCCGCCACACGACGCGCGAGGTCAAGGCCAAGCTCGCCAAGATCGACTACCGCCTGGACGTGAATACGCTGGAACAGGAGGCCACCACCGGCCTGGCGATGAACGACATCGCCCGCGTCACGCTCAAGCTCGCCCAGCCGATCGTCGCCGACCGCTATGCGGACAACCGGGCGACCGGCGCCTTCATCATCATCGACGAGAGCACCAACAACACGGTGGGCGCGGGCATGATCGGCTGACCGACGCAGACCCCGAACGGTTTTGTGTTCGCAAGCGGCGCTGCCGATAATGTCGGCAGCGCCGCTTCTTTTTGTGACCGATGCCCACCTCGCACGCCCCAACCAACGCCGCCCGCACCCGCCTGGACAAATGGCTGTGGGCCGCGCGTTTCTTCAAGCACCGCAGCGCCGCCACCGAAGCGGTCGACGGCGGCAAGATCAAGCTCAACGGCGTCGCGGTGAAGCCCGCACGTGACGTCAAGGTCGGCGACCGGCTCGACATCACCATCGGCGAGGACACACGCACGGTGCTCGTGCGCGCCATCGCCGACAAGCGCGGCTCGGCCACGGTGGCGCAGACGCTGTACGAGGAAACGGCCGAGAGCGTCGAAGCGCGCGCACGCGCCCATGAGCTGCGCAAGTTCGCCGCCGCACCGGGCGCAGACCTCCACGGCCGCCCCACCAAGCGCGACCGGCGGCGGATGGATCGCTTCGGCGGCCATTGAGGCTGGGTGGCGCTGCGAACTTGTTCGCCCGTGCACACTCCGACCGTCAGGAGACGCGTCGCCGTCCGCGGCGACCGAGCGTAGGAGGCCATGGCGATGAGGGCAATTTCCCGAGTGCTGACACGCCGGCTGTGCAGCGTGCTGCTGGTCGCGCTTGCCCTGTCCCTTGCGCTGGCCAACACGCTGACGGCGCAGCAATCCGGAGGCGCGCTCGTGCTCCGGGTGGATGGGGCGATCGGCCCGGCGAGCGCCGACTACATCCACAAGGGCCTGACGCGTGCCGCGGCCAGTGGCGCGCAACTGGTGATCATCGAGATGGACACCCCGGGCGGGCTCGACACCTCGATGCGCGCGATCATCAAGGACATCCTCGCGTCGCCGGTACCGGTCGCCACCTTCGTCGCGCCTGAGGGCGCGCGGGCCGCGAGCGCCGGCACCTACATCCTCTACGCCAGCCACATCGCCGCGATGGCACCCGCAACCAACCTGGGCGCTGCGACGCCGGTGGCGATCGGCATCGGCGGCGCCCAGCCCGGGCGCACGTCGCCCCTCGGCGACGAGTCGGGGCCGGCCGAGGATGCTGACGCAGGGGCGCCCGCTGGCAAGGGCGCAACGCCCGGCGAATCGCAGTCCCCCTCACAGCGCTCGTCGCAACCCGGCGATGCAGGCCACGACCGGGCGACCACGCCGGGAGCCGGGGGCGACAAGACGGACGCTCCCCCGTCAGCAGCGGATCAGCCCGCCACCACCTCGCCCGCAGCAGCGGCAGGGGGGCGGCGCACCCCACCCCCCACCGACGCCATGGCTGCCAAGTCCATGTCCGACGCCAGCGCCTACATCCGCAGCCTGGCCCAGCTGCGCGGGCGCGACGTCGACTTCGCCGAGCGCGCGGTGCGCGAGGCCGCCAGCCTGTCGGCCGAGGAGGCGCTCGCCCGGGGCGTGATCGAGTTCATCGCCATCGACACCGCCGCCTTGCTCGAGCAGCTCGACGGCCGCGAAGTCGCCGTGCTCGACGGCACACGCACGCTCGCCACCGCCGGCGTCGCCATCGAGCGCATGGAACCCGACTGGCGCAACCGCGTGCTCGCCGCGCTCGCCAACCCGCAGGTGGCACTGATCCTGATGATGATCGGCATCTACGGGCTGTTCTTCGAGTTCACCTCGCCCGGCTTCGGCGTGCCCGGCGTGGCGGGCGCGATCTCGCTGCTGGTGGCGCTCTACGCCTTCCAGCTGCTGCCGGTGAACTGGGCCGGCGTGCTGCTGCTGGCGGTCGGCGCCGGGCTGATGCTGGCCGAGGCCTTCCTGCCCAGCTTCGGCGTGCTCGGCGTGGGCGGCATCATCGCCTTCGTCGTCGGCGGCCTGTTCCTGATGGACGCCGACGTGCCGGGCTTCGGCATCCCGCTCGCGCTCATCGTCGGCATGGCGCTCGCCAGCGCCGCCATTCTCATCGCCATCGGCAGCTTCGCCGCGCGCAGCCTGCGCCGGCCGGTGGTCAGCGGCAGCGAGGAGATGCTCGGCGCCCTCGGTGTGGTCGAGCGTGCCACCGACGACGGCGACTTGTGGATCGCGGTGCATGGCGAGCACTGGCGCGCGCGCAGTGCGCAGGCGCTGGCTGCGGGCCAGCCCGTGCGCGTGACCCGCATGAACGGGCTCACCCTGGAGGTCGCCGCGCTCGACACGGCGGACGGCGCAGCGCTCACGCCGGCCTCACCCCACCCGCCTCATTCCTCTCACCTCACCCCCGGGAGCCCACCATGATCCTCGACCTTCAATTCGGGCTTGCCCCGCTGATCCTGCTGCTCATCTTCCTCGTCGTCGCCTCGATCAAGATCCTGCGCGAATACGAGCGCGGCGTCATCTTCCTGCTCGGCCGCTTCTGGAAGGTCAAGGGCCCCGGCCTGGTGATCGTGATCCCCGGCATCCAGCAGATGGTCAAGGTGGACCTGCGCGTGGTGACCATGGACGTGCCCTCGCAGGACGTCATCTCGCGCGACAACGTCTCGGTCAAGGTCAATGCCATCGTGTTCTTCCGCGTCGTAGATCCGGAAAAGGCCATCATCCAGGTCGAGAACTTTCTCATGGCCACCAGCCAGCTCGCCCAGACCACGCTGCGCGCGGTGCTCGGCAAGCACGAGCTCGACGAGATGCTGGCCGAGCGCGAACGCCTCAACCTCGACGTGCAGCAGATCCTCGACGCGCAGACCGACTCCTGGGGCATCAAGGTGGCCAACGTCGAGATCAAGCACATCGATCTCAACGAAAGCATGGTCCGCGCCATCGCCCGCCAGGCCGAGGCCGAACGCGAACGCCGCGCCAAGGTGATCCACGCCGAAGGTGAAAAGCAGGCCGCCCAGGCCCTGCTCGAGGCCGCGCAGATGCTGTCCCAGGAGCCCGCGGCGATGCAGCTGCGCTACCTGCAGACGCTTACCCAGGTGGCGGGCGACAAGAGCTCGACGCTGGTGTTTCCGGTGCCGGTGGATCTGCTGGGCAAGCTGATGGGGCAAAAGGAAGCGCCGCCGCGGGCGTGAGTGCCGCGCGACGATGCTGATCGAGGATAATGCGGACGCCGCGGGAGTCGTGGCTGGCTGTTGGTTGCGCACAAGTACATCTCAAGTATTAGGATTACGAGCGAAACACCCGCAGCCTATTTATACGCACCCGGGTGGGCTGGCGCTGTGGCCTAAATGCGCACCCTCAGCACATCCTTGTAAGAGTCGACGAAACGGGCAACACAATGTCCAACGCAAAAATCAGCTCGATTGTAATTGTCGGCGGCGGAACAGCCGGATGGATGAGCGCGGCACTTCTGGCGCAGGTACTGAAAGGAAGATACGCCATCACTTTGGTGGAAAGCGATGAGATCGGAACCGTAGGGGTTGGGGAGGCAACGATCCCTGTCATACAGCTATTCAATCGCTTGCTGGGGATCAACGAGGCAGAATTCCTTCGCGAGACAGGCGGAACCTTCAAGCTCGGGATCGAATTCATAGACTGGGGACGTCCAGGCGATCGATACATGCATGCATTTGGGCGCTTCGGACATGATGCGCTGCACTTGCCCTTCGATAACTACTGGCAGCGTCTATACCAGTCGGGTAAAGCAGCCGACCTCGCTGAGTACTCGATCAACCGGATGGCTGCGAAGGCCAACCGCTTCATGCATCCAAGGAGCGACCCGCCAAACTCGCCGCTTGCCGACATCGCATATGCTTATCATTTTGACGCTTCACGCTATGCGCGATACCTCCGCAAATACGCCGAAAGCCGTGGCGTACGCCGGATCGAAGGCAAGATCCTGGACGTCAGAAAACGGGGCACCGATGGTCACATCGACGCGCTACTGCTCGATGGAGATCGACTTGTAAGCGGCGACATTTTCATCGATTGCACCGGCTTTCGGGCGCTGCTGATCGAGGGGGCTTTGGAGACCGGTTTCGAGGACTGGTCGCACTGGCTGCCCTGCGATCGCGCGGTCGCCATCCCATGCGCATCATCCGGTCCGCTGACGCCCTACACGCGATCAACCGCGCGCCAAGCCGGATGGCAGTGGAGAATTCCCCTCCAGCACCGCATCGGCAATGGGCACGTCTTCTGTAGCAGCTACATCAGCGAGGACGAAGCCACCGCCACCCTACTCGCACATCTGGACGGGGAAGCGCTGGCTGAGCCGAGGGCGTTACGTTTTAAGACCGGAATGCGCCGACTCGGATGGAACAGGAACGTGGTGGCAGTCGGACTCTCCTCGGGCTTCCTCGAACCCCTGGAGTCGACGAGCATCCACCTGATACAGACAGCGATCACGCGCCTGATAACCTACTTCCCCGATCAGGGCTTCGACGCGCCGGACATCGACGAGTACAACCGCCAGTGCCGGCTCGAATACGAACGCGTGCGCGACTTCATAATCCTTCACTATCACTTGAATCAGAGGACTGATTTTCCATTCTGGCGAAGGTGCAGCAGCATGCAGGTCCCTGGGACATTGCAGCGCAAATTGGCCCTGTATCGCAGTCACGGCAGGCTTGTTCGCGACGATAACGAGTTGTTCGCCGAGGTAGCATGGTTGCAGGTCATGCACGGCCAAGGTCTACGGCCCCGTCATTGCCATCCACTTGCGGAGGTGCCCGAGGAGGGCGAACTCGCACGTCACCTTGATAACATCCGTAGGGTCGTCGCCTCGGTGGTCGAGCGAATGCCCGACCACGCTGAGTACTTGAAGGATTACAGCGCGGCGAAAGCATGATGAGTAATGGCCACTGTCGCAGCCACTCGGGAAGTCATTGCTTACCGCTCAGCAAGGCGGAGACGTGCTCTCTACGGGCAAATGTGGGATCCAGTTCGAGCACCCTCGAAAGGAATGGACCCGCCTCTTCTACATTGCCAGTCTGGGCAAGACTTCTTCCAAGGCAGTACGCTGCCCAAGGATCGCTCGGTGCTGCGGCCGCTACCGCTTTCAACACCTCGATCGCCTCACCGTAACGGCCAAGCTCACTGAGAACACAACCATAGGTGCTCTCGATGATCACGTTGCCGGGGATATTCTTGCGTGCGCGTTCGGCAAGTTCCAGCGTCTCGGGGGATGCGCGCCCGGTCTTCACCTGGAGCATGGCCAGATTATTCGCGGCAAGCGGGTTTTCCGGAGCAAGCGCGAGAACGCGCCTATAGCGACGCTCGGCGTCGCTACTCTTGCCTTCGGCTTCGTCGATGGTGCCCAGCGCAAACACGAGGGGCAATTCCTCACGGTGCTTGATCGCCGCCTCGATGGGCTTTCGTGCCTCAGCCACCTTGTTCTGGCGCAACAGCGCATCACCGAGCGCAGCGTTGAGCTGGGCCGCCTCGTCGGCCGATGGCTTATTACCCAAAGCTTTTCGGTACCAGTGCTCGGCGGCAGATGAGTTGCCCGCTGCGGCGGCGAGCACAGCAAGGCGACGCTCTGCGCTGGGTTGAGCGGGCAGAAGGGCCTGCACACGCTTGAATGCGCCAAGCGCCGCCTCGCCGTCGCCCTGACGAAACTGGAAGCTGCCCAGATGAAACCAGGTCTCGGCTCGCTCAGGTGCAAGCCGAGCACCCTCCTGATAAAGGGCGAGGACCCGTGCCGGTTCGCGCCCCGAAAAATCCAGGAAGCGCGCAAGGTTCAGTGCGGTTACGTAAAGGCCAGGGGCAAGCTCATGCGCCCGCATGAAGGCCTTTTCCGCTTCAGAGAAGTTACCTGTCCGCATCGCCTGCTCGGCGCGCATCATCAGAAAGTGCGGCTGGTCCTTGTACCGATCCTCGACATGCTTGAGTTGCATCTCCGCAGCCGAGCTCTCACCTTTGGCGAGATGCCGAAACATCTTATGCACCGCTTGCATCACTTCTGCAGGGGTGAGGTTAGGATCGCGCCGTTCCGCCGCTTGCCAGAGCGCGACCGCTTCAGCGTCACCGCCGAGGTGAAAAGTAACGGTGCCAAGCGCATGCAAGGCATATTGGTCGCTCGGATTGGTGGTCACCGCCTCACGGAGCCGCTCGCTTTGCTCAAGCAGGATCAGCTCCGGGAGAGATGCCACGTTCTGCTGCGAAAGGCTCTGACGCAACGCTTCGGGAACCACCTCAGGGCTGATGAACTCGGCCATCGAAGAATTCTCAGGCAAGGTGGCAAGCGGAACCGCCTGAGCCTGTAGCGCAGAAAGCGACAACAGCAAGGCAAGCAGAAGCTTTGGAAAGACGCGTTCAGGCATGGGTCAGATCTCACGGATTGGAGGCACTGCTCGACAGCATACCGGGGCCCGGGTCTCTCGCGCAGCCTGGAAAAAAGCGGGCTGCCTCAGGGCAGCCCGCCATCGCGCAAAGCGCATCCTCAGAATCAGGCGCTGCGGCGGCGACGCAGCCAACCCAGACCGAATAGACCACCCGCGATCAGCGCGAGCGAACCCGGTTCGGGAACAGTTCCACCGCCATCGTCAGGCGTGTAATTGACGCGAAGATCGGACAGCACCGGCGTCAGGTTGCTCGAACCCGGCCGCGACAGCGTGGCACGGATTTCGAGGTAACGCCCGCTCAGTCCGATCAGATCTCCGCTGTCGTAGCTGAAGTAGTCAGTCCATGTAAGCATGTCGTCCGAAACCCGCGCTTCAACGAGGATCCCTGTAGTGTCCGGAATCGCGCCTTCATCCTCTTCGTTCCAGAAAAGCTCGTCCCACGACGCCCCCGCGCCACCATCCATCACCTTGCGCCACGTTCCACTGGGATTGGTGGTACCAGCCACCACCGAACCGGTCATGTCGCTGTAGTTGTAAGGCAAAGCGTTGCCCCCAAGCTCGATCGTGAGATCAACCGCACCGAAAGTGCCTGCATTAGGATCAATACGGCTGACGCTGTTCGAGCTGTAGTTGGTAGCCCAGACCTTGCCCTTGCTATCCACCGAGATGCCCATCGGCCCGCTTTCGACGACAATGTTGGCTTTCCAGTTGCCGTCCTTGTCCAGCCGGGTCACGGTATTGGAACCGCTGTTGCCGATCCAAAGATCCCCGTCCGGTGTCACCGCGATGCCACGATTCGACGCTCCGCCAGCGTAGGTCTTGGTCCAGATGAGATTTCCCGCAGAGTCCAACTTGCTAACCGAATTGCTGAGATGAGTGTTGTAGATGTTGCCCTCACCATCCACCGCAAGCCCGTACGATCCACCACCCACTAAATGATCAGTCTGGGTATTCGTAGCTGGATCGTAGCGAGAGAGGCTCGCGTTCCCCCAACCGGCCGACCAAAGCACGCCATTGCCGTCAACCAGCCCACCGTAGCCGCTATTGCTGCCAAGGTTGACGATCGCGCTCTTGGCAGCACCGGTATCACCGTCGATCAACTGGTGCTCCTTGTCACCGTAGCCACCCACCCACACATCATTGTTCTTGTCCACGGCGATGGTGCGCACATTCGTACCGGCGGTGCGCACATACAACGAAACGGCGGAATCCGCGGCTGTGCTGGTGCCGCCGTTCGTATCGGCACCGCCGGCGTTGGTCCAGTCGAGAACGTTGAAGTTGCTCCCGTTCCAGACGCCGGTGGAAGTCGTTCCGGTAGGCGTCGCAGACAGCTTGACCACCGACCCCTGCCCTCCACTACCTTGCGCCCGGTTACCAACCCATACGTCACCGTTCTGGTCGACCGTCGTCCGCGAGGGGTCAGCGGGCTGACCCTGCGGTGCCGTCCGGTACTCACCATAGACCGCCCCGCTTCCGGCAGCCGATTCCGCAAGGGTGACGCGTCCATCGGCATCGACATGGTCAGTATTGATGCGCACCGCGGTGTTGCGACCAGACAGCGCCACCCAGATGTGATTGAAAGGCGTCAGAACGACGTCATTCAGCCTGACATGCCCATCACCTGTCGAGGGCGGAGGCTCTCCGTTGGTATTCGTCAACACGCCAGATGACCAATCGGCTGTGGTGGTAAAGGTAAAGGAAGCAGCCCACGACGTATTTGCCGCCATCATGCCTGCCGCTACCAGAGCACAGCACAGAACCTTCTGGCGTGTGCCAGTTCGCTGACTTGCGGTTGAATTGCGCATCATTTTTCTCCCGAGATAAGCGGACACTCTGCCGCATCGCTCTCCTAATGGACGCAGGAACATTGGAGCAAGCGACATATCCAGTGCTCACCTAGCATCAGGTGTGCCAATCTACGGAAACAATAAAAGATCTTTTTTAAATCATGCACTAAGAAGTTACCCTACCGGAAAACCTTGCTGCTTTTAGAAGTGTTGTGTAAAAAAATTCGACACGGCTGCGGCGGTGAGCAAAGTGGCTGAGCGTACGGCCGACTTGTACAGCCCACTCGAAAGCCTCACTCCTCCATCGGCCTGAAAACCCACTCCGCATAGCTCGTCGCACTCCCCGCCACATCGCCCAGTTCAGGCGGAAAGCCCTCGCGCCGGATCGGCGTCTGCGTCGACAGGCTGTGCACCGCGAGGATCGCGTTGCCGTCGCGCTCGATGCCCCACTCAGCCTTGCCGGTCATTGGGTCGCGATAGACCTTGCGCAGGTGGCGACGCGGGGTTGGCCAGCGCTTGTCCTCGACGAGCTGGGCGAACTCGGTGGGGCGGGATGGGGTGCCGACCGGGGTTTCGCGCGCGTAGCTGGCGAGCGCGCGTGCGATCTCGACGCCGACGGCGATCAGCTCGGCCTCGCGCTCGCGCTGGGCCACCTGCTGCCACACCACGCCGGTGCGCGCCACGACCAGGCCCATGCCGGCGACCAGGAACATCACCAGCAGGTAGGTATAGCCGCGCTGGCCGGACCGCAGGCCCATCGCGCTACCACTCGGCAAAGGGCCGGCCGTCGCGGCCGCTGCCGCGCGCGCCGCTGCGCACGTCCCATACCCCGCTGTCGGCGGGGTCGGGCGGCGGCACCAGCTCCCAGGTCTCGGCCGACTCGGTGATCGGGTCCACCGGCAGCTTGCGCAGGTAGCGCTTCTCGACCAGCTCGTTGAGCGTGGCAGGGTACTTGCCGGTGTCGGCGCGGAACTTGTCGATGGCGTCGCGCATGACCCCGAGCGACTGCGCGAGCGCCTTCTCGCGCGCGGTGTCGACCTGGCCGAAGTAGCGCGGCGCGGCGATGCTGAGCAGGGTGGCGACGATCGCCATCACCACCAGCAGCTCGATCAGGGTGAAGCCGCGGCGCAGCGCCAGCGGGACGAAGCGGGTCATGCGCTCACCATTCCTTGTAGGGCACGCCGTTGAGCCCGGTGCGCTCGGACAGCGAGTACACGTCGTACACGTCCTGTCCCTCGCGCGGCGCATCCGGCGGACTGGCGTAGCTGCGCAGGCCCCAGGTGCGCTCGGGTTCGACGCTCGGGTCGATGTGCAGCGGGTCGCGCGGCACCCGGCGCAGGAAGTAGATGCGCCGGCCCTCCTCGTCCTTGATGTCGGGCACGCCCTCGACCAGCGCGCGCAGCCTGGGCGGATAGCCCGAGGCGCCACTCTTCTGCTCGATGCGGCCTTCATCGTAGGCGGCCTTGTAGGCGTCGAGCGCGTTGCGGATCTGGCGCAGTGCGGTGCGCAGCTCGGCCTCCTTGCTGCGTTGAGCGGCGAGCTCGGCCAGGGGCATCACCCCGGCGGCGAGCACGCCGATGATCGCAACGGTGACCACCAGCTCGATCAGCGTGAAGCCGCGCGCCTGCCGGGTCATCGGGAAACGCTTCGCCAAGGCCGCGTCACGGCGCCAGCAGCTGCACCGCCGCAGCCCCCGAAGCCGGGATCGGCACCTGACGCCCGCCGAGGTCGAAGATGAGGCCGTTGAGGCGCACGTTGGCCGTGCCGGTCGCACCTTCCTTGACCTTGAAGCCGATCGGCACCGTCGTCGGCAGGTTGCCCGCCGGCAGCGCGGTGCTGGCCTGGCCGCTCTCCGAGGGCGCAAAGCCCACCGGGTCCAGGCGCTCGGCATCGTAGTCGAACTCGACCAGCACGCCATTGTGGCCGCCCGCGCCGTCGAGCTTGAGCGACAGCGTCAGCGTGCCGCCGGCCACCGCGCTCTCGGGCGCCGCGAGGTCGACGACCACGCTGCCGGGGTCGATCTCGGCCTCGCCGGAAGGCAGCAACGGCCTGGCTGCCGCCGTGACCGCAGTGGCTGCAGCGGCGGCGACGCCCGGCTGGCCGGTGCCGCTCACGAGCAGGCTCTGCGCCGCCATCGGCCCGATGCGCAACGGCGGCGCGCCGACCAGGGCCTCGGTGCCGGCGGCAAGATCATCGCGGGTGAAGGCGGGCGCGACGATGTTGCGCACGATGCGCGGGGTGATCAGCAGCACGATCTCGGTGCGCGCCGCCTGGTCGCGTTCGGACGAGAACAGGCGCCCCACCACCGGCAGGTCGCCCAGGCCGGGCAGACGCAGGTTGCTGCCGCGCTCCTCGTCGTTGATCAGGCCGGCGAGAACCTGGGTCTCGCCGTGCTTGAGGCGCAGCGTGGTCGCCGCGCTGCGGGTGCCGATCTGGTAGGCGAGCGAACCCTCCGGCCCGGGCACCTCGCGCACGATGTTGCTGACCTCGAGCGCGACCTTGATCGCGACCTCGTCGTCCAGCGTCACGCTGGGCTGGACGTCGAGCTTGAGGCCGACATCCAGATAGCTGACCGAGGCCGCCACACCGACGTTGGCGGTGGAGGTGGTGGTGAACACCGGCACCTTCTCGCCGATATGCACCTTGGCCTCGGCACGGTTCTTGACCCGGATGCGCGGGTTGGCAAGGAGCGTGGTGTCGCCGTCCTCGGCGCGCAGGCGCAGCACCGCGGCGGGATTCGACACGAAGGGCACCAGGCCGCCGGTGTTGTTGAGGTTGATCACGCCATCGCGCAGCTCGCCGACGTTCTGGCCGTCGATCGCCCCCCAGCCGATCTCCTGCGGAAACTCGAGGCCGATCTGGCGCAGCTTGCTGCGGCTCACCTCCAGCACCTCGACCTCGAGCATGACCTCCGGCTCGGCGACGTCGAGCGAGGCGATCAGACGTTCGGCCAGGCGCATCGCCTCGGGGGTGTCCTTGATGACCAGCAGGTTGAGCTTCTCGTCGATGAACACGTCGCGCGTCTTCACCACCTGCTTGATCAGGTTGAGCGCCTGCTTCACGTCGGCGTTGGCGAGGTAGAAGCTGCGCGACACCAGCTCCTGGTATTCGCGCTGCTTGGCGGGCGTGGCCGGGTAGATCAGCACCGAGTTGGCGTTGAGCAGCTTGCGGTCGATCTGCTGGGTCGCGGTGAGCAGCTTGATGACCTCGTCGACCGAGGTGTCGCGCACGAAGATGCTCACCAGCGCGTCGTCGCGCACGTCGCTGTCGAACACGAAGTTGAGCCCGGCCGCGCGCGACAGCGCCTCGAACACCACGCGCAGCGGGGCGTCGCGGAACTGCAGGTTCACCTTCTTCGCCAGCGGCCCGGCGAGCGCCTCGACCGGGCGGGCGAGCAGGCGGCGCTCGTCGAGTTCGCGCAGCAGGCGGCGGGCGCGGGTGTTGGCGGGCGCTTCGGCCAGCACCGAGCGCACCAGGCGCTCGGCGTTGGCGCTGTCGCCACGGGCATAGGCGGCCTCGGCCTCGTCCAGACGCTGCAGGCGACGGCGTTCGTCGACGAGGGTGTCGAGCCCGGTGCGCGCACGCGCGTTGGCAGGATCGATGCTCAGCGTCTCGCGATACAGGCGCTCGGCCTGCTCGAACTGCGCGAACGCGCGCGCACGCTCGGCCTCGTTGAGCCAGCCGAGCGCGAGCGCATCGCGGCGGGCGAGGTAGCGCGCGCGCAGGTCGGCATTGCGCGGTTCGGCCACCACCGCCTCGCCAAGACGGCGCAGTTCGGCGATCGGATCCGTTTCCACGCCCGCGTCGTGCGGCATCGGCGGCAGCGGCGTGGCACAGCCGGCAAGCAGCCCGGCGGCAGCGAGCGCCACCGCGCGCAGCGCATGCAGCCTGTTCAGTCGGGATGTCTTCATGTCTTCAGTCCTGCCCGGTCTCGAGCACCTGCCGCTGCTGCATCGGCAGGTAGGTGAATTCGATCTGCGTCGGCGTCACGCGCTCGACGCGGTAGCGCTCTCCGATGCGCTCGCGGACGCCCACCAGATGCAGCTGCTCGCCTTCCATGAGCATCACGGTGCGACGGCCACCGCGTTCGATGCTGCCGATGAATGTGAAGGGCAGCGGCGGAGCGCTCGGCGCGACGGCGAGCGCGGTCCCTTGCTCTGGCTGCGTCCGGGCGCCTGCCGAAGGCTGCAGCAGGTCGGATGCGGACGCCGGCCAGGGTTCGCGGACGATCGCGAGCTCCCCGGCAGTCTGCGCTCCAGCCTCGCCTGCGCGGTCGCGCGCAGGCCCGGATGCGGACACGGGCGCACGCGCGGAACGGACGACGGGCGCCGCCACCTCGGCCTCGCCAGCGTCCTCGACCCGCGCAGCCCACCACGTCGCCGCGAGGGTGGCGACCAGCGCCGCCGCCAGACCCCACTGTCGCGGCTTCATGGCGCCCCCCGATTCACGAACACCAGCAGGCGCAGCTCGCCCTCGACGAAGCCGCTGCGCGCATCGGCGCGGCGCAGCGCGATCGACTCGAGCGCCACGTGCGGCGCGGTGGCGATGAGCTCGGAGAGCCAGCCGTAGAGCGCGCCGTACTCGGCTCGCACCGGCAGGCTCAACGCGACGCGCAGCAGCGGTGCGCCGGCCTCGTCGCTGACGCGGTAGTCGCTGCGATCGACGTCGATCCCGTGCGTCTCCGCCTGCACCTGAAGCTCAGCGAGGAGCGCCGGCAGCGCGCTGCGCTGCGGGAAGCCCTGGTAGAAGGCCTGCAGCGTCTGGCGGTCGATGCCGGCCGGCACCGCGCGCGCCGGTGCATCGCCACCGAGCAGCGCCGCGCGCTCGGCCGCGAGCGCGGCTCGACGGGTCTCGAGGTCGCTCGCCGCGCGATGGTCGACTGCCACGGCGAGCGCGAGAAGCAAGCCGCCCGCCGCCCCCGCCCAGCCGGCGCCGCGGAGGGCCCGGCGCACGGTCTCGCGCAAACGCAGCATGCGCTTCATGGGGCGATCCTCCAGTGCGCGGTGAGGATGAAGCGCACCACCATCTGCGGCCCCTGCACCACCCATTCGTGGCTGTCGATGCGCGCCTCGCGCAGCGCCCCCGCGCGCTGCAGGTTCTCCAGGTAGGCGAACGCCGCCTCGACCGATTGCGCCTCGCCGGTGATGCGCAGCGTGCCGCGCCCGGCGTCGCCCTGCAGGTCGAGCACCGCCACCTCGGCGAGGCGGGCGCGGTCGAGCTCGGTGAATAGCGCCGCCCAATCCGCATTGAGCACGCCGGCGACACGCTGCGCGGGCTCGCGCTCTTCAGGCGGGGCCGGCGTACCGGCGCGCGCCGCCTGCTGCGGGCGTGCGTCGCGCAGCTCCACGCGCAGCCTTGCGGTGAGCGCCTCGCGTTCGGCAAGCTCGGCGTGCGCGACCTGCCAGTCGTAGACCGCGAGACCGAGCGCCCCCGCGCCGATCGCGAGCAAGAGCCAGCCGAGCAGTCGCGGCCGGCGGCGACGCGGCGGCGCGAAATCGAGATCGACCGTGGCAGGGGCATTGGCGAAGAGCTTCATGTCGCCGGCCCCAGGTCCACCCGCCGCCAGGCTGCGGGCAGCTCGCCGGCGAAGCCCGCGGCATAGACCACGCCCCCCGGTTGCGCGCGCGCCGCGCCCTGCGCGGTCGGGCGGGCGTCGGGAGCGGCGTCGCGCATCCACGCCTCGAGCATCAGGCGCAGCGCCGCGGCGCCGTCGTCGCGCACCGCCTGGCTGCGTACACCGGCCCACGCTCCACCGGCCCACATGCCGACCGTGAGGCGGCCGTCACGCAGCAGGGCAAGTGCAGCCCGCGCGCCATCGGCCTCGTCGAAGCGCCGGCGCAGGGTGTTGTAGGCGGTGATGAACTCTCCGGAAATGCCATCGAGCACGCAGCCATGGCGCGCGGCGAACCCCTGCACCGCGGCCACCACGGGAGCGGGCGCCGCGCACGCGAGCGCCGGCAGATCGTGCGCGTCGCGGTCCGCTGCCAGCACCCAGTCGGGGCTGGCGATGCCGTGCACCTCGGCGAAACGATGGGCGAGGAAGGCTGCACGTTCGGCCGCGCTGCGCACACCCTGGGGCCAGCGCACCACCAGGTAGCGCAGCCAGGCATCGGCGAGCCGCACGCGCAGACGCCTGCCGCGCAAGCCGCCCGCGGGCTGCAGGCGCTCGAGCGCCGCAGCCGGCGCCGCGCCATCCAGGGCACAGCGTACCTGGCCGCCGGGTTCCTGCAGCACCCAGGCCTCGCGCTCGAGCCGCAGCAAGGTCTCAGCCGTGGAGCGTGACACGGTTCAGTTCCTCCAGCGTGGTCTCGCCTGCGGCGACCAGTTCGATCACCGCCGCGCGCAGGTTGCGGAAGCCGCGCCGCGCCGCCGCCTCGCGCACGGCGCGCGCCGGCGCGCGGGCGAGGATCAGCTCGCGCACCTCGTCGTCGAGCAGCAGCACCTCGGCCACCGCGCGCCGGCCGCGATAGCCCGAGCCGCGGCAGTGGCCGCAGCCGTGGCCGGCGCGGAAGCGGAAGGCGGACACGTCGCCAAGCCCGGAGTCGGCCACCAGCGCGGGATCGGGCACGACATCCTCGCTGCAGTGCGGGCAGTTGATGCGCACCAGGCGCTGGGCAAGCACGCCATTCAAGGCGGCGACCAGGTTGTAGGGGTCGATGCCCATGTGCATGAAGCGGCCGATGACGTCGAAGACGTTGTTGGCGTGCACCGTCGTATAGACGAGGTGGCCGGTGAGCGCGGCCTGGATGGCGATCTCGGCGGTCTCGCCGTCGCGGATCTCGCCGACCATGATGCGGTCGGGGTCGTGGCGCAGGATGGAGCGCAGACCGCGCGCGAAGGTCAGGCCCTTCTTCTCGTTCACCGGGATCTGCAGCACGCCGGCGAGCTGGTATTCCACCGGGTCCTCGATCGTGATGACCTTGTCGGTGCCGCGGTTGGTCTCGCCCAGCACCGCGTACAAGGTGGTGGTCTTGCCGCTGCCGGTGGGGCCGGTGACGAGGAGCATGCCGTAGGGCTCGTTGGCGAGCCGCCGCAGCACGCGGCGCGCCTCGGCGTCGAAGCCGAGCACTTCCAGGCTGAGTCCGCTCATCTCGCGGCTCAGGTGCTCCTTGTCGAGCACGCGCAACACGGCGTCCTCGCCATGGATGCTGGGCATGATGGAGACGCGGAAGTCGATCTCGCGCCCGCCCGCCTGGGCCTTGAAGCGGCCGTCCTGCGGCACGCGGCGCTCGGCGATGTCGAGCTCGGCCATCACCTTCAGGCGCGAAATGGCTTGCTCGGCCAGATCCGCCGCCGACACCGTGCCGACGCGCGACAGCACGCCGTCGATGCGGTACTTGATGACCAGGCCGCCCGGCTGCGATTCGAGGTGGATGTCACTGGCGCCCTGCTTGAGCGCGTCGTACAAGGTGGAGTTCACCAGCTTGACCACCGGGCTGGCGCCGGCGGTGATGCGCTGCAGCGACAGGTCCTCGACCTCGCCGCCACCGCCCGTGCCCTGGCGCTCCTCGTCGAGACCGGCGGCGCGGCGCACCTGGTCCTCGTGGCGGGCGAGGCAGGCGGAGAGGTCGTCGCGATCGGCGATCGCCAGCTCGAAGGGTTCGATCAGGCGCGCGGCCAGGCCATCGAGCAGGTCGTTGTCGAAGGGGTTGGCGAGCACCAGCACGAGGCCGCCGGCCTCGTCGCGCAGGGCGACGCACTCGTGGCGCACCGCGGTCTCGAAGCCGACCGCGGCAAAGTCGGGCGTGCGCGCCATCAGCATGGCATGACCGAGCACCGGCAGGCCGCAGGTGGCGGCGATGCGGTCGAGGCGCTCGGCGGGGTCGGGCACGCGCTCGGCCAGCGCGTCGAGCAGGCGGCTGCCGGCAGTGCGCGCGGCGGCCAGTTCGGCTGCCGAGAATGCCTGGGCCGGGGGCAGACGCGATCCCGCCCGGGCGCGCGGTTCGGGCGCCGTGGTGGCCGCCAGGGCGAGCGCGGGCTCGTGGCGGGTATCGGGCACGGCGCTCATCCGATGCTCTCCGCAAGCTGGAAGATGGGCAGGTACATCAGCACCACGATCAGGCCGATCGCGCCGCCGATCACCAGCATCAGCACCGGGCCGAACAGGCGGGTAAGCCATTCGATCTCGCGCGCGGTGTCTTCTTCGTGGAACTCCGCCGAACGGGTGAGCATCTCGCCGAGATTGCCGGCGCGCTCGCCCACCGCGAGCATGCGCTGCGCGACCGGCGTCGCCAGCCCGCAGGCGGCGAGCGTGGCGGTGAAGGGCTGGCCCTCGCGCACGCGCTCGATCGCGCCTTCAAGGCTGGCGCGCAGGGTCGGCGACAGCAGCCCGGACACCATGCGCAGCGCGGCCACCGCCGGGATGCCGCCCGACAGCAGCATGCCGAGCGTGCGGTAAAAGCGCGCGAGCTCGAAGGCGCGCAGGCGCTCGCCGATACCCGGCGTGCGCCAGGCCTGGCGGCCGACCGCCGCCCACACCGCGTCGCTGCGGGCGGCCAGCGCCAGTGCGGCGATCACGGCCAGCAGCACGCCCCCCATAGCCAGCGCATGGGCCTCGACCAGGCGCCCCCAGTCGAGCAGCAGCTGCGACAGCCAGGGCAGGTCGTTGCCGACGTCTTCATAGATGTGCGAGAAGCGCGGCACCACGTAGCCAAGCAGGAACAGGACGACCAGCCCGCCGACGCCGACCAGCAGCGCCGGATAGATCGCCGCGCTGACGAGCTTGCTGCGCAGGCTGTCGACCTGTTGCTGGTAGGCCACGTAGCGCTCGAGCGCGCGCTCGAGGTCGCTGGTGCGTTCGGCGGCGCGGATCATGGCGACGTAGAGATCGGGAAAGGCCTGCGGCGCGCGCTCGAGCGCGCGCGAAAGCGGTTGCCCCTCGCGCAGCGCGGCAACGAGGTCGGACAGCACGCTGCGCACCGGCGCGCGCGTCTCCTTCTCGGAGAGCGCGCCCACCGCCTCGGCGAGCGGGATGCCTGCACGCAACAGGGCGAGCAGTTCCTGGTTGAACAGAAGGAGCGGAAAGCGGCCGCGCGCACCAGTGCGCCCTGCGCGCGCCAGCGACAGCACGACCAGCCCGCGCGCCGCAGCCAGGCTGCGCGCCTCGACCTCGGACGGGGCGTCGAGCTCGGTCTCGACCACCCGGGCATCGGAGGCGACCGCCCTGACCCGATAGCGCATGAGAGCCTCGACTCACCAGTTGGTGATGTCGGCGTTCGTACCGTCCCCGCCCGGCTGGCCATCGGCGCCGTAGGAGAAGATGTCGTATTCGCCGTGCTCGCCGGGATGGCGATAGCGGTAGGGGTTGCCCCAGGGATCGGCCGGCACCGCCTTGCGCAGGTAGGGCCCCTGCCAGCGCGACTCGCCGCCCGGCGCGGTCATCAGCGCCTGCAGGCCCTGCTCCGATGAGGGATAGCGGCCGACATCGAGGCGGTACTGATCCAGCCCCTTCTCGAAGGCGTCGATCTGCGCTTTCGCGGTATTGACCTCGGACTTGCCGATCTGGGAGAAAAAGCGCGGACCGACGTAGCCGGCCAGCAGGCCGATGATGACCATCACCACCAGCAGTTCGAGCAGGGTAAAGCCGCGTTGCTTCATGTCTCGTGCCTTCCGGATGCACGGCCGCGAGCGCTTTCCGGGGAACGCTGCAGGCGCGGCAGGGCTATTGAATGGCCCAAGTCTGCCACAAGGAATGTGAATGTTTCGATCGGGTTAATAGCCGTTTTGCGTCATTGTTCCGCGTTTTGAGCGCCCACCGGACGCATCGCGGCTCAATCGAGCACCAGCGCGAGCGCGAGCGGCAGGAAGGCGACCGCGGCAAGGTTGCCGATCAGCACCATCGAAGCCACCTTGTCGGGCTCCTGCCTGTAGCGCTCGGCGAACATGAAGTTGAGCACCGCCGGCGGCAGCGCGCCGAACACCAGCACCAGCGCCTGCTCGCGCACGGGCAGGTCGATGAGCTGCAGCACCATCCACGACAGTGCGAGACCGACCAGCGGCCGTGCCACCGCGCCGAACACGCCGACGCCGACCGCGCCGATGCGCGAATCGGCCAGGCGCACGCCGAGGCCGAAAAGCATCAGCGGGATCGAGATCTCGCCGAGCATGCGGATCGCGGTAAGCAAGGGCGGCCACACCTCGAAGTGCGAAAGGCTCACGCTCAGCCCGAGCGCGGTGGCCATCACCGATGGCACGCGCCACACGGTTAAGAGGCTCACCCGGTGGTCGAGCAACCAGGCGCCGAATGAAAAGTGGAGCAGGTTCGACACCATGAACATCACCACCATCGGCGCCAGCGCCACCTCGCCGAAGGCGAGCACCGCCAGCGGCAGGCCGAGGTTGCCGCAGTTGTTGAACATCATCGGCGGCACCAGCGTCTTCGGCTGCATGCCGGTGAGCTTCGCCAGCGCCCAGCCGGCAGCCCCCGACCCCACCACCATCAGCGTGGACGCAAGGATCAGCGGCAGGAACGCGCTGACGTCGAAGGCCTTGTTCGCCAACGCGGCGAACACGAGCGCCGGCACGAACACATCCATGTTCAGCTTGTTGGCCTGCGACAGATCCGGCTTCACGCGGCGCCCGACGAAGTAGCCGAGCGCGGCAATGGAAAACAGCGGGAAGAGGATCTCGATGATGCGGATCAGCATGTGGGCTGCTCAGGTCCTGGGTCTTTCTGGGCGGCCCCGGGGAACGGGGCGAAAGCATTCGCGGGCAGGCCCGCGCCCACTGGCGAGGCCAACTGCTCTGGCCGTGGGAGCGGGCCTGCCCGCGAACAGGTCTGCGGCAGGATCAAAGCACGTAGCGTGCGAGATCCTCGCGCTGCGCGAGCATGTCGAGGCGTGAATCGACGTAGGCGGCGTCGACCACCACGCTCGCCAGCGCGCTGCTGCGGCCGGCCTCGAAGGAGACCTCCTCGAGCAGCTTCTCCATCACCGTGTACAGGCGGCGGGCACCGATGTTCTCGGTCTTCTCGTTGACCTGGTAGGCGATCTCGGCCAGGCGGCGGATGCCCTCGGCGGTGAACTCGAGCTTCACGCCGTCGGTGGCGAGCAGGGCCTCGTACTGGCGGGTGAGGCAGGCGTCGGTGCTGGTGAGGATGCGGGCGAAGTCCTCCACCGACAGCGACTCGAGCTCGACACGGATCGGGAAGCGGCCCTGCAGCTCGGGGATCAGGTCGGACGGCTTGGACAGGTGGAAGGCGCCGCTGGCGATGAACAGGATGTGATCGGTCTTGATCATGCCGTACTTGGTCGAGATCGTCGTGCCTTCGACCAGCGGCAGCAGGTCGCGCTGCACGCCCTGGCGCGACACGTCGGCACCATGCACATCGCTGCGCGCGGCGATCTTGTCCACCTCGTCGAGGAAGACGATGCCGTTCTGCTCCACCGCACGCACCGCCTCGAGCTTGACCTCCTCGTCGTTGATCAGGCGCGCGGCCTCCTCGTCGGCGAGCAGCTTGAGCGCCTCGCGGATCTGCAGCTTGCGCTGCTTCTTCTTGCCGCCGCCCAGGTTCTGGAACATGCCCTGGATCTGCTGGGTGAGCTCCTCCATGCCCGGCGGAGCGAAGATCTCGGCCTGCATCGACGGCGCGGCGACCTCGATCTCGATCTCCTTGTCGTCGAGCTCGCCCTCGCGCAGCTTCTTGCGGAATTTCTGCCGCGTGGCGGAATCCTGCGCCGGCTCGGATTCGGCATTGAAGCCGACCGGACGCGCCGGGGGCAGCAGCGCGTCGAGCACGCGGTCCTCGGCGGCGTCGAGCGCGCGATCCCGCACCGACTTCATCGCGCGCTCGCGGCCGTCCTTGATCGCGATCTCCATCAGGTCGCGGATGATGGTGTCCACGTCGCGGCCGACGTAGCCGACCTCGGTGAACTTGGTCGCCTCGATCTTGATGAAGGGGGCATTGGCCAGGCGCGCCAGGCGGCGGGCGATCTCGGTCTTGCCGACGCCGGTGGGGCCGATCATCAGGATGTTCTTGGGCGTGATCTCGCCCCTCAGCGGCTCCTCCACCTGGGCGCGGCGCCAGCGGTTGCGCAGCGCGATGGCGACCGCCTTCTTGGCCTTGTCCTGGCCGACGATGTGCTTGTCGAGTTCGGAGACGATCTCCGGCGGGGTCATCTGGGTCATGCGTTCGGCCTCAGTCCAGCACTTCGATGGTGTGGTGGTGATTGGTGTAGATGCACAGATCGCCGGCGATGCCGAGCGCCTTCGACACGATGTCCCTGGGCTCGAGCTCGGTGTTCTCGAGCAGCGCGCGCGCCGCCGACTGCGCAAAGGCGCCGCCGCTGCCAATGGCGACGATGCCCTGCTCGGGCTCGAGCACGTCGCCGTTGCCGGTGATCACCAGCGAGTGCTCGCGGTCGGCCACCGCCAGCATGGCCTCGAGTCGGCGCAGCATGCGGTCGGTGCGCCAGTCCTTGGCGAGTTCGACCGCGCTGCGCAGCAGGTTGCCCTGGTGCTTGTCGAGCTTGGCCTCGAAGCGCTCGAACAGGGTGAAGGCGTCGGCCGTGCCACCGGCAAAGCCGGCGAGGATCTGGCCGTTGTAGAGCGTACGCACCTTGCGCGCCGAGGCCTTGATGACGATGTTGCCCAGGGTGACCTGGCCGTCCCCGCCGAGGGCGACGCGATTGCCGCGCCGCACCGACAGGATGGTGGTGCCGCGATATTGTTCCATTGCTGTTCTCCGCCCGCGGAGTCGCCGGGCTCGTGGATTGTTCAGTGGCGCAAGGTGACGTGGGCGACCTGATCCACGCTCATGACGCGCAACAGGCCCGCCACCATCGCGTTCACGTTGGCGAGGCTCACGAGTTTACCCTGAGCCTGCAAGGTGACGAGAATGTTGAACAAGGTCCCCGCGCAGACGAAGTCGACCCGGCGCAGGCGACTGCAATCGACCTTGAGCATCCGGCGGTCGGCCGCGAAGGCCGCCAGCCGCTTGAGCGTCTCGTTGGCCGCACCCGTCAGTTCGCCCTCGAATGCAAAGCCGTCGGGGTCGGCCGGCGCCGGCGGCACTGCGCCGGCCCTGGCCTCGGCGGCGGGCGCGACCGCAGCACGGCGCTCCCACGACGGCGGCGACTCTTCGAAGGTCACCGCATACTCCACCGCGAGATCCTCGAAGCGCGCCTGATCGCCCGCGTACTGGAGCAGTTCGAGCAGCATCAGCCAGGTGTCGCGCTCCTCCGCACGTCCAGCGGTGACGCGCCGTCCAAGCACCTCGGCCAGCGACTGCACATTGACCAGGGTGACGCCGATGCGCTCCGTCGCCAGTTCGGCGAGCAGTCGGCGCCAGACCGCGCATCCGGCGTCGTCCACGCCGCGAACCTTGCTCACGTCGATGCGCACGCCGCCGCTGCGGCGGGCGATCGCGGCAATCTGCTGGAACTGCTTCTCGGCCGCGGCCGAGAGATTGCCGCTCAGGTTGACCAGGGGCGCCTGGCCCGCCTTCGCCTTGCCGGCGCCGAGGGACAGATCCTCCCAGGGTGGCGGCGAGCGCTCGAAACGGGTGGCGTAGTCGAGCACCCGCGACTCGAAACGCTGGCGGAGGCCGCCCAGCCGGTACAGGTCGAGCAGCATCAGCCATGCGCCCTCGCCCACCGCACCGCCCTCGCCGGGCACCGCCGTCTCGAGGAGCGCAAGCGCCTCGTCATCGTTGCCGTTGGCGTAGAGCACCGCAGCCTCCTCGAAGGCGGCGCCGATACCGCTGCCGCATTCCTGGACCTCGACCAGTCCGGCCGCGTGCGCGAGGCCGCGGCCATGGTCGGAGCCGCTGAAATCAAGCTCCGACAGCTCGGTCGGTGGCGGCACCGCCTCGGCGGCAGCGCGCTCCTCCGGCGCTGCCGCAGGCCGAGGCGGGGCAGGTTTCTTGCCGAAGAAAGGGAGTGCCACGTTCGTTTTCCTGCTGGCCCGGAGCGCTGCACAAGAGCCTCGCATGCACGCCCTTCCTGGCAGCGCCGGGACGAATAACATTTCAAGAAAAATGCTTCTACAACAAGTATTAAGCCTTGACCATCGCACCACTCATCAGCATTTGCAACAGACGTGCACCTGGCGCGATGCCTCGGCTAGAATGCTGCAATGCAACCGAGAATCGACCGCAACGACACCCGCGCAAGCAACCCGCCGGCGCCGTCGCAAGCCTTCACCCTGCCGCTGCGAGTCTATTACGAAGACACGGATGCGGGGGGCGTGGTGTATTACGCAAACTACCTCAAATTCTGCGAGCGTGCGCGAACCGAATGGCTGCGCCGGCTCGGCGTGAGCCAGCAGGCCCTGCTCGACGAAAGCGGGCTTGCCTTCGTCGTGCGCTCGGTGCAGGCCGACTACCTCGCGCCAGCCCGCCTGGACGACGCGCTCGAAATCGCGACACGCATCGGCGCCCTGCGACGGGCAAGCCTGCTCTTCGAGCAGGAAATCCGTCGTGGCGCAGAACTTCTGTTCACCGCCCGAGTCCTCCTCGCCAGCATCGACCTCGGCCGGCACAAACCCATCGCCCTCCCTGCCTCCCTGCACGCCCTCATCGAAAGCCAAGCATGACCGTCACCCACGACCTCTCCATCATCAGCCTGATCTCCCAGGCGAGCGTGCTCGTCCAGCTCGTCATGGCCCTGCTCGCCGGCCTGTCGCTGGTGTCCTGGTACTGGATCTTCCGCAAGTCCTTCCAGATCCGCCAGGCGCGCACCGAGACCGACAACTTCGAGCGCGACTTCTGGAGCGGCGGCGATCTCAACACGCTGTATGAATCCGCCAGCCGCCACCAGGCCGACGGCATGGAGCGCATCTTCGAGGCCGGCTACCGCGAATTCACCAAGCTGCGCGCCAAGGGCCACGACCACGGCGCCACGCTCGACGGCGCCCGCCGCGCGATGCGCGCCACGCACCAGCGCGAGATCGACGACCTCGAGGCCCACCTCGCCTTCCTCGCCTCGGTCGGCTCGGTGTCGCCCTACATCGGCCTGCTCGGCACCGTGTGGGGGATCATGAACTCCTTCCGCGGCCTGTCCAGCGTCGGTTCGGCCACGCTCGCCCAGGTCGCGCCCGGCATCGCCGAGGCCCTGGTCGCCACCGCGATCGGCCTGTTCGCCGCGATCCCGGCGGTCGTCGCCTACAACCGCTTCGCGCACGACATCGACCGCCTCGGCATCCGCTTCGAGAGCTTCATGGAAGAGTTCTCCAACATCCTGCAGCGCAACCTGCGCTGAGCGGACGGAGAGCGAACGATGCGCCAACGCCGCCTCATGAACCAGATCAACGTCGTGCCCTACATCGACGTGATGCTGGTGCTGCTGGTGATCTTCATGGTCACCGCGCCGATGATCCAGCAGGGCACCATCAACGTCCCGTCCGCCGGGGCAGGCACGCCGCCGCCGCAAGCCGAGGCGATCTTCATCGAGGTGAAGGCTGACGGCGCGCTCGCGTTGCGCCCGAGCAACAGCGGCAATTCGCGGCCAGTCCGCAAGGATCAGCTCGCGACCACCCTGCAGGACGCCCTGGCCAAGAACCCGGAGCAAGCCTTCCTGGTCGCCGCCGACAGCAAGCTGGACTATCAGAAGGTCATCGACGTGCTCGAAGTCGCACGCAGCGTCGGGGTCCGCAAGATCAGCCTCGTCACCCAGAGCGCGACGACCCAGAAATGAGGGAACGCGCAGCGCCGCCCCGCCGCGAGGCGCCGGGCAAATGGCAGTCCATGGGCCTGGCGATCGCCGTGCACGTGGGGCTTTTCCTGTTCCTGTTCTTCGGCATCCGCTGGCAGAGCCCGCCGCCCGCGGCGCTCGAGGTCGGCCTGGCATCGATGCCGGCGCGTAGTGCGCCCGCCGCCGCGCGCCCGCAGCCGACGCCCGAGCCGAAACCGGAACCCAAGCCCGAGCCCAAACCCGAACCCAAGCCGGAACCCAAACCCGAGCCGAAGCCCGAGCCCAAGCCTGAACCCAAGCCCGAGCCGCCCAAGCCCGCGCCGGTGCCGAAACCCGAGATCGCGACCAAGCCGCCCGAGAAAAAGCCGGAGCCGCCGAAGCCCGCACCCAAACCGGAACCGAAGCCCGAGCCCAAGCCGAAACCCGAACCCAAGCCTGAGCCCAAACCCGAGCCCAAGCCGCAGCCCAAACCCGAACCGAAGCCCGAACCCAAGCCGCAGCCCAAACCCCAGCCCAAACCCGCTCCCGACCCGACCGCGCAGCGCCTGGAACAGGAGCTGCAGCGCGCCGAGCAGGCACGCCTGGCCAGCCTGATGCAGCAGGAAGGCGCGCGCGCGGCGGCTCAGGGTGCCGCCAGCCAGGGGGCGCCGGGCGGGGACATCGACAAGTACCGCGCGGCGATCGCCGCCAAGGTGCGCGGCAACCTGCTGCGCCCGCCCGGCCTCACCGGCAACCCGGAGGCGGTGTTCGAGGTCGACCAGCTGCCGAGCGGCGAGGTCCTCAACGTGCGGCTGAAGCGTTCGTCCGGCATCGCGGCGCTGGACGAGGCGATCGAGCGCGCGATCCGGCGCTCGAGCCCGCTGCCGCTGCCGGAGAACCGCAGCCAGTTCCAACGCACGCTGGAGCTTAAATTCCGTCCGCTGGCGGACGAGTGAGTCCGTCATGTCTATAATCCGCGGCTGGAGAAAATCCCGCATGATCAAAACCCTGCACATCGTCCGCCTTTTCCTCGCCGGCCTGCTCGCCAGCCTCGCGCTGGGCGCGCACGCCCAGCTGTCGATCGAGATCACCGGCGCCGGCGCCTCGCGCTTCCCGGTCATCATCCCGATCTTCGAGAACGAAGGTCGCCTGCCGCAGAGCGTGACCGACGTCGTGCGCGCCGACCTCGAGCGCAGCGGCCTGTTCACCCTCATCGACACCGGCCCGCTGCCGATGCCCGAATCGGTCATGCCCGACCTTGCCGGCGTACGCGCACGCGGCGCCGACGCGGTGCTCACCGGCAGCCTGATCCCGATGGCCGACGGCCGCTACGAGGCGCGCTTTCGTCTGTTCGACGCCCAGAAGCAGCAGGAGCTCGGCGCCATGGCGCTGCCGATGAGCCCGGCACAGAATCGTCTCGTCGGCCACCGCATCGCCGATTTCGTGTACGAGAAGCTCACCGGCCTGCCCGGCTATTTCGCCACCCGCATCGCCTACGTCATCAAGGCCGGCCCCAACTTCGAGCTCCAGGTCTCCGACGCCGACGGCATGAACGCCGCCACCGCGCTGCGCTCGCGCGAGCCGATCATCTCGCCGGCATGGTCGCCGGACGGCCAGCGCCTGGCCTACGTGTCCTTCGAGCAGAAGAAGCCGATCGTCTACGTGCATACGCTCGCCACCGGCCAACGCCGCGTGGTCGCCAATTTCAAGGGCTCCAACTCCGCGCCCGCGTGGTCTCCGGACGGCAGCCAGCTCGCGGTCGTGCTGACCAAGGACGGTCAGTCGCAGCTCTACGTGGTCAGCGCCGACGGCTCCGGCGTGCGCCGCCTGGCGCAATCTTCGGGCATCGACACCGAGCCCTTCTGGGGCGCCGACGGCCACATCTACTTCACCTCGGATCGAGGCGGCAGTCCGCAGATCTACCGTATTCCTGCCAGCGGCGGCAGTGCCCAGCGGGTGACTTTCGAAGGCAACTACAACGTTTCGCCGCGGCTGTCCTTCGACGGCAAGCTGCTCGCCTTCATCACCCGCAATGCCGGCCGCTTCCAGGTGGCCGTGCAGGACCTCGCCACCCGGCAGACCACCATCCTCACCGATTCGGCACGCGACGAATCGCCCAGCTTCGCCCCCAACGGCCGCATGATCCTGTACGCCACCGACAGCGGTGGCCGCGGCGTGCTGTCGGCGGTGTCGACCGATGGGCGCATCCGCCAGCGGCTGACGGTGCAGGCCGCCGATGTCCGCGAGCCCGCCTGGGGCCCGCAGATCCGGTAATCCAAGAAGCGGTCCGAGCCGCACATTCCTTTCTGCTGTCTTAAACACAAGTACTGGAGCAATACCCATGAAGAAACTCGTTCTCCCGGCCCTGCTGGCCCTGACCCTGGCTGCCTGCTCGAGCACCGGCCCCGAAACCGCCGGCACCTCGGTCGAGGACCGTGGCGCGGGCGTCGCCACCGTGACCGCCGGCGGCCTCGGTGGCAGCGGCATCGCCGCCCTGACCGACCCGAACAACATCCTGTCCAAGCGCAGCGTGTTCTTCGACTTCGACAGCTACGTCATCAAGCCCGAAGCCCGTCCGCTGATCGAGGCGCACGCCCGCTTCCTCGTCCAGAACCCGCAGATGCGCATGCTCGTGCAGGGCAACACCGACGAGCGCGGCAGCCGCGAGTACAACCTGGCGCTGGGCCAGAAGCGTGCCGACGTCGTCAAGCAGGCGCTGATGCTGCTGGGCGCCAAGGAAGCCCAGATCGAGTCCGTGAGCCTGGGCGAAGAGAAGCCGCGCTGCGAAGACCGCACCGAAGCCTGCTACGGCGAAAACCGTCGCGGCGACATGCTGTACTCGGGCGAGTTCTAAGAGAGTCCCGTCATGAAACGCCTTCTGCCGCTTGCCACAGCGCTCGCCCTGAGCCCGTTCGCGCCGGCGCACGCCCAGCTTTTCGGGGGTGACACCGAGGCCCGCAACCAGATCATCCAGCTGCGCCAGGATGTTCAGGGCCAGCTGGAGACCACCAGCCGCGGCCAGCTCGAACTCGCCATGCAGAACGAGCAGCTGCGCGCCGAAGTGGCGCGCCTGCGCGGTCAGATCGAGCTGCTGATGAACGAGGTCGAAACCCTCAAGCAGCGGCAGAAGGATTTCTACGTCGATCTGGATGCGCGTCTGCGCCAGATCGAGACCGGCGGCACCGCCGGCGCTCCGGCCGCGGCCGGGGCTCCGGCGGGCGCCGCGCCGGGCAGCGACCCGGCAGCCGAGTCCGCCGAATACGAAGGCGCGCTCAACCTGCTCAAGAACGGCAAGACCAAGGAAGCGCTCGCGGCCTTCGACAGCTTCACCCGCCGCTACCCCGCGGGCAATTTCACCGCCGGCGCGCACTTCTGGGCCGGCAACGCCGCGCTCCAGGCCAAGGACGTCGCCAGCGCCACGCGTCACTTCAAGACCGTGCTCGACAAATGGCCGAGCGACAACGTCGCCCCCGACTCCATGCTCGGCCTGGCCAACAGCCAGCAGGCGATGGGCGACGCCAGCGGCGCCCGCAACACCTTGAAGTCCCTCACCGAACGTTATCCGCAGAGCAACGCTGCCCAGGTCGCACGCCAGCGGCTGGCCGCGCGCTGAGCCGCGATGGCGGACCAGGAGATGGCGGTGGCTGCGACCGCCCGCCTGCGCATCACCGAGATCTTCGCCTCCGTGCAGGGCGAGTCGAGCCGCGTCGGCCTGCCCACCGTGTTCGTCCGCCTGACCGGCTGCCCCCTGCGTTGCACCTGGTGCGACACCGCCTATGCCTTCACCGGCGGCACGTCGCGCACGGTGGATGAAGTGCTCGCCGAGGTCGCCCGTCACGGCCTGCGCCACGTCTGCGTGACCGGTGGCGAGCCGCTCGCCCAGAAGGCCTGCCTCGTCCTGCTGCGTGCGCTGTGCGATGCAGACTACGACGTCTCGCTCGAGACCAGCGGCGCGCTCGACATCGCCGAGGTCGACCCGCGCGTGGCACGTATCGTCGACCTGAAGGCGCCCGGCTCGGGCGAGGTGGCGCGCAACCGCTACGAGAACATTCCCGTGCTCGGCCCGCGCGACGAGGTCAAGATCGTCCTCGCCGACGCGGCCGACTACGACTGGGCACGCGCGCAGATCGCCGAGCACGCGCTCGATCGCCGCTGCAGCGTGCTGCTGTCGCCGGTGGAAGGCCAGCTCGACCCCGCCCAACTCGCCGAATGGGTGGTGCGCGACCGCCTGCCGGTGCGCTTCCAGCTCCAGCTCCACAAGGTGCTCTGGAACGACGCCCGCGGCCGCTAGCGCGCCGCCTGCCGCGACGATCACCCCGCACGCTGCGCCACGCATCATCCGGCCCGCGCGCCTCGATGGAACCCGCAACATGAACCACCCGCCCCGCGCCGTCGTCCTGCTCTCCGGCGGACTCGACTCCGCCACCTGCCTCGCGATCGCGCGCGACATGGGCTTCGAGACCTACGCCCTCTCGGTCGCCTACGGCCAGCGTCACGCCGCCGAGCTCGCCGCCTCGCGCCGCGTCGCCGTAGCGCTGGGTGCGAAGGAGCACCGCACCGCCAGCGTCAACCTCGGCCAGTTCGGCGGCTCGGCGCTCACCGACCCCGGCATCGCGGTGCCGGTGGACGAGGACAAGGGCGGCATTCCGGTCACCTACGTGCCGGCACGCAACACGGTGATGCTGTCGATCGCGCTCGCCTGGGCCGAAGTTCTCGGCGCCAACGACATCTTCGTCGGCGTCAATGCGGTCGACTACTCCGGCTACCCCGACTGCCGCCCGGCCTTCATCCAGGCCTTCGAGCACATGGCCAACCTCGCCACCAAGGCCGGCGTCGAAGGCGCGCGCCTGCGCATCCATGCACCGCTGATCGACCTCTCCAAGGCCGACATCATCCGCCGCGGCCTCGCGCTCGGCGTCGACTATGGCATCACCGTGACCTGCTACCAGGCCGACGACGACGGCCGCGCCTGCGGGCGCTGCGAAGCCTGCCGTCTGCGTGCGGCGGGTTTCGCCGCCGCAGGGGTGTCCGACCCCACGCCCTATCGCCCGGCGGCCAGCTGACGGCCGCCCGGCGCTTTCCGGTTAAACTCCCGCCTCCGCCCCCTCCGGTCCGCATCATGGAAGAAACCCTGGTCTCCGCCTCGACCATCGTCTGGCTCGCATTCGCGATCGGCACGCTCTTCGGCTTCGTCGCCCACCGCACGAACTTCTGCACCATGGGCGCCGTTTCCGACATCGTGAACATCGGCGACTGGAACCGCATGCGCATGTGGGCACTGGCGATCGCGGTCGCCATCCTCGGCACCGCCGCGCTGCAGGCGCTCGGCCTGTTCGACACCTCCAAGAGCCTGTACACCGGCAGCCGCCTCAACTGGCTGTCGCACCTCGTCGGCGGCGCCAGCTTCGGCATCGGCATGACGCTCGCCTCGGGCTGCGGCAGCAAGACGCTGATCCGCATCGGCGGCGGCAACCTGAAGTCGATCGTGGTCTTCGTGTTCCTCGCCATCGGCGCCTACATGACCCTGCGCGGCCTGTTCGGCGTGTGGCGGGTGGGCCTGCTCGATCCGGTCGCGGTCCAGCTCGAGCACGGCCAGGACCTCCCGTCCTTCCTGGCTGCCGCGGGCCTGGCGCCCGCCACCGCCCTGCTGCTCGCCAGCGTGGCGATCGGCGGCGGCCTGCTGCTGTGGTCGCTGGCCCGGCGCGAGGCCTGGCGCGCGGACGTGCTCCTCGGCGGCCTCGTCGTCGGCGCTACCGTGATCGCCGGCTGGTACGTATCGGGTCACATCGGCTATGTCGCCGAGCACCCCGAGACCCTCGAGGAGGCCTTCATCGCCACCAACAGCGGGCGCGCGGAGTCGCTCACCTTCGTCGCGCCGCTCGCCTACACCCTCGAGCTGCTGCTGTTGTGGAGCGACACCAGCCGCGTCGTCACCTTCGGTATCGCCAGCGCGCTTGGCGTCATCGCCGGCGCGGCCGCCAACGCGGTCGTGGGCGGAAGCTTCCGCATCGAGAGCTTTCGCGACAGCGGCGACCTCGTCCGCCACATGATCGGCGGCCTGCTGATGGGCTTCGGCGGCGTCACCGCGCTCGGATGCACGATCGGGCAGGGCGTCACCGGCCTGTCGACGCTTGCCGTCGGCTCGATCCTGACCACGGCGGCGATCATCGCCGGCTGTGCCGTCACGCTGAGGGTCCAGTACTGGCTGTTGATGCGCGAGGCCTGATCGGGCGGGCTGCGCCCACCCGTCTCGGGCTCCAGGACACCGGCTCAGGGTCGCGCACGCCCGGCTGCATGCCATCCGGCGCTTGACGCACGAGCGTGAGCCCTCTATGATTCGCGCTCGTTTTTCGGGTCGTTAGCTCAGCTGGTAGAGCAGCGGACTTTTAATCCGTTGGTCGCTGGTTCGAATCCAGCACGGCCTACCAAAACACAGGAAAATGCCCAGTCTTCGGACTGGGCATTTTTCGTTTCTGCAACGCCCGCTGGCCGCGGCAACGCGCCTCAGGCGCCGCCTTGCACGATCGCGGCGCGCACCATCGGTGCCGCGCCGGCCGCCTGCAGCGCACGCTCATCGAAGATCCGGCAGCAATTCCGGCCCGACTGCTTGGCTTCGTACATCGCATGATCGGCCTGGCGCAGCAACTGCTCGGGCTCGATCCCGCTCGCTTGCGGAAAATACGCGACGCCCACGCTGCCCGACACCCGCAACTGGACCCCATCCAGGCTCACCGGCGCCGCGATCGCGACCAGCAGGCGGTCGATCAACCCGTGGCTGAGCGTGACCTCGGGCAGGTCGGTGAAGATCGCGGCGAACTCGTCCCCGCCCAGGCGCGCGACGGTATCGGCCTCGCGCAGCACGCCGCGCATCCGGCGGGCGATGTCGACCAGCAGGCGGTCGCCCATCTCGTGACCGTGGGTGTCGTTGACCGCCTTGAATCCGTCCAGATCGATATAGGCGAGGGCAAGCCGCTGGGTGTTGCGCCGCACCCGCCCCATGTCCTGACGCAAGCGATCGATCAGCAACGCCCGGTTCGGCAGCCCGGTGAGCGGGTCGTGATAGGCGATGTGGCGCAGCGCCTCCTGAGCGTCCTCGAGCGCGGCGACCGACTGTGCCAGCTGACGGTTGCGCCGCATCAGCACGACCAGCAGCCCTACTGCCAGCGCCGACAGCACGCCGAGCGCAATGATGAAACTGGCGTAGCGCGCCCACACGTCCCGCCATAAGAACGGCGGCGCATGATCGAAGGGCGGCAGGCGCAGGGCGCGCGCCAGAGTCTCGACCGGAAGGTAGTCGAGCGGCGGCGAGAAGCCGGCGATACCCGCCGCGCGCGCAGCCGGATCGGAGGCCTCGAGCGCGAGCAGGGCCGCGGAGATGCGCCTCACCATGCGCGCCTCGACATGAGGCAGCGCAACGAAAGGCCACTCCGGGTAGAGGCGGGTCGACACCGCATACGGATAGCCGGCGAGGTTCTGGCGGTTGAGCACCACCAGCCGCGCCGGATCGAGGCGGCCCTCGGCCACCAGGCTCTCGATGATCCCGGTGCGCACGAAGCCGGCGTCGGCGCGCCCCTCGAGCACCGCCTCGACGACGGCCTCGTGACTGCCGGTGACGAGCAGATCGACATCTCCGGGCACCCGCACACCGGCCTGCTTCAGTTCGTAGGCCTGGGCCTGGTAGCCGCCAAGGTAGCGCGGCCCGGGGATCGCGATCCGCCGGCCCTCGAGCGCGCGCAGCCCGCTGATGTCCGTACGACCGGAGGACACGATGATGCAGCCACCGAGGCTGGTGACCGCCTGGCCGTTCTCCATGGAGATCACGGTCGCCAGCGCGCCCGACAGGCTGTTATGACTGCGCAGCTCGAGGTAGTGACTCGGATTGGTCATCAGCAGATCGATGCGCCGGGCGGCGACCGCCTCCTCGAGCTCGTCCTGCGCGAGCACCTGCAGCTCGACCCGCACGCCTCCCAGCTTGGCCGACAGGTAATCGGCGAGCGGCGTATAGCGCTCGAGCATGAGCGGCTGCGGCCGAAAGGCGAACACGCCGAGGGTGAGCTTGTCCTGCGCGAAGGCCGGACAGCAGGCAAGCACGAACAGGCAGACGAAGGCTCGCCGCAGCAACGCGATCATCACGCGCTCCCGTTGCGCGGCAGGCAGCTCGGGTCGATCAGACCGATCAGGTCGTCGGCCACGGACAGGCGCCCGGCACGCAGCATCAGCACATTGAGCTCGCGCGCGCTCTTGAGGATGCCGCGCGCCCCCGTGACGTCGAGGTAGGCGCGGTTGCCGGCAAGATCCGGCAGATTGAGGCCGGCAAAGCTGCGCTCGGTCTCTTCCAGGCTGAGACCCCGCCAGGCCGCAATGCGGCGCAGGGCGTCGTCCCGGTTCACGCGCAGGTGGTCGAGGGCGCGAAAATGCGCGCTCAACAGCGCATCGAGCTGGCTGCGTCGAACGGACAGGCGGTCGCTGCGAACTGCGAGCACATCGAAGATCACGCCCGGAAACTGCCGGCTGTCGAACAGGCGGCGCGCGCCCTCGCGTTCGAGCAGCCGGGTGACCGGCTCATAGCCGATCGCGACGTCGATCTCGCCCCGTCGCCACGCCTCGAGCTGATCATCGGGCGCGATGTCGAGCACGGTGACATCCGCCTCGGTCAGGCCGGCGGCCGCCAGCAGCTTGTCGAGCACCAGTTCGCCCACAGCGCCGCGCTCGACCGCGATTGGTCGCCCGGCGACGTCGGCAGGCTGCTCGATGTCGCGCCGAGCCATCACCGCGTCGGCACCGACCGAGACGTCGAACACCAGCACCACGGTCAGGGCCAGGCCGCTCGCCCGCACCGCGAGCACCTCGTCGAGCGTCAGCGCAGCGGCATCGAGTTCGCCGGCCTTCATCGCCGCGACCGAATCGCTTGCAGTCCCGCCTTCGCGCAGGCGCACGTAGTCGGGCAGCCAGCCGAAGGCGCGCGCGATGTAGAACGGTTCGTAGCCCGGCCAGGGATGAATGCCGACGGCAAGTGGTACGTCAGGGTCGCAGCCACTGCCCGCACCGGCCGCCCCCGCAGCGAGTGCCGCGAGTCGCAGTAAGAAAGCACGACGTTGCATGGCCCGCAATTGTACCGATGCCGTCGTCTTCACTTCGCGAAGAATGCTCGCCCGCCGTGGACGAATGCACGCATGGACCCGGAATGCCGAATCGGGTATAGTTTCGGGTGTCGTTCAAATCGGATCCGAATGTACGCGTTCAATCCGGACCCCCGCGCAGCACGCGCGGCGACATCACTCTTTCCCGCAGCGATCCCGAGCGACCCGCGTACGCTCCACCCACTCGCCCTCGCTGCTCGTGCCCTGCGTTCGCCCGCAGGCATGCAACAGCCCTGACCGGCCCGCCGATCACGCGCCGCCCCCACCCGGCCCATGCCGCGCCACCGCACGGCAACAGCCAATCTCGACTCGCCCGCGGCGGAGCGAGTCCGACCGGTGGCGCGCATCCCCGGCACCGGCACAACGACAAGGAGCCCGAACATGGCCAAGGAAGAACTCATCGAAATGCATGGATCCGTCACCGAGGTGCTGCCCGACGGCCGCTACCGCGTGACACTGGACAACGGCCACAACCTCATCGCCTATTCCGGCGGCAAGATGCGCAAGCACCACATCCGCATCATTGCCGGCGACAGCGTCTCCCTCGAGATGTCGCCCTATGATCTGAGCAAAGGCCGCATCACTTTCCGTCATCTGCCCGGCCGCGCGGCCGGCGCCAGCGCAGCGCCCCAGTCCCGCCGCTGAAGCTCAGCGCATCGCGCCCGCGCTGCCGAAGCACGGCAGGCGGGCGAACTCGGCAGCCTCGAGCGGACGGCTGAACAGGAAGCCCTGATAGGCGTCGCAGCCGAGCGTGCGCAGGATCGCCAGCTGCGCTTCGGTCTCGACGCCTTCGGCCGTGGTCGAAAAGCCGAGCCCGCGCGCCATGGCGATGGTCGCCACCACGATCGCGCGATCACTCTCGTCGACGGCGATGCCACGCACGAAACTCTGGTCGACCTTCAGCGTGCCGATCGGAAACCGCTTCAGGTAGGCAAGCGACGAATAGCCAGTGCCGAAATCGTCCACCGCGAGGGTGACGCCCAGCGCATACAAGTGGTGGAGTGTGTCGACCGCCTGCTCGACCTCGTCCATCAGCGCCGACTCGGTGATCTCGAGCTGCAGACGCGCCGCCGGCAAGCCCGTTTCGCGCAGTACCTCAGCGACCAGGCTCACCAGGTCGCGGGCGCGGAACTGACGCACCGACAGATTCACCGCGACACCACCGAAGTCCAGGCCGGCATCCAGCCACGCCCGCGCCTGGCGGCAAGCCTCGCGCAGTACCCAGCCGCCGATCGGGACGATGAGTCCGGTCTCCTCGGCGAGGGGAATGAAGCGATCCGGCCGTACCAGCGCTTCCCCCGGCGGCTGCCAGCGCAGCAGCGCCTCGGCGCCGACCCGCCCGCCCTTCAGGCTCACCAGCGGCTGGTAGTGGATGCGCAGCTCGCCGCGCTCGAGCGCACGCCGCAAGCCCATCTCCATCTCCATGCGCTCGCTCACCGCAGCGGTGAGCTCGCTCGCATAGAAGCAGAAGCTGTTGCGCCCCTCCGCCTTGGCCTGATAGAGCGCCGCGTCGGCATACTGGATGAGGTCGGTGGCGCTGGCGCCGTCGTCCGGATACAGGCTGATGCCCACGCTCGCGCTGACGATGACCTCGCGGTCGCCGGCCACGCGGAAGGGCTGCTGTACCAGCTCCGTGAGCTTGCGGGCGACGCTCGCAGCCTCGTCGGCCGACTCCAGATCCTCGATGACGACGAGGAACTCGTCACCGCCGAGGCGGGCCAGGGTGTCCTCCACGCGCAGGCCCGCGCGCAGGCGGCCGGCCACGGCCTGAATGAGCGCATCCCCGGCCGGATGTCCGAGGCTGTCGTTCACGTTCTTGAAGCGGTCTAGGTCGACGAACAGCACACCGAGCCTGCCGCGATGCCGACGCGCCTGGTCGATCGCGTGTTCCAGCCGCGACTGCACCAGCAAGCGGTTGGGCAGGTCGGTGAGCGGATCGTAATGGGTCAGATGTTCGAGCTGTTGCTCCGAGCGCTTGAGCTGGGTGAGATCGGTGAACACGCCGACATAGTGGCTGGGCTCGCCGGCCTCGTCGCGCACGGTGCTCAGCGTCAGCCATTGCGGATACACCTCGCCGTTCGCCCGCCTGTTCCAGACCTCGCCCTGCCAGTAGCCGACCTGCCGCAGGCTCGCCCACATCGCCTGGTAGAAGGCGCGGTCGTGCCGGCCGGAGCGCAGCAGGCTGGGGTTGCGGCCGATCGCCTCCTCCGCGCTGTAACCGGTGATCTCGGTGTAGGCCGGGTTGACCGCGACGATGCGCGGCTCGAGCGTGGTGATCACCACCCCATCGCGCGTGCTCTCGAACACCGCCGAAGACTGGCGCAGGGCCGCCTCTGCGCGCACCTTCTGCACCGCGAGGCCGGTGATGCGGGCGAACTCCTCGACCAGATCGAGCTCGTCCTGGGCGGGCGTGCGCGGCGTGTCGTAATAGGTGGCGAAGGTGCCGAGCACCTGTCCGGCAGTGTCCTTGAACGGCATGGACCAGCAAGCGCGCACCCCGGCGCGCTCGGCCACGGCCCGGAAACCTCGCCAGTAGGGGTGCCGGGCGATGTCCGCGACGATCACCCGCTCGCCGCGAAACGCCGCCGTGCCGCAGGAGCCGCGCCCTTCGCCGATCTCCAGCCCTTCCACCGCAGCGTTGTAGAAGTCCGGCAGACGAGGGGCGGCGCCGACATGAAGCCGCCTGCTGCGCGCGTCGAGCAGCAGCACCGAAACGCGCATCTCGGGAATCAGCGCCTCCAGCCTGCCGGCGATCATGTCGAGGATCGCCGCCAGCGGCTGGCTCGCGACCACGCCGTCGAGCACGGCGGCACGCGCCGCCCGCAGCTCCTCGGTCCGGCGCTCGGTGGTGATGTCCGTCCAGCTCCCGGCGACCTCGAGCGCCTCCCCCTCCTGCTGCGGCAACACCCGCATGTCGTCGCGCACCCAGATCATGCGCCCGTCCCGGCACCGGAAGCGATACTCGTAACAGAGCCGCCCGTCCGCGATCAGTCGTCGGGCGCGCCTGATCACGTCCGTTCGCGTCGACGGATCGAGGTGGTCCGCCCACCATCCGGGCGTCATCGCCTCGGCGGCCCGGTAACCGGTCAGGCGCTCGATGTTGTCGCTGACCCACGTTGCCTGCAGCGCCCCGTCGACCTGGTGCAGGCTGTAGAGCACGGTGGGGCCGGTGGCCAGCAGCCGCTCGAGGCGCTCGTTCGTCATGCGCAGCTGGGCGCGGTCGCGCGCGCTCATCGCTGCACCCCCTTGCCGGGTTCGTGATCGGCAGCGGGTTTCCGGCGCAGCACCCGGGCGTCGGGTGCATACGAGCTCGCGCGCGAGGCGGACGGGAGAGAGGGAACGAACGCGGGAAACATCACTGACCCAGAGTGGGGAGTTCTCAGGGGACCGATGTTACTTTATCGCGCCTCGCATGGAACGCCCTGGAACGAAAGGCGGTCATCATGAGGCTGCAGCGATGAGGGCAACGCCGCCGCGCCCATGACCCGGCAGCGGTGAGCGCGCCACCGCGGCTCCACACCGACCAGAGACCAGAGGAGATCAGACGCATGAAGACCATGGAAACGGCCACCGATCGCCAACAGTTCGACAGCCTGCTGCCCGCCGCGCGCCTCGATCGCCGCGGCTTCGTCACGACCCTCGCCGCCGCCGGATTCGCGCTCGCCGTGCAGCCGGTGCACGCGAGCACGGTGATCGCCACCGACAGCGCCGGACTGCGTGCCGGAGAAGCCACCGTGGCGGTAGAGGGCGGCGCCCTGCCGGTCTATTACGCCCGTCCCGCAAGCGGCTCCAGACTGCCGGTGGTGCTGGTGGTGCAGGAGATCTTCGGTGTGCACGAACACATCCGGGATGTCTGCCGCCGCCTTGCCCATCAGGGTTATCTGGCGATCGCGCCCGAGCTCTTCTTCCGCCAGGGTGACCCGCGCACCATCGACAACGTCGGCGAGATCCTCCAGGCGATCGTTTCCAAGGTGCCGGACGCCCAAGTCATGGCGGACCTCGACGCCTGCGCGGCGTGGTCGGCAAACCAGGGCGGCGCCCCCGACTGGCTGGCGGTCACCGGGTTCTGCTGGGGGGGGCGCATCACCTGGCTGTACGCCGCGCACAACCCGAAGGTGAAGTGCGGCGTGGCCTGGTACGGCCGTCTGGATGGCACCCCCTCCGAGCTCACCCCGAAGCACCCGATCGACGTGGCCGCGGCACTGCACGCGCCGGTGCTCGGTCTCTACGGCGGCCAGGATCAGGGCATACCGCTCGCCGACGTGGAGATGATGGGCGATGCGCTCAAGAGCGCCGGCAGCGCCAGTACCATCCACGTCTATCCCGATGCGCCGCACGCCTTCCATGCCGACTACCGGCCGAGCTACCGCAAGGCGGAGGCCGAGGATGGCTGGAAGCGGCTGCTGGACTGGTTCGCGCAGCACCGCAGCTGAACGTGCGTCGCGCCGGCGGTGCCGACCACCGTCGGCGCCGCCTGCACCAGCCCCGTTCCCGCCACCCAGCCAAAGGCCAGGCCGCAGATGACCGCGAGCACGGCGCTCAGCCACCGCCACCAACGTCCGCGCATGTGTCCTCCCGAGGTCGCGCGGGCAGTTCGAACCGCCCGCCGTGCCAGATTGGACGGCGACGGTCGCTCAGCGTTCCGGCGCCTTTGCCCCGCCCGGCGGCGAGGGCAGCTCGGCCAGCAGGCGGGCGGCGACCAGACCGTTGACCAGCCCGAACACCACCGCCGCCAACGCAAACACCGGCAACAGATAGAACACGCCATCGTGCGGCACCAGCCATAGCCGGGCCACCACCAGCTGCGCACCGATGTGGGCGAAGGCGGCCAGGATGCTGTGGCTGACCGGCCCGAACCAGCGCCTCGGCAGGTGCATCGCGAAGCCGAGCACGACCAGGCTGGCGAGCGCGCCGGACAGGCTGAGAAAGAAACCGGGTGCGAAGAACTGGCCGAGCAGCAGACTGCCCGCCAGCACGCGCAGCAGCGACACCCACACCGCCTCGCGCCAGCCCCAGCGCGCCAGCACCACCAGGGTCACGATGTTCGCCAGCCCGGGCTTGACACCGGGCAGCGGCAGCGGAATCGCCGCCTCGGCCACCGTCAGCACGATCGCCGCCGCAGCGTGGCGGGCAATGCGGCGGTCCTCCGCGGTGGGCGTCAGTTCAATAGTTGAGGGAGTCATAGTCCGCGGCGCGACCGCTGAGGCTGAGGCTGACTTCGTTGGGCGCACAGATCGCCACCGCGCCCGCCTGCGTGAGCCAGCCCTGGCGCACGCAGTATTGGCGCGGGCCGGGATCGGATGCGACGCGCGCACGGCCGGGCTGGACCTCGATCACGGTGACGCCGAGCGGCCCGGGCACCTCGATCGTGCGCGCGCGCGCAAGATCCACCTCCGCCACCACCCGCCCGCCGGCCCGGACGATCGCGCCATCGGGCTCGCCACCCCGCCACAGGGTCCACACCGCCTGGGCGCACACCAGCAGGCCGAGCGCGACCATGACGAGATCACCCGGACGCAGCAGCGCCCGCCATTGCGACCACTCGAAACTCACTGCGCGGTTCCGCCCCCGGATTCATGGCTGCCCGCCGCGCGGTCGGCCGCACGCCGCGCCGCAGAGCGATGGCGAACGATCACGTCGAGCTGGTCGCGGAAGCGCGCTGCCAGCCACTCGGCGAGGTACACCGAACGGTGCTGGCCGCCGGTACAACCGATCGCCACAGTGAGATAGCTGCGGTTGTCGCGCAGGTAGGCCGGCAGCCAGTTGGCGACGAACTGGTGGATGTCCTGCGCCATGCGTGCGACTTCGGGGATCTTCTCGAGGAACGCGATCACCGGCTGGTCGCGCCCGGTGAGCGGACGCAGGCGCGGATCGTAGTGCGGGTTGGGGAGGCAGCGCACGTCGAAGACGAGGTCGGCATCGAGCGGAATCCCGTACTTGAAGCCGAAGGACTCGAACATCAGCGTCATGCCTTCGGTCGAGGGCATCTGGATGAAGTCCTTGACCCAGGCACGCAGCGTGTTGGGATGCAGGTCGCTGGTGTCGATGCGATGGCCGAGTTCGGCGATGCTTTCGAGCGCCTCGCGCTCGCGCTGGATCGCCTCCTCCAGGCTGACGTCGTCGATCGCCAGCGGGTGACGGCGGCGGGTTTCGGAAAAGCGCGCGATCAGCGCATCGTCACGCGCCTCGAGGAAGATGAATCGCAGGTCTCGCACCATCGCCCGCAGGCTCTCCACCTGCTGCGGCAAGGCAGCGATGCTCACCCCCGAGCGCATGTCCACCGCGACCGCCACCCGCCGCCAGCCGGCGCCGCGCAGGTGGGTGACGAGCTGCGGCAGCAGCGCGGCCGGCAGGTTGTCCACCACGTAGTAGCCGGCGTCCTCCAGCACGTTGAGGGCGATGCTCTTGCCCGATCCGGAGAGGCCGCTGATGAGTACGATCTGCATGGGTCCTTCGTGAATAAAAAGCCCGCCGACACTATAGCGCAGCGTCGGCGGGCAGGTCCTGCGCGCAGGCCGGGCCTGCGTTGGCGGCGATCAGGCCTTGCGCTTGTCGGCGATCCGCTCCCACAGCTCGGCGTTCTCGATGCCGAGAGGACGGGGATCGAACTGCGGCTCGAGACGCCCCTTGGCCTGCTGCGCCTCATAGTCCTTCAGCGCCAGCAGCGCCGGCTTCTGCAGCACCAGGATGGCGAACAGGTTGAGCCAGGCCATCATGCCCACGCCGATGTCGCCCAGCCCCCAGGCAAGGTCGCTCGTACGCACGCAGCCATAGAGCGCGGAGCCGATCAGCGCCACCCGCAGCACGAAGATCAGCGCCTCGGAACGCAGGTTGCGGGTAAGGTAGGCGAGGTTGGTCTCGGCAATGTAGTAGTAGGCCAGCACCGTCGTGAAGGCGAAGAAGAACAGCGCCACCGCCACGAACACCGCACCGAAGCCGGGCAGCACCTGCTCCATCGCGGCCTGGGTGAAGCCGGTGCCCGCGGCGATGTTGGCCAGGCCGGTGAATACCTGCTGCCCGTCCGCGCCGGTGACGTTGTAGGTGCCGGTGATCAGGATCATGAAGGCGGTGGCCGAACACACGAACAAGGTGTCGATATATACCGAGAAAGCCTGCACCAGGCCCTGCGCCGCCGGGTGCGGAACCTCGGCCGCCGCCGCCGCATGCGGGCCTGTGCCCTGGCCGGCTTCGTTGGAATACACGCCACGCTTCACGCCCCACTGGATGGCCAGGCCGATCATCGCGCCAAAGCCGGCATCCAGGCCGAAGGCCGAGGACACGATCAGGCGGATGACCTCGGGCACCTTCTCCACGTTGAGCGCAACCACCACGGCCGCGGCCAGGATGTAGCCGAGCGCCATGAAGGGCACGACCACCTGAGTGACCTGGGCGATGCGGCGCACGCCGCCGAAGATGATCAGACCGAGCAGGATGACAATGATGGTGCCGGTGACCGCCGGCGCCACGCCGAAGGCGTTCTCCATGCTGGCCGCGATGCTGTTGGTCTGGATACCGGGCAGCAGCACGCCGCAGGCGATCATCGTCGCGACCGCGAACACGATCGCATACACGCGCCAGCCCAGGCCCTTCTCGATGAAGTAGGCCGGGCCGCCACGGTACTGGCCGTGGTGCTCGACCTTGTAGATCTGGCCGAGCGCGGACTCGATGTAGGCAGTCGCGGCACCGAGGAAGGCCACCATCCACATCCAGAAGATGGCGCCCGGACCGCCGAAGCCGATCGCGGTGGCCACGCCGGCGATGTTGCCGGTACCCACCCGGCCCGAAAGCGCGATGGTCAGGGCCTGGAAGGACGACACGCCCGCTTCCGAACTACGGCCGCGGAACATCGCCCGCACCATCTCGCCGAAGTGGCGCACCTGCATGAAGCGCGTGCGGATCGAGAAGTAGAGGCCCACCAGCAGGCAGAGATAGACAAGGGCCGGGCTCCAGACCCAGCCGTTGATCCAGTCGACGGTTTCTTGCATGTTGGGAATTCCGGGAAAAGTGAAGCGCGATTGTATCCGCTTGTTGCAGATCGATGCTAAGGCTTGGCTGCAGGCGCTCGAGCCGTCGCGGCAGCCACCGAGCGAAGGTGAACAAAGACCGGACGGGATTCAATCACGTCAGGCAACCACCAGCGCCCGCCCTTCCCGCCGCGCCACCCCGGCACGCTCGAGCTCCTTCACCAGCCAGGCGGCGAGCGCATCCGGGGCCAGGCCGATGAAGCGTTGGTTGGCTTCGCGGTACAGCGGGGTCTCGTCGAGGTGGCGCGGCAGCTCGTCGAGCGCCATGCTGCGCACATCGAGCAGCTTGAAGGTGATGCAGGCGCGGATGGCGTTGCGCGCCATCCGCGCGCCGTCGGCCTCGAAGGCGCGCAGGCGGGCGAAGGCACGCTCGAGCGCGTCGTCGAATTCGGCGAAGGGCGCGCCGTGGCCGGGGATCACCACATCGACCGCGAGCCGGCCGATGCCTTCCAGCGTGCGCCGCGCCTCGCCCAGCCCGTCGCCGGTACCGAGCACGTCGGCGAACAGGATGCCGAAGCCGTCGCGCCACAATGCATCGCCCGACATCAGGATGCGGCGCTCGGCGTTGTAGTAGGCGAGCGCGTCCATGTCATGGCCCGGGGCGGCGATCGCCTGCCATTCCAGTTCTCCGGCGACGAAGCGATCACCCGGTGCGAGCGTGGCGTCGACCTGGAAGGGCTCGCCGGACTGGGCTGCAGTGCTCAGCAGCAGCGCCGCCTCGTCCCAGTGCGTGACCGCGCGCTCCATGCCCACCGGCACGGTGATGGTGCACCCGAAGGCGCGCTGCACGCTGGCGTTGCCGCCGATGTGATCCGAGTGCGAATGGGTGTTGATCAGCCGCCCGAGCCGGCGGCCGTCGAGCGCCGCGCGCATCAGCGCCACCGTCTGCGGGGCATGGCTGACATAGCCGGAATCGACCAGGGCCGCATCGGCGCCGTCGAACAGCAGCACGTTGTTAGCCGACAGCCAGCCGCGCTCGAGGACCTCGATGGTGTCGGGCAGGCGGGGCCGCGCGCTCAATCGCTGCCCTCCCCGACCTGCGCGGCGACATTGGGCGGCAGCACCGCAGGCTGGTCGGTCGCGGGCTGCAAGGCTTCGGGCGGCGCTGCGACCGGCACGCCATTGATCTCGTCCGCGGTGCGCCCACAGCCCAGGCACACGCCCGAATCCCAGTCGATCATGCACACGCCGACACAGAGCGCGTCGCCGCTCATGCGCGCGACTCCACGGCGTGGCCGGACTCGCCCAACCACTCGCGGCGCTCGGTCACGGCGGCGAGGATGCTGCGGCGATCATCGTCGGTGGTGCGGCTCCAGCGCGTGATCTCGTCGATCGTGCGCTGGCAGCCTTCGCACCAGCCGGTGTCGGGGCTCATGCGGCAGATATTGATGCAGGGGGAAGGAACACTCATGGAAACGCTCTCTGTCGGTTGCGGGCTGCGCGTTCGTGCGCGCGGCCTCGTTGATTGCAGGCTCGATTATGAACGAGCCGCAGCGAAGCACGACAGGCAACGGTCGGGCAAACTTGGCGGCTTGCGCGGCGCATCGCCATGCCAGGCGGCCATGTTCGCGGGCAAGCCCGCTCCCACAGCAGGTTCGCCACGCACGGGCGCGTGGGAGCGGGCTTGCCCGCGAATTGCCCTGTTCAAGCGCAAGCCGCCTTGGCACGCTTGGCCAGCACCGCCCGCGCCACGCGCGACGCCGGCTCGCGGCCGAGCTGGGCGCTGATCCAGGCAGCGGTGTCGACCAGCGCGTCGAGATCGATGCCGGTGTCGATACCGAGGCCATTGAGCAACCAGACCACGTCCTCGGTGGCGACGTTCCCCGATGCGCCCGCTGCATACGGGCAGCCGCCGAGGCCGCCGACCGAGGCGTCGAACACCGCCACGCCCATCTCCAGCGACGCATGGACGTTGGCCACCGCCATGCCGTAGGTGTCGTGGTAGTGGCCGGCGAGCTTCTCCACCGGCACGCGCTTCATCACCGCCTCGAGCATGCGGGCGATGCTGGCCGGCGTACCGACGCCGATGGTGTCGCCGAGCGAGACCTCGTAGCAGCCCATGTCCCGCAGCGTGGCCGCCACGTCCGCCACCGCCTGCGGCGCGATCGCGCCCTCGTAGGGGCAGCCGACCACGCAGGAGACGTAGCCGCGCACCTTGACGCCAGCCGCGTGCGCCGCCTCGGTGACCGGGCGGAAGCGCTCGAGCGACTCGGCGATCGAGCAGTTGATGTTCTTCTGGCTGAAGGACTCGGAGGCGGCGCCGAACACCGCGACCTCCTTCGCCCCGGCGGCGAGCGCGGCCTCGAAGCCCTTGAGGTTGGGGGTGAGCACCGGATAGGCGACGCCGGGCGCGGCAGCGGAGAGCACGCGCGGCAGCAGCTCGGCGTTGTCGCCCATCTGCGGCACCCACTTGGGCGACACGAAGGAGGTCGTCTCGATCGCCTTCAGCCCGGCACGCTCGAGGCGGCGCACCAGCTCGAGCTTGGTGTCGGTGGAGACGAGCTGCTTCTCGTTCTGCAGGCCGTCGCGCGGGCCCATCTCGACGATGCGGACGGATTGGGGGAGGCGGATGTTCGCCATCGATTACGTCTCCTCAAACTTTGCTGGGCTGGGATATCACATACCAGCGCAAATGTGCTGCGGACAAGGTGCCGGACCACGGAGAGCGGGCCCCTGTGGGAGCGGGCTTGCCCGCGAAGGCAGCGATTCGGACGGCCCCTTTCGCGGGCAAGCCCGCTCCCACGGCACACCGACGCCCACTGTACAGGTCAGGCCGTCTTCGTCTCGTCGAGCCCGAGTTCTTCCTTCATGCGCTGGCGGATCAGGAACTTCTGGATCTTACCGGTCACCGTCATCGGGAAGCTGTCGACGAAGCGGATGTAGCGCGGGATCTTGTAGTGCGCGATCTGGCCCTGGCAATAGGCGCGCACCTCATCCTCCGTGAGGCGCTCACCCTCGCGCACGATGATCCAGGCGCACAGTTCCTCGCCGAAGCGCTGGTCGGGGATGCCGACCACCTGCACGTCGAGCACCTTCGGATGCGCATAGAGGAATTCCTCGATCTCGCGCGGGTAGATGTTCTCGCCGCCGCGGATCACCATGTCCTTGATGCGGCCGACGATGTTGCAGTAGCCCTCGTCGTCGATCACCGCGAGGTCGCCGGTGTGCATCCAGCCGCCGGCGTCGATCGCCTCACGGGTCTTGGCCTCGTCGTCCCAGTAGCCGAGCATCACCGAGTAGCCGCGGGTGCACAGCTCGCCGGCCTGGCCGCGCGGCACGATGCGGCCCTCGGTGTCGACGATCTTCACCTCCAGGTGGGGCTGGATGCGGCCGACCGTGGACACGCGGCGGTCGATGGGGTCGTCGGTGCCGCTCTGGAAGCTCACCGGCGAGGTCTCGGTCATGCCGTAGGCGATCGTCACCTCCGCCATGTTCATCTTGCCGATCACCCGCTTCATGACCTCGATCGGGCACGGGCTGCCGGCCATGATGCCGGTGCGCAGGCTGGCGAGGTCGAACTCGGCAAAGCGCGGATGATCGAGCGCCGCGATGAACATCGTCGGCACGCCATAGAGCGCGGTGCAGTGCTCCTGTGCCACCGCCTCCAGCACCGCCAGCGGCTCGAAGGCCTCGGCGGGATACACCATGGTGGCGCCGTGGGTGAGGCAGCCGAGGTTGCCCATCACCATGCCGAAGCAGTGGTACAGCGGCACCGGGATGCACAGGCGGTCGCCCGGCACGAGCTTGATCGCCTCGCCCACGAAGAAGCCGTTGTTGAGGATGTTGTGGTGCGACAGCGTCGCGCCCTTGGGGTGGCCGGTAGTGCCGGAGGTGAACTGGATGTTGATCGGGTCGTCGAACTGCAGCTTCTCGGACAGCACGGCGAGCGCGGTGAGTTCCTCGCGGCTGGGCGCGCGCAGCAAGTCGTCGAAGTTGAGCATGCCGGGCGAGCTGTCCGCACCCATGCGGATCACCATCTCCAGGCTGGGCAGGCGGTGGCTGCGCAGCAGGCCAGGTTCGCAGTGGCCGAGCTCGGGGGCGAGGTCGGCGATCATCTCGAGGTAGTTGCTGGTCTTGAAGGCCGGCGACAGCACCAGCGCGCGGCAGCCCACCTTGTTGAGCGCGTACTCGAGCTCGGCGCGGCGGTAGGCGGGGTTGATGTTGACCAGCACCAGGCCGGCCTTGGCGGTGGCGAACTGGGTCAGCGCCCACTCCATGTTGTTCTGCGACCAGATGCCGATGCGATCGCCCGGCGCCAGGCCGAGGCGCATCAGCCCGCAGGCGAGCGCGTCGACGCGGCTCTTCAGCTGCGCGTAGGTGAGGCGCACGTTCTGGTGGCGCACCACCAGGGCCTCGCGCTCGGCGTGGCGGGCGCAGGCGTCGTCGAAGAAGCGGCCGATGGTCTGGCCGATCAGCTGCTTGTCGGACGCACCGTGGACGTAGCTTGCACTGCTCATGACTCGCTCCTCACGACCTTTCTTGTTCTGTTGCATCGCCGCTCACACGGCTGCAGCGGCGATCTGTTCGATTGCTGAAGTCGCCCTCGACGAGGGAAGCCTGCGGTGGCGCGGCTAGCGTCGGGGCCGGGGCTTTGTGGGAGCGGGCTTGCCCGCGAACCTGGCGGTCTGAGCCGCTGCTTTCGCGGGCAAGCCCGCTCCCACACCAAGACTGCTGCCCCTGGGGCTACCCCGTCAGGCGGCAGCTTCGAATTCCACCAGTTCGGCGCCGTCGCCGACCTGGTCGCCGACGCCGAAGCGGAAGGCCTTGACCGTGCCGGCCGCAGGCGCGGTGATGGTGTGCTCCATCTTCATCGCCTCCAGGATCAGCAGCGGCGCGCCCTTCTCCACCTTCGCGCCCTCGGCGGCGACCAGGGCGATGACCTTGCCCGGCATCGGCGCCAGCAGGCCGCCCTCGGCACCGCCGCCCTCGCCGCCGTGGTGCAGCGGGTCGACCGCGGCGAGCTGCCAGGCGCGGCCCTTGGCGAAGACGTGGCGGCGGCCGGCGGCGGCGATCACCGTGGCGTCCATGCGCGTGCCGTCGAGCTCGACGCGCAGCAGGCCGCGCGGGTTGAGCTCGCCGCGCGCCTCCACGCTGCGGCCATCGATCGTCAGCCGGTAGGCACCGGGCAGGTAAGCGACCTCGACCGCGCGGTCGGCCTCGCCATGGCGGAACAGCAGCGTGCGGCGCGCGGTGGCGTTCATGCGCCAGCCGTCGCGGGCGTGCCAGGGCGAGCGCGCGTCCGCGGTGCGCTGGGCGCGCTTGTCGGCCAGCGCCGCCTCGCGTAGCAGCTCGGCGAGCGCGGCGATCTGCAGCACCTCGTCGGGCACGCCCTCCTCGCTCGGGAACAGGTAGGCCTTCTCGCGCTCGATGAGACCGGTATCGAGGTCGGCGCCGGAGAACGCCGGGCAGGCGGTAAGCCGCGACAGGAACTCGATGTTGTTGGCCACCCCCACCACGCGGTAGTCGGCCAGCGCCTGCAGCATGCGGGCGAGCGCGCGGTCGCGGTTGATGTCCCACACGATCAGCTTGGCGATCATCGGGTCGTAGTGCGGGCTGATCTCGTCGCCCTCCTCGACGCCGGTATCAACGCGCACGTGCAGCGATTCGGCCGGCGGCGCCAGGTGCACCAGCCTGCCGGTGGAGGGCAGGAAGCCCTTGGCCGGATCCTCGGCATAGATGCGCGCCTCGAGCGCATGGCCGCGGATCTGCAGCTGCTCCTGCGCCAGCGGCAGCTTCTCGCCCGAGGCCACGCGCAACTGCCACTCCACCAGGTCCAGCCCGGTGATCATCTCGGTCACCGGGTGCTCGACCTGCAGGCGGGTGTTCATCTCCATGAAGTAGAAGGAGCCGTCCTGGTTGGCGATGAACTCCACCGTGCCCGCGCCGACATAGCCCACCGCCTTGGCCGCATCGACCGCGGCCTTGCCCATCGCCGCGCGCCGTTCGAGCGTCATGCCGGGCGCGGGTGCCTCTTCCAGCACCTTCTGGTGGCGGCGCTGCACCGAGCAGTCGCGCTCGAACAGGTACACCACGTTGCCGTGGGTGTCGCCGAAGACCTGGATCTCGATGTGGCGCGGCTTGGTGATGTACTTCTCGACCAGCACGTGGTCGTCGCCGAAGCTGGAGATCGCCTCGCGCTTGCACGAGGCGAGCAGGTCGATGAAGTCCTCCGACTTCTCCACCAGGCGCATGCCCTTGCCGCCGCCGCCGGCCGCGGCCTTGATCAGCACCGGGTAGCCGATGGCGTCGGCCTGCTGGTGCAGATATGCGGGATCCTGGTCGTCGCCGTGGTAGCCGGGGGTGAGCGGCACACCCGCCGCTTCCATCAGCTTCTTGGCCTCGGACTTCGAGCCCATGGCGCGGATCGCCGACACCGGCGGGCCGATGAAGACGATGCCCTCGCGCTCGCAGGCATGGCAGAAGTCCTCGTTCTCGGACAGGAAACCGTAGCCGGGGTGGATGGCCTGGGCGCCGGTGGCCTTGGCCGCGGCGATGATCTTGTCGATCACCAGGTAGGACTCGCGCGCGGCCGCCGGACCGATCAGCACGGCCTCGTCGGCCAGGCGCACGTGGCGGGCGCTGGCGTCGGCCTCGGAATACACCGCGACGGTCTTGATGCCCATGCGGCGGGCGGTCTTGATCACCCTGCAGGCGATCTCTCCACGGTTGGCAATCAGGATCTTGTCGAACATGTCGTCTCCAGTTTCTTGTCGGAATTCAGAAATCTGTCTTTGCGGTCTTTGCAATCATCACGGCGCGGGCAACTCGGGATGCGTCGGTCGCAGCCGCGGCCGGAACACGCGCCGCAGGAAGCGCCACAGGATCACGATCAGCGCCACTGCCAGTACCACGAACACCACCAGCGCCCCCAGGAACCACAGCGGCTCCTGCAGCAGCATCCACAGCCCACCGGCGAACAGCGCGTCCTCGCCGAGCGAGGTGGTGACGTTGCTCACCGGTTCGGGCGAGGTGTTGATCGCCGCGCGCGCCCCCGCCTTGGCGAAATGCGTGCCCGCCGCCAGCGTGCCGCCGGCGAGCGCCGCCGCCACCTGCAGCGCACCGCCCTGATCGCCCATCACCGCAGCCGCGAGCGCCGCGCCTGCCGGGATGCGGATGAAGGTATGCACCGCGTCCCACATCGAATCGACCCAGGGCAGCTTGTCGGCGAAGAACTCCGCCAGCAGCATCACCCCGGACACCCCGAGCAGCAGCGGATGGGTCAGCACCTCCAGCCCACCCGGCAGCTGCACGCCGCCGAAGCGCCCCAGGAACCCGAGCACGAACACCAGCGCGTACAGTCGCAAGCCGCTCGCCCAGCCCAGGCCGGCCGCCAGCGCGGCGAGCGAGGCCATGTCGAGCGGCAGGCCGCTCCAGTCGAGCAGCGCGGTGAGCTCGGTCGGCCAGCTGCTCCACGCATAGGCGTCCACGGCGGTCTCCCCCGACATGCAGAACGTTCAGCGCACGCTACCTGTGCAGTCGTGCCCGGTGCGCGCCTCAGCGCTGCGCGATCCAGCCCGCGGGGCGCTTGTCGAGGAAGGCGGCAAGGCCTTCCTTCGCCTCCGGCGTTGCGCGCAGGCTGGCGATGCGGCGCGCGGTGTCCTCCACCACGGCGTCGCTCACCGGCCGGTTGGCCACCGCGCGGATGAGGTCCTTGGCCGCGGCCTGCGACTTCGGGCCGCCCTGCAGCAGGGCCTCGACCACCTCGGCCACCTTGGCGTCCAGTTCCTCGCCCGCCACCGCCTCGTGCGCCAGACCCAGCGCGGCCGCGCGCGTGGCGTTGATGCGCTCGGCGGTCTGGAAGTAGCGGGTGGCCTGGCGCTCGCCGATGGCGCGGATCACGTAGGGGCTGATCGCCGACGGGATGATCCCGAACTTGACCTCGGAGGTCGCGAACACCGCCTTGTCCCCCGCGATGCAGATGTCGCAGGCGCTCGCCAGCCCCATGCCGCCGCCCAGCGCCGCGCCGTGCACGCGCGCGATGGTCGGCTTCTTCATCTCGGCCAGCGTGCGCAGCATGCCGGCGAGCTTCATCGCGTCGGCGAAGTTCTCCGCCTCGCTCGCCTCGCCGGCGGCCTTCATCCAGTTGAGGTCGGCGCCGGCGGAAAAGCTCTTTCCCCGCCCGGCGAGCACCACTGCGCGCACCGAATCATCGGCATCGAGCGCGATGCAGGCGGTGGTGAGGTCGGCGATCAGTTGCGCGTTGAAGGCGTTGTGCACGTCCGGACGGTTCATCCAGATCGTCGCCACGCCGGCTTCGCGGACGATTTCCAGGGTCTCGTAGCTCATTTGTCTCCTCCGCCCCGCTTACATCCGGAACACGCCGAACTTGGTCGGCTGGATTGGCGCGTTGAGCGCGGCGGACAGGCTCAATCCCAGGATGCGCCGCGACTGCGCCGGATCGACCACGCCGTCGTCCCACATGCGCGCGGTGGCGTAGTAGGGATGGCCCTGGAACTCGTACTGCTCGCGGATCGGCGCCTTGAACGCTTCTTCCTCGTCCTTGCTCCAGCTGCCGCCCTTGGCCTCGATGCCGTCGCGGCGCACGGTGGACAGCACGCTCGCCGCCTGCTCGCCGCCCATCACGCTGATACGCGAATTCGGCCACATCCACAGGAAGCGCGGCGAGTAGGCGCGGCCGCACATGCCGTAGTTGCCGGCGCCGAAGGAGCCGCCGATGAGCATGGTGATCTTGGGCACCTGCACGGTCGCCACGGCAGTCACCATCTTGGCGCCGTCCTTGGCGATGCCGCCGTTCTCGTACTTGCGCCCGACCATGAAGCCGGTGATGTTCTGCAGGAACAGCAGCGGGATGCCGCGCTGGCCGCACAGCTCGATGAAGTGCGCGCCCTTCTGCGCCGACTCGCCGAACAGGATGCCGTTGTTGGCGACGATGCCCACCGGGTAGCCGTGGAGTTGGGCAAAGCCGCACACCAGGGTCGTGCCGTAGCGTGCTTTGAATTCGTCGAAGCGCGAGCCATCGACCACGCGGGCGATGATTTCACGCACGTCGAAGGGCTTGCGGGTGTCGGAGGGAATGATGCCGTAGATCTCTTCCGGGTCGTAAAGCGGCGCCTCGCCCTGCCCGAGCGCCAAGCTGATCGGCTTGGTGCGGTTGAGGTTGGAGACGATGCGGCGCGCGATGTAGAGCGCATGGGCGTCATTTTCGGCCAGATGGTCGGCCACACCGGACAGGCGCGTGTGGACATCGCCACCGCCCAGGTCCTCGGCACTCACCACCTCTCCGGTCGCCGCCTTCACCAGCGGCGGACCGCCAAGGAAGATCGTGCCCTGGTTCTTGACGATGACGGTCTCGTCCGACATCGCTGGCACGTAGGCGCCACCTGCGGTGCAGGAACCCATCACCACCGCGACCTGCGGGATGCCCTTGGCCGACATGTTGGCCTGGTTGAAGAAGATGCGGCCGAAGTGGTCGCGGTCGGGAAAGACCTCGTCCTGCTTGGGCAGGAAGGCGCCGCCCGAGTCGACCAGGTAGATGCAGGGCAGGTTGTTCTGCTCGGCGATCTCCTGCGCGCGCAGGTGCTTCTTGACCGTCATCGGGTAGTAGGTGCCGCCCTTCACCGTGGCGTCGTTGGCCACGATCATGCACTCGACGCCCTGCACGCGGCCGATGCCGGTGATCACACCCGCAGACGGCGCCTCGTCGTCGTACATGCCGTAGGCCGCCATCTGGCCGACCTCGAGGAAGGGGGTGCCGGGGTCGAGCAGGTGGCCGACGCGGTCACGCGGCAGCAGCTTGCCGCGTGCGGTGTGCTTGGCACGTGCCGACTCGCCGCCGCCGAGGCTGACCTGGGCCGCCTTGGCGCGCAGGTCCTCGACCTGGGCGCGCAGGCTGGCGGCGTTGGCCTGGAAGTCTTCGCTGCGGGTGTTGATGCTGGACTTGATCACGCTCATCGCAGGGGCTCCGCTCAGCGGGTTTCGGAGAACAGCTCGCGGCCGATCAGCATGCGGCGGATCTCGCTGGTGCCGGCGCCGATCTCGTACAGCTTGGCGTCGCGCCACAGGCGGCCGACTGCATATTCATTGGTATAGCCCACGCCGCCCAGGGCCTGGATCGCCTCGCCCGCCATCCAGGTCGCCTTCTCGGCGGTGTAGAGGATGACGCCGGCCGCGTCCTTGCGAAGCGTGCGCGCGTGGTCGATGCGGTCGCAGGCCTGGCCCACGGCGTAGGCGTAGGCGCGGCAGGCGCTCCAGGTGGAGTACATGTCGGCGATCTTGCCCTGCATGAGCTGGAACTCGCCGATCGGGGTGTCGAACTGCTTGCGCTCGTGCATGTAGGGCACAACCGCGTCCATGCACGCCGCCATGATGCCGAGCGGGCCGCCCGACAGCACCGCGCGCTCGTAGTCGAGTCCGGACATCAGCACCTGCACGCCGCGACCGATGTTGGCCTCGCCGCCGAGCACGTTCTCGACCGGCACCTCGACGTCGTCGAAGAACAGCGGGTAGGTGTTGGAGCCGCGCATGCCGAGCTTGTCGAGGTGGGTGCCGCAGGTGAAGCCCTTCATGCCCTTCTCGATGATGAAGGCGGTGATGCCCTTGGGGCCGGCATTGATGTCGGTCTTGGCATAGACCACCAGGGTGTCGGCGTCGCCGCCGTTGGTGATCCACATCTTGGCGCCATTGAGCACGAAATGGTCGCCCTTGCGGTCGGCGCGCAGCTTCATCGACACCACGTCCGAGCCGGCGTTGGGCTCGGACATCGCCAGCGCACCGACGTGATCGCCCGAGATCAGCTTGGGCAGGTACTTCTGCTTCTGCGCCTCGGTGCCGTTGCGGCGGATCTGGTTGATGCACAGGTTGGAGTGCGCACCGTAGGACAGGCCCACCGAAGCGGACGCGCGCGAGATCTCCTCCATCGCCACGATGTGGGCGAGGTAGCCCATGTCGGTGCCGCCGTATTCCTCGCTCACCGTCATGCCGTGCACGCCGAGGTCGCCCAGCTTCTTCCACAGGTCGGCGGGGAACTCATTGACACGGTCGATCTCGGCCGCGCGCGGCGCGATCTCCGCCGCGCAGAAGGCCTGCAAGGTGTCGCGCAGGGCGTCGATGGTCTCGCCGAGGTTGAAGTTCAGGCTGGGCACGTTCATGGGGTGTCTCCTTCTCGAGGTTGTCCTGGCGCAGCGGGCAGAGCGTGGCGGACCCACGCGGAAAATCCATTATGGACGGCGCCTGCCCGGGGATGGGTCGAGATTAGCGGCGCACAGCGCACGACGAGTGCCATCGAGGTTGCAATTCGTGCCACGGCGTCTAGCATTCCGGCACATGAAGATCCTCGCCCCCTCGCCCGCCGAACTCACCCGCGGCCGCGCCGCCACGCCGATCGCCTTCATCCGCGCGATCGTCACCGGGTATCGCCGCCGGGGCATGGATCCGGCCAGCGCGCTCGCCCAGGCGCAGATCCCGCCGGCGCTGCTGGACGACCCCGACGCGCGCGTCACCGCCGCGCAGATGGAGGTGATGTCGGGCGCGGCCATGCAGGAGCTCGACGACGAGACCCTGGGCTGGTTCTCGCGCCGGCTGCCATGGGGCAGCTACGGCATGCTGTGCCGCGCCTCGCTCACCTCGCCGACGCTGGAGGTGGCCCTCAAGCGCTGGTGCCGCCACCACCGCCTGCTCACCGAGGACATCGTGTTCGAACTCATCCCGGCACGCGCCGGCCAGCGCGGCGTGGCGACGATCCATGTCATCGAGCACGCCGACCTTGGCGAGCTGCGCGAGTTCTGCCTGGTGAGCACGCTGCGCTATCTGCTCGGCTACGCCTGCTGGCTGGTGGATTCGCGCATTGCGCTCAGCGAGGCCGCCTTCCCCTTCCCCGCCCCGGCCCACGCCGACGCCTACGCCTACCTCTTCGCCGGCCCGGCGCGCTTCGCGGCGCAGGCGGCGAGCATCAGCTTCGACGCACGCTACCTCGCCCTGCCGGTGCGCCGCGACGAGAGGGCGCTGCAGGCGATGCTGCAACGGGCGCTGCCGCTCACCGTGCTGCAGTACCGCCGCGACCGCCTGCTGGTGCACAGCGTCGGCCAGATCCTGGCCGCCGACCCCGCGGCAATCCACACCGCCGAGGACGTCGCGGCACAGCTCAACACCTCGGTTCGCACCCTGCACCGGCAGCTGAAGGAAGAGGGGGTGTCGCTGCAGCGGCTCAAGAACGACGCTCGCCGCGAGCACGCGATCAGGCTGCTGCTGCAGACCCGCAAGCCGGTGAAACAGGTCGCGGCCGCCGTCGGCTTCGACAGCGAGAAGAGCTTCGCGCGCGCGTTCCGGGAGTGGACGGGGGTGGCGCCGAGCGCCTACCGGACGCGCGCCGAGCAGCCCCCCGGACCGCCGCATGGTTCGCCCGAGGCCTAGATCAGATTGCTCGGATTGCTGCACACCGACCGCGACGCCGACGTCGCAGGCGCCCGGCCGGAAAGGTCGATCGTCACCCCGTAGTAGGCGTTGGCGTTCGCAAACGGCGCGATGCGCTGGGCAATCTCCAGCCTGAAGGGCGCCCGTCCCGGTGCACTGCCCGCAAACACGCGCTGCCATTCGCCGGCGCCGAACTCCTCGCAGGCGGTCTCGGTCAGCGTGACGCCACGCACCCGCATCGCGCCGACGATGTCGTAGGGCGGCTCGGCGCCGACCTCCATCCAGTTCATGCCCAGCGTCTTCGCCGCGGGCGCGCCGGTCACCGAGACATCGAGGTTACCCAGGCGACCGCTCGCCGAAAGCTCGCGCGAGCGGGGCTTGGCCGCCCAGCGCACACCGGCCAGGCGCTGGCGCAGACTCGCCAGCGGCACCGCCTCGCCCGCGGCCACCGGCAGGGCTGCCAGCAAGGCGTCGGTGGCCGCAGCGCTCGCAGTGAGCTTGCCCCAGTCCGCAACACATTGCTCGTCGGCCCAGCGCGCAGCATCGGCGCTGCGCGACACGTAGGTCTGCCGGCATTCGGCGAGGAAACGCGGGCGCGCCTCGGGAGGCACCGCCAGAGGCGCAGGGATCGGCCCCGCCGCTGCAGCGGCGGCAGCCGCGGCGGCTGGCGCGGCCGGCGTTGCGGGCTTCGTCGCAGGCGTCGGATCCGGCTGCGTCCTCGCATCGCTCACCGCGACCGCCTCCCCGAAACCATGCCCGTTCCACGCCAGTTGCGCCGCACACTGGGTGCGGGCATTACTGCCGGCGCCGCAGGCCGTGCCCTGACGGGCGATCTGCACCTTGGCCGGCTTGCCCGCGAGCACCCGGTAGCCGATTAGCTGGTCGGAATAGACCCGGCGCGCAGCGTTGCGCGCGTCGACCACGAACAGATCCACCCGCGCCGCGCCGCCCTTGCGGAACAGCCCAGGCCGGCCGACACAGTCGTAATCGCCCTCCGACAGCAGGTAGTCGAGCCGGCCATCGCCGGTGAAATCCTGCGCGACGACGTAGCGCCCCGCGCCCGCGCGCCCGCCGGCGGCGGCGCAGCGGCGATCGAGCGCGTTCATGTGATCGAGCACCACGCTCGGAATGGGCGGACGTGCCTGCGCGAGTGCGAGCGAACACACGCATACGCCAAGGACGAACGACAACGGTCTTCTGGGCATGGCGGCGATCTCCCGGCTGCTTTTTGCAGCCTAGACGCCGCGCCGCCCCCGGGCAAGGCGGCGGCCCGGGCGCAGCCTCAAGCCATCTCGCCGCGCTGCACGAAGACGTAGTGCTTGGTCACCGCCTCCAGCACCTCGAACACGCCCTTGAAACCCGCCGGGATCACGCACGCCTCGCCGGGCCCGAACTCGCGCGCCAGCCCGCCTTCATCGGTGATGCGGACGCGGCCGGAGAGCACGTGGAAGAACTCGTCGGTGTCGTCGGCGAAGGCGATCCGCCACGCCCCTTGCTCGCAGGACCACAGCCCGGCGGACATGCCGTCGCGCGCGAAGTGGTTCCAGGTGGTGCGCAGCGGATTGCCCTGGACGAGACGCTCGGGGCGCGGATGGTCGAGGCTGGCGGGCGTGTCGGCGTGGGCGAAGGCGGTGAGGGTCTTGTGCATCGGTGCGTACGGGCTGGGTCGAGGCCTGGATTCTAGCCTTGCGGCGGGCTTCGCCACGGGCGACACTGCACCGACCCTTTGCCAACAGAACGCGAGACCCCGCAATGGACCTGCCCGCCCACCAGCTCACGATGACCGTCCTGATGACGCCCGACACCGCGAACTTCTCGGGCAAGGTGCATGGCGGCGCCATCCTCAAGCTGCTCGACCAGGTGGCCTACGCCTGCGCCGCGCGCTACGCCGGCCACTACGTCGTCACGCTGAGCGTCGACCAGGTGATGTTCCGTCAGCCGATCCAGGTCGGCGAGCTGGTCACCTTCCTCGCCTCGGTGAACCACACCGGCAACTCGTCGATGGAGGTCGGCATCAAGGTCATCGCCGAGGACATCCGCGGCAAGGTCGTGCGCCACGTCAATAGCTGCTTCTTCACCATGATCGCGGTCGACGACGAAGGCCGACCGACCAAGGTACCGGCGCTGACACCGCAGACCCCGGACGAACGCCGCCGCTTCGCCGAAGCCGAACTGCGCCGCGCGATGCGGCGCGAGATGGAGCGCAAGTTCGCCGAGGTGGGCGGCGGGGAATGAGGGGCGGCGGTCTTGGCGACCGCCTGGTATTGCGCAGCCCCGAGGCCATGCCCGGGAACTGCCAGCAGCGCCACATGCACTTGCACACAGCATGTGCCGAGAAAGGTACCGAAAACCGATGCACCATGCGCCCCGGACGTGGGCGCAAGCTCACACCGTGACGTCGACGATCTGACCCGGCGGATTGGCAGGCGCGGTCTGGGTAGCGGCCGCGGGGGTGTAGGTTTCGACCGTCTCGACGACCGGCTGCGCGGGCGGCTGGGGCGCAGCCACCCTTGCCGCGCGATCGACCGTGGCCGAGACGGTGCCGGCTGTCCGGTCCATGCCCTTGACCGACTCCACCGCCTGCTTGCCCATTTCGGCGCGCGTGCGCGCCTGGCCGGCCTGGCCCTGCAGGTCTTCGGCGCGGCGCTGGGCGGAATCCGCTTCCTTGCGCGCGCTCGTTGCCTCGGCGGCGAGCGCGGCAGCCTTGGCCTCAAGCTGCTGGGCGCTGCGTTCGGCCTGCTGGCGCGCGAGCTGTCCGCCGATGTAGGCGGCGGCTGCACTGGTGGAACCGATACCCTGGATCGCCATGACGATCAGCCCTCAGGTGGCCGGAACATCCTCGATGCGACTCAGGTGCGCAGCACGCCCGGCTCGCGCTGGCCCGGCGCCGTGGGCTGCTCGGGCTGGCTCGGGCGGGCGGCAGCGTTGGCGCCGACCTGCGACATGGCCTCGTAAGAAGCCAGCGCGCGCTGAGCCGAGTAGTTGTTGCGCACGTCGCCGTTGGCTGCAGCGGCGCGGGCCTGTTCGACCGCGCGCGCCTCGACCGTGCCGTTGTCCGGGCTGGGAGCGGCCTGCGCCGCAGCTTCGCCACGCGCGGCGGCGCTCAGGGTGACCACGGCGCTGGGCTGCGCGGCCTCGGAGGTCGCGTCGCGCGCGGCGGTCTCGTTGGCGCGCGCCGCCTCCTCCTGCTGCTGGGCGGCCTGCGTCTGGCGCACGTCCGCCGACCGCATCAGGTCGCGGGAAACGGGGTTCATCCCGGAAGAAATGGCATCCATGGTGCTTGCCTCGTTGAGCGTTGCGGCAGCTGCTCGAGGACCTTGCCGTTCGACTGCCGTCCGGGTCTCCCCGGCACGCGGACTTCCTCGAGACTCCTGGACCCGATGTTCTCACGAACCCGCCCGGACGATCCGCGAAAGATGTCACGGTGACCGCGCACGCGCCCCCGAAACGGCGAGGCCGGCGCCCCCTGCCCGGGAGAGCCGGCCTCGTGCGTCACCCGGCGGGGTCGATCAGGCCGCCAGCGCGCGCCCGATCACCAGCTTCTGGATGTCACTCGCGCCTTCGTAGATCTGGCACACGCGCACATCGCGGTAGATGCGCTCGACCGGGAAGTCGGTGACGTAGCCGTAGCCGCCGTGCACCTGGATGGCGTCCGAGCACACGCGCTCGGCCATCTCGGAGGCGAAGAGCTTGGCCATCGAGGCTTCCTTGAGGCAGGGGCGGCCGGCATCCTTGAGGCTGGCGGCGTGCCACACCAGCTGGCGCGCGGCTTCAAGCTGAGTCGCCATGTCGGCGAGGCGGAAGTTCACCGCCTGGTGCTCGAAGATCGGCTTGCCGAAGCTCTCGCGCTCCTGCGCGTACTTGACCGCCGCCTCCAGCGCGGCGCGCGCCATGCCCAGGCACTGCGCGGCGATGCCGATGCGTCCGGCCTCGAGGTTGGACAGCGCGATCTTGTAGCCCTCGCCTTCGGCACCGATCACCGAGTCGGCCGGGATGCGGCAGTTCTCGAACAGAATCTGCGTGGTGTCGGAGGCCTTCTGGCCCATCTTCTCCTCGATGTGGCCGACCTGGTAGCCGGGCGCGCTCGCGGGCACCAGGAAGCAGGTGATGCCCTTCTTGCCGGCGGCCTTGTCGGTGACCGCGAACACGATGGCGACGTCGGCGTGCTTGCCGGTGGTGATGAACTGCTTCACGCCGTTCAACACCCACTCGTTGCCGTCGCGCACGGCGCTCGTGCGGATGGCGGAGGCGTCCGAACCCACGTGCGGCTCGGTGAGGCAGAAGCAGCCGAGCTTCTCGCCGCGGGCGAGCGGCTTGAGCCAGGCTTCCTTCTGCGCGTCGGTGCCGAAGCGATTGATGATGCCGCAGGGCAGCGAGTTCTGCACGCTGACGATGGTCGAGGTGGCGCCGTCACCGGCGGCGATCTCTTCCAACGTCAGCACCAGGCTCATGTAGTCCATGCCGGCGCCGCCCCACTCCTCGGGCACCACCATGCCGAGCGCGCCGAGTTCGGCGAGTTCGTTCAACGCTTCGCGCGGGAAGGTGTGGTTGCGGTCCCATTCGGCGGCGAAGGGGGCCAGGCGCTCCTGCGCGAAGGCGCGCATCGAGTCGCGGATGAGTTCCTGTTCCTGGGTCAGAATCATGTGTATCGCTCCTTAGCCGCAGGCCACCGACGAATCGACCTCGATCGCCATCGCCGTGGCTTCGCCGCCGCCGATGCACAGGCTGGCGACGCCGCGCTTGAGGCCGCGCTTGCGCAGCGCGCCGATCAGGGTGATCAGGATGCGCGCGCCCGATGCACCGATCGGGTGGCCGAGCGAGCAGGCGCCGCCGTTTACGTTGACCTTGTCATGCGGCAGCTTCATCTCGTGCATCGCCGCCATGGTGACGACCGCGAAGGCTTCGTTGATCTCCCACAGATCGACGTCGTCGGCGTGCCAGCCGGCCTTGGCCAGCACCTTCTGCATCGCGCCCACCGGAGCGGTGGTGAACCATTGCGGCTCCTGGGCGTGGGTGGCGTGGCCGACGATGGTCGCGACCGGCTTCAGGCCGAGCTTGTCGGCGGTGGACTTGCGCATCAGCACGAGCGCGGCGGCGCCATCGGAGATGGAACTCGAGTTGGCCGGGGTGACGGTGCCGTCCTTCTTGAACGCCGGCTTGAGGCCGGGGATCTTGTCGATCTGCGCCTTCAGCGGCTGCTCGTCCTTGTCAACCACGACATCGCCCTTGCGGCCCGACACGGTGACCGGGACCACCTCCCAGGTGAAGTCGCCGTTGTTGATCGCGGCCTGCGCGCGCGTCGTCGACGCGATCGCGAACGCATCCTGGGCCTCGCGGGTGAAATCGAAGTGGCTGGCGCAGTCCTCGGCGAAGGTGCCCATCAGGCGGCCCTTGTTCTCCCTGGAGTAGCTGTCCTCGAGGCCGTCGAGGAACATGTGGTCGAACATCTGGCCGTGGCCGAGGCGATAGCCGGCGCGCGCCTTGGGCAGCAGGTAGGGCGCGTTGGACATCGACTCCATGCCGCCGGCGACCATGACCTCGTTGCTGCCGGCGAGGATGAGGTCGTGCGCCAGCATGGTGGCCTTCATGCCCGAGCCGCACACCTTGTTGATGGTCGTGCAGCCGGCCGACAGCGGCAGGCCGGCGCCGAGGGCGGCCTGGCGGGCGGGCGCCTGGCCGAGGCCGGCGGGCAAGACGCAACCCATGATCACTTCCTGCACCTGTTCGGGCGAGAGACGGGCGCGCTCGACCGCCGCCTTGATGGCGACTGCACCGAGCTGCGGCGTGGTCAGGCTGGACAGGTCACCCTGAAAGCCGCCGAGCGGCGTACGGGCGACGGAAACGATGACGACGGGGTCGGACATGAAGCTCTCCTGTTGCATGCGTGATTAAGCGGTGCGCTCAGTTGCCGAGCGCTTCGAGGGCCGCGGCATAGCGCGGCATGAGATCGTCCGGGCGGCTGACATTCACGCCCAGATCGCGGATGAGACCGTCCTTGAGGCCGTAGATCCAGCCATGCACGGTCAGGTTCTGGCCGCGCCGCCAGGCATCCTGCACGACCACGGTCTGCGCCACGTTGGCCACCTGCTCGATGACGTTGAGTTCGCACAGGCGATCGTGGCGCAGCTCGGACGGCAGGTTGTCGAGCGACTGCACATGGCGCAGGTGCACGTCCTGCACGTGGCGCAGCCAGAGGTCGACCAGGCCGACGCGGGCGCGCTCGAGCGCTGCCTTGACGCCGCCGCAGCCGTAGTGGCCGACCACCATGATGTGCTTGACCTTCAGCACATCGACCGCGTACTGGATGACCGCCAGCGCGTTGAGATCGGTATGCACGATGACGTTGGCCACGTTGCGATGCACGAAGACCTCGCCCGGCAGCAGGCCGACGATCTGGTTGGCCGGCACGCGCGAGTCGGAGCAGCCGATCCACAGGTATTCCGGGCTCTGCAGGTGCGACAGCTTCTCGAAGAAGCCGGGGTCGATCTGCTGCATCTGACGCGACCACGCCAGGTTGTAGTCGAAGAGGTGGAAGAGGTTCTCGTTGTTGACCTCGTCCTCGGACCAGTTCTCCAGATCGAGCGTGAGGAAGATCGTGCCCTCGACCGGCGACGGGTAGTAGGCGGGCGCTTCCTTGAAGCCGAGCTCGCGGTAGAGCTTCACCGCGATGCGCATCGCCGGGACGGTGTCGAGCAGGATGCGGCGGTAGCCGAGCGCGCGCGCGGCCTTGATCGCCTCCAGCGCCAGCTTGCGGCCGACGCCCTGGCCACGGGCGGCAGGGTCGACATAGAGACGCTTCATCTCACACACGCCTTCGGAAAAGCGGCGGATGCCGACGCAGCCTGCCGGCTGGCCGCCGATCTCGGCGTAGAACAGGCGGCCGTCGGCTTCGCCGTAGGCTCCGGGCAGGTTGGCGACCTCGTCGGCGAAGCCCTGGTAGCTCAGGTCGACGCCGAGCCAGGCGGCGTAGTTGCGGAAGAACTGGCGGACCTGCTCCAGTTCCTTGGTGTCGGATGCGGACAATGGGCGCAGTGTCGTCATGGGCCGGCTCAACGTTGGATGGATGCGGGAGGGGGCATGGCGGCGCGCGCAGCTCAGCCCTCGCGCTCCTTCTTGCCGTGCATGGCCATGATGGTCTGCTGCATGATCGCGCACAAGGTCCATTGCTCGTCGCGGATCGCGTACACGTCGGCCCGGGTGACGATCAGCGTGCGCCCCGGGCGCACCACCTCGCCACGCGCCACCAGGCGCTGGCCGTCGGCGGGGGCGACGAGGTTCATCTTGTACTCGACGGTGAGCACGCTGGCATCGGCGGGCGTGAGGGTGTTGGCCGCGTAGCCGGCCGCCGAGTCGGCGATCATGCCCACCACCCCGCCGTGGATGAAGCCGTGTTGCTGGGTGATCTCGGGCTTGTGCGGCAGATGGATCTCGACGTAGCCGGGCTCGAGCAACGCGAGCTCCGCGCCGATGAGGCTCATCGCCTGCTGCAGGCCAAAACTCGCCCGCACGCGTTCGGCGTAGCCCGGGTCGCGGGGCTGGAACTGCGGCATCTCGGATCGCATCGTCGGACCTCCTCGTGGCACGGCTGGTGTTGATTTAACGTTTACGTCAACGTAAACTGAGCCCCGAAAAAAGGCAAGCCTCGCCGCGTCACCCCACGCTGGCGCGGTCGATGCGGCGGGCGAGTTCGGCCCGGGCTTCGGCGGCGCCTTCGGCGTTGTCGCCGAGCAGGGCCTGGCACTGGCGCTCGAGCATGTCGATCTCCTCGAGCACGGCCTGGATGTCGCGGCGTTGCTGCTCCATGGCAGCGCGCCGCACGGCGAGCACGTTGAGGAAGCGCTGCAGCTGCGGTGCGGAGTTGCGCACGCCGCCGTACATGTCGAGCAGCTCGCGGATCTCGGCGAGCGAGAGGCCCAGGCGCTTGCCGCGCAGCGTGAGCTTGAGTCGGGTGCGGTCGGCCTTGGTGTAGACGCGAGCGCGCCCGGCGCGAGCGGGGGTCAGCAAGCCCTGATCCTCGTAGAAGCGGATGGCGCGCGGGGTGATGTCGAATTCGCGAGCGAGTTCGGTAATGGTGTAGGTTTCTTCGTTGGACATGCTCGGTCGCCGCCCCCGGCCGCCGGCACAATGCCGTATCACCGGACGCAATTCATTGTTTTATTTACTGATAACTCGAAAATCGGACGGAAGTTAAGCAGATTCCCGGGTTTTGGGCAATGCGATCCTCGCCCCGCCCGCTCCGCCCCCGACTCAGGACAACACATGAGCGCACCCCCCAGCCCCTCGCACCCTGCCCTTCACTACCCCATCGAGGCCCTGCCCGAGCACGCGCACACCGTCGAGGTCGCGCCCGGCGTGCGCTGGGTGCGCATGCGCCTGCCCTTCGCGCTCGACCACATCAACCTCTGGCTGCTGGACGACGGCGACCGCGTCGTGGTCATCGACTGCGGCTACGCCACCGCCGACACGCGCGCCGCCTGGGAGGCCGTGCTCGCCGCCGACGGCCGCCCGCTGTCGCGCATCATCGTCACCCACCACCATCCCGACCACATCGGCCTCGCCACCTGGCTGGCCGCCCGCGACGGCGCCCCGATCCACATGACGCAGGGCGAATTCTTCGCCGCGCAGGCGGTGTGGAATCAGCTTCCGGGCTACTGCATCCCCGACATGCTCGACCAGTTCCGCCGCCACGGCCTGGACGACAGCCGCCACGACGCCCTCGCCACCCGCGGCAACGCCTACCGCCTCGGCGCCCCCGAGGTACCCGCGCGCTACCACCGCCTGTTCGCCGGCGACGAGGTGCGCATCGGCACCCACGACTGGCGCATCATCGTCGGCTTCGGCCACGCGCCCGAGCACGCCAGCCTGTACTGCGCCGCGCTCGGCGTGCTCATCTCGGGCGACATGCTGCTGCCGCGCATCTCGACCAACGTCAGCGTTTACGCCGCAACGCCCAATGATGATCCACTGGGATGGTTTCTGCGCTCCTTGCGGGATTTGTGCAACATTCCCGACGACACGCTCGTGCTACCATCCCACGGCAAACCTTTCAAGGGTATTCGATCAAGAGTGGATCAATTGGTCGAGCATCATCGCGAGCGCTGCGAGGTGCTGCTGGCTGCCTGCCACACGCCGAGCACTGCGTCCGAGTTGTTGCCGACGCTTTTTCCACGCGCGCTCGATACCCACCAGGTCATGTTCGCAATGGGGGAGGCCATCGCCCACCTCAACCACCTCGAGAGTCAGGGAGCACTGTCGAGGCAGGTCGACGCGAACGGCCTGATCCGCTTCACCCCTTGCCGATAAGCCCGCCCCGATCCAAACAACAGGAGCCCTACCCACATGGCTGCACCCAGCAACGAAACGCCCAAGTGCGATCTGCCCGACCCGCAGGAAGTCGCCAAGACCTACGCCGAAGTCGCCCGCCGCGCCTCGCACCTGATCAGCGACCACGTCCATCGCCAGCTCAAGAAGGGCGTTTCCACCCCCGCCGACGAGCTCGGCATCGCCCAGGCTTTCATGGACATGATGGCCAAGCTGCTGGCCAACCCGTACAAGCTCGCCCAGGCGCAGATGAACCTGGTGTGGGACTACTTCTCGCTGTGGCAGCACTCGATGATGCGCGTCGCCGGCCTCAGCGCCGCCCCGGTCGCCGCTCCCGAGAAGACCGACAAGCGCTTCAAGGACGAGGAATGGGAAGAGCACTTCCTGTTCGACTTCATCAAGCAGTCCTACCTCATCGCCGCCCGTCACATCCATGACACCGTCAGCGGCGTCGACGGTCTCGACGAGCAGACGCAGAAGAAGGTCACCTTCTACACCCGCCAGTACATCGACGCCCTGTCGCCGTCCAACTTCGCGATCACCAACCCCGAAGTCTTCCGCGAGACGGTCAAGAGCCACGGCCAGAACCTGCTCAAGGGCCTCAACAACCTGCTGCGCGACGTCGAGGAAGGCGGCGGCAACCTGCGCGTCAAGATGACCGACACCACGGCCTTCGAGCTGGGCAAGAACGTCGCCACCACGCCGGGCAAGGTCGTGTTCCAGACCGAGATGATGCAGCTTCTGCAATACACCCCCAGCACCGACAAGGTGCTGAAGAAGCCGCTGCTGATCGTGCCGCCCTGGATCAACAAGTTCTACATCCTCGACCTGCGCGAGAAGAACTCGTACATCAAGTGGTGCGTGGACCAGGGCCACACCGTGTTCGTGATCTCCTGGGTCAACCCGGACGAGCACCTGGCTGCCAAGAGCTTCGACGCCTACGTCAAGGAAGGCGTGATCGCCGCGCTCGACGCCATCGAACAGCAGACCGGCGAGAAGGAAGTCAACGCCGCCGGCTACTGCCTGGGCGGCACGCTGCTCGCCACCACGCTCGCCTACCTCGCCGCCAAGCGCCAGAAGCGCATCGCCTCGGCCACCTTCTTCACCACCATGACCGACTTCACCGAACCCGGCGAGCTCGGCGTGTTCATCGACGAAGGCCAGGTCTCCAGCCTCGAGAAGAAGATGTTCGAGCGCGGTTACCTGGAAGGCTCGGAAATGGCCGGCACCTTCAGCATGCTGCGCTCGAACGACCTGATCTGGTCGTTCGTGGTCAGCAACTACCTGATGGGCAAGGACCCGTTCCCGTTCGACCTGCTGTACTGGAACTCGGACTCCACCCGCATGCCGGCCGCGATGCACAGCTTCTACCTGCGCAGCATGTACATGGAAAACCGCCTGGTCGAGCCGGGCGGCATCGAGATCGACGGCACCCCGATCGACCTCACCAAGATCAAGGTGCCGTGCTACTTCATCTCGGCCATCGAAGACCACATCGCGCCGTGGAAGAGCACCTACATGGGCGCCCGCCGCTTCACCGCCCCGGTGCGCTTCGTGCTGGGTGGTTCCGGCCACATCGCCGGCATCGTCAACCCGCCGGCGGCCAACAAGTACGGCTACTGGGTCAACCCGGCCGCCAAGCTGCCCGAAACCGGCGAAGCCTGGCTCGAGGGCGCCCAGCAGAACCCGGGCTCGTGGTGGACCGACTGGCAGGCCTGGGTCACCGGGCACGACGCCGCGCAGGTCGACCCGCGCGACCCCGCCAAGGGCAAGCTGAAGGCGCTGGAAGACGCGCCGGGCAGCTTCGTCAAGGCGCGTGTTGACGTCAAGGCTGCGGCTTAAGCGTTGATGGGTAGGAGCGGGGAGGGGTGACCCTCCCCGTTTTTTGCGTTAACGGGGTACTCAATGGATTGAACGGTGGGATAGTGTCGGAAATTCTTACGCCCCAGAACGGGGATGACTCAAGGGACGACCGCCCTCGCCTCGTGCTCGACACCAATACGGTGCTGGCGCTGTGGATGTTTCGCGATCCGAAGCTGGAGGCGTTGCGGGAGTGGATCGAGGCGGGAAACTGCCGGCTTTGCAGCCGCCCCGACGCCCTGGATGAGCTGCGAAGCGTGCTTGCCTACCGGCAATTCGCTCTGAATGAAGCGTCGCAACAACACATACATGCACACTTCGAGTCCCTACTGCCCCGACCGGACGACCGTCTTGAGTGGATCGCGTCAGAAAAGCTCATCTCGCTACCTCGTTGTCAGGACGCAGATGACCAGAAGTTTCTCGAGATCGCACTTTTGGACCAAGCCACCCATCTGCTAACACGCGACAAGGCCCTGCTGAAACTGGCACGTCACCGCGCGATACGAGACCGCTTCATGATCCTGACACCCGAGCGTTTCGTGTCACCACCGCCATGGAGCCGGTCGTAGCGCCTGCGCCCAAGCTGACCGGAATGCAGGGTGCAGCCACCCTCCCCATCTCGACGGTCAGACCTCCCCCCCTATCTCGAGGCTAGCGTTCAGCAAGCTGCATGACTTTCCGGCGCGCTTGTTCTCGGCACTGCGCACACGTCGATGCCGCGAGCCGAGCTTACTGCACGCGAATGACCCGGCTCCAACCCAATGTCGGATTTCTTTACACTCAATTAAGAAACGAGCGAAGTCACAAAATTTACTAACGATAAATCAGTTACTTAAAGAAATGGCACGGGAAGTGCTTGGTTGAAATCAAGCTTGGCCCGTTTCGACCAGGCCACTACACTCTCGCGGGAGACGCCATCATGAAAACTTCGTATTTGACACTCGCTGCAGCGGTCAGCCTTGCCTTCTCAACTGCAGCGCACGCCGTCCCGCAGCTGCAGCTAGATATTTTTAACGGTGAGTACAACACTACGACCGAGACGGTTGTAGCGACCACCAATCCATTCACTCTCTACACATATCTGCAAGAAAGTACCCAGAATGCCGCAGGGGACACATACGCCCTCTCCATGGCCATTACCCCGAAAACCACGATCGGCGGCGACTTTGGTTTCTTCACCTTCAAATATAACGGTGGCGCTGCAGTCACTGTTGATGTGACCGACGATATGGTGTTTGGCGTGCCGCCTCTCGAATCAGCAGCGACGCAACTCGCTGATCCGGGTGATTTACCCGATCACGACATCTTTGACACATACTTTTTTGAGTACGCCTTTAACTTCACGGGCGCAGCAACCTCCGGCGAGTACGACACGGCCGATGTCGATGACACTGGTCAGGGGCCAATTTCTCCAGCGGCCAAGAACATGCTCTACCGGGCGTTCGAGATCGACATTTCGGGACTTGATGAAACCTTGGCTCTGCACTTCGATCTCTACAACAGAAAGATCTGCACTGAGGATGATAAAGGACAATGCAAAATAGTGGACGACGTTGATGTGGCCTGGTCCGCGCCCTTCTCCCACGACGCAGAAAGCGGCGGTGATGGCGACGGTGACGATGAGACCGTTCCGGAACCGGGTAGCCTGCTGCTCATTGGCGGCGGTCTTCTTGGACTGTGGGCCTCGCGCCGCAAGTGGAACGCCGCCTGAAGGCTTTCGTCAGACGAGTCCAAATCTGATTCGAGGTTCAAACAAGCCCCCGAGATGGGGCTTGTTTCTTTTGTCGAACCATCAATCACATCGAAGTGCGCTGCAAAGCCTTGCCACCAGCCGAGCAGGGACTAAGCGGAACGCAATACGAGCAACAAATCCGTATCAACGCACGCTGACGCGACCAAGAAGTTACGCTTATCTCATCGCGCCACCGAGACCATCTTCGTACCCTTCAGCCCTGCGGAATCAAGGGCTTCGGCACGGATTTCGTGGGTACCCGCCGCAAGCTTGCGGATATTCCAGCTGTAGCTCAGAACACCGCCTGTTGCCGTGCTGACCAGTTTCCCGTCGATATAGAGTGAAAGCGTCTTGACGGAAATGTTGTCGATCGCATCGACTTTTACAGACACGCTTGTCAGCCCGGACAGCGAGGTGCCGTCAACGGGGTTTGCAATCGTCACGGACGGGGGAAGCGTGTCAGCCGTGTTCGCCACAGTGACGCTCAGCGACTTGGTCGTGAAATTGCCAGCCGCGTCGTAGGCGCGCGCCGTGAGCGTTGCAGTTCCGTCCGGCGTCTTGGTGGAGTCCCAACTGAATCCGTAGGGCGAGGAAATATCGGTCGCGAGCAGGCTGCCGTTGACCAGGAGCTCGACTCGACTCACGCCGACGTTGTCGGTGGCGCTGACGCCGACGGCCACTAGACCCGATACCGTCGCCCCGGCAGCCAGCCCGCTCACGCTGACCGTGGGCGCACTCGTATCAGAGACGGTGGCCGTTGCGGCCGCTTGTACTGCAGCGGCCGCGTTGACCCGTCCGTGACCAAAGTACTTGTCGTACCCAGCCGTTCCCAGATCGACCGCGGTCGAGAACAGCAGCTTCGTCAGATCATCGGGCCCCAGCTTCGGGTTCGCTTCCATCATCAGCGCCAGAACACCCGCGGTCGCAGGACTGGCGATGGAAGTTCCGGAAATGGACCCGTAGCCGCCCCCCCTGTTCGTCGTCCAGATCCCCGCACCCGGTGCCGCCACATCAATGTAGCTGCCGAAGCTGGACCAGCTCGCCTTCGCATCGGTGCTCGTCGTACCAGAAACCGCAATCAGCGCATCGCTGGCCGCAATGATTTCCTCCGCGCCGCTGTTACCGCCCGACACCACCAGCAGCCCACCCTTGCTCTTGAGATACTGCCCGGCGCTTTGCACCGTCGACGAACTCCGCGCACCGCCGTAGCTAATGTTCGCCAGGCGCGCGCCCTGATCGGCTGCCCAGGTCACCCCTTTCGCCATCGTGCTGAACGATGCGCTACCGGTCGTGCTCGCAATGCGACCGGGAAGAATCATCGCCCCCCCGGCAATCGACGCGACACCGGTTGCGTTATTGCTTGCCGCGGCCGCCGTACCCGCTACCTGCGTGCCGTGGCCGGTCACGTCGGTCAGATCCGAGTTCCCATCATAGAAATTCCAGCCCGGAAGGACCTTCCCGGCCAAGTCGGGATGCTTGCTGTCAATCCCCGAATCGAGGATCGCAATCGTGACACCGGCACCGGTTCCCGTAGCCCAGGCTGTCGGCGCTCCAATCTTCGGAAGATGCCACGCGTTGCCAAAGTACGGGTCGTTCGTCGTGTCCTGCGGCACGATCATGTCCCGCTCGGCAAACTTCAGATGCTTGTTGTTCTTCAGCAGCGCCTCCACCGCCTTCTCCGAGGCCTGCGGCGGGAGTTGGATCACACGCACGTTGATCCCTTCGATCTTCCCGACCTGTTTGCCGCCGTGCGGCTTGATGATCTTGTCGAACTCCGCTTCCGACAGGCCCGCACGCGGTTGCACCAGCAAGCGGCCGGGGACCCATTGCGCTTCTTCAGCGGCAACGGCTTGAGCAGGAACGAGGGCCGCACCGAGGGCGACAACCAGGGAAGCAAGTACAGGCTTGCGAAGGGAAGCGGACGTGTTCATCTGTGACTCCATGCGTTTTCCGGTTCCCGGCCCTTGGGCTCGACCTCGAGATCGCGTGGAGACACAGCAGCGCTTGTCCCTGACAGGGCAGCGTCACTTTCCTGGCAATCCCGCTGTCATGAGGCGCTAGCCTTGTAGACCGGTGATTTTGCGTCCCCGTCTTTCGACGGGTTTGCCTTTTTCAGGCCGCGGCGACTCGCACCTTGGTGACGGGCGTCGACGCGAATACTGCTTATTGGAAGACATCAAGCCAGCACGATCTGACCGATGCCTTCGCCATTCAGGATCTCAGCGTTTTCTGCGGACGACTGTTCTACCGCATTGGAGACTTGCTAGTGCACAGCCCTGAGTTGCGATAGAGACCTTTGCCCAACTGAAGATGGAAGCCCTTGCCGCATGGTGCAGGATGACCGCCTAATTTACCGTGTGACCGTGATGCTGCGCGTACCTCGATTCCCTGCCGCATCGAACGCATCGAGCGTAATCGTATGCGTTCCCGCCGCAACCTTCTTGGTGTTCCAGCGGTAGCTGAGGCTATTCCCAGTGACCGTGCTCACCAATTTGGCATCGATGTACAGGCGCATCTGAGTTACACGGACATCATCACTGGCAGACCCATTCACGCTCACCGTGCCATTTACCCGACCTCCGCCGACCGGATTGGTAATCGCGGCCACTGGTGCAACCGTATCCGCAGCCGTAGTCTTGGCACTGCTGTTGGCGACTGTGACGCTCAGCGACTTCGCCGTGAAGTTTCCAGCCGCGTCGTAGGCGCGCGCCGTGAGCGTTGCAGTTCCGTCCGGCGTCTTGGTGGAGTCCCAACTGAATCCGTAGGGCGAGGAAATATCGGTCGCGAGCAGGCTGCCGTTGACCAGGAGCTCGACTCGACTCACGCCGACGTTGTCGGTGGCGCTGACGCCGACGGCCACTAGACCCGATACCGTCGCCCCGGCAGCCAGCCCGCTCACGCTGACCGTGGGCGCACTCGTATCAGAGACGGTGGCCGTTGCGGCCGCTTGTACTGCAGCGGCCGCGTTGACCCGTCCGTGACCAAAGTACTTGTCGTACCCAGCCGTTCCCAGATCGACCGCGGTCGAGAACAGCAGCTTCGTCAGATCATCGGGCCCCAGCTTCGGGTTCGCTTCCATCATCAGCGCCAGAACACCCGCGGTCGCAGGACTGGCGATGGAAGTTCCGGAAATGGACCCGTAGCCGCCCCCCCTGTTCGTCGTCCAGATCCCCGCACCCGGTGCCGCCACATCAATGTAGCTGCCGAAGCTGGACCAGCTCGCCTTCGCATCGGTGCTCGTCGTACCAGAAACCGCAATCAGCGCATCGCTGGCCGCAATGATTTCCTCCGCGCCGCTGTTACCGCCCGACACCACCAGCAGCCCACCCTTGCTCTTGAGATACTGCCCGGCGCTTTGCACCGTCGACGAACTCCGCGCACCGCCGTAACTGATGTTCGCCAAGCGTGCCCCCTGGTCGGCCGCCCAAGTCACCCCTTTCGCCATCGTGCTGAACGATGCGCTACCGGTCGTGCTCGCAATGCGACCGGGAAGAATCATTGCCCCCCCGGCAATCGAAGCGACACCGGTTGCGTTATTGCTCGCCGCAGCCGCCGTACCGGCGACCTGTGTGCCGTGACCGGTCACGTCGGTCAGATCCGAGTTCCCATCGTAGAAATTCCAGCCCGGAAGGACCTTCCCGGCCAAGTCGGGATGCTTGCTGTCAATCCCCGAATCGAGGATCGCAATCGTGACACCGGCACCGGTACCCGTAGCCCAGGCTGTCGGCGCTCCAATCTTCGGAAGATGCCACGCGTTGCCAAAGTACGGGTCGTTGGTCGTGTCCTGCGGCACGATCCTGTCCCGTTCGGCAAACTTCAGATGCTTGTTGTTCTTCAGCAGCGCCTCCACCGCCTTCTCCGAGGCCTGCGGCGGGAGTTGGATCACACGCACGTTGATCCCTTCGATCTTCCCGACCTGCTTGCCGCCGTGCGGCTTGATGATCTTGTCGAACTCCGCTTCCGACAGGCCCGCACGCGGTTGCACCAGCAGGCGACCAGGGACCCATTGCGCTTCTTCAGCAGCAACGGCTTGAGCAGGAATGAAGGCCGCACCGAGGGCGACAACCAGGGAAGCAAGTACAGGCTTGCGAAGGGAAGCGGACGTGTTCATCTGTGACTCCATGCGTTTTCCGGTTCCCGGCCCTTGGGCTCGACCTCGAGATCGCGTGGAGACACAGCAGCGCTTGTCCCTGACAGGGCAGCGTCACTTTCCTGGCAATCCCGCTGTCATGAGGCGCTAGCCTTGTAGACCGGTGATTTTGCGTCCCCGACTTTCGACGGGTTTGCCTTTTTCAGGCCGCGGCGGTGATTCAAATCCGGCGCGGATGGTACTTGTTCAGTGCAGCAAATTTGGCGGCTGTTAATGGCTGTTACGATTCCATAGCCGCTTGGTGGGGTCAACGGCCGGCCCCCGTAAACCTTTAGGGGTTTCGTGATCTTTTTCTCGTTGCAACAGTGATTTACGCGCAAACGACGGCATGGCGCGGGTTTCAGGCGGTGCGCCAGAACAGCGTCATCGGCGCATCCTGCCGGCCGGGCCGGGAGGCGTGCCGGGCATCGACGGGACGGCTTGAACTGCGCCAAATCGCGCATCAGGATTGGCGCAATTTTCAGAACTGCGCCAGAATTGCGCCACAATGATTTCGAACCGCGCCAGCATCATGACGTCCTCCACCTCGACCCTGCTGAACAGCATCCAGTCTTCCGACGAAGGACTGACACTGGCAGAACTGCTCACGCGACACCCCGACATTGCGCGACGCACGGCACAGCGCCTGACCGCGAAGCTGATCGACGAGGGCAAGGTCAGCGCTCAAGGCGAAGGCAGGGCCCGCCGCTATTTCGTGGGCGACCGCTACCACGGGCGCACAGGCGACCAGCCCGGCGGCGCAGTCGGAGCCGACACTTTTCCGCGCTTCATCCCGCTGTCGGCGGACAGCCAGGACATCCTCGACTACATCAACCAGCCCCCGGAGGCGCGCAGGCCCGTGGGCTATCAGCGAGACTTCCTGGACGCCTACCGCCCGAACGAGACCTGGTATCTGCCCGAGTCGCTGCGTCGCCAGTTGCACAGCATGGGGCGGACTGCAGCGCTCGATGCGCCTGCAGGCACCTACAGCCGCGGCATCCTCAACCGGCTGCTGATCGATCTGTCCTGGGCGTCGAGCCGCCTCGAAGGCAACACCTACTCGCGCCTCGACACGCGCGAGCTCATCGAGCACGGCAAGGCCGCACGCGGCAAGGCGGCGATCGAAACGCAGATGATCCTGAACCACAAGGCGGCGATCGAGCTGCTGGTCGAGAACGTCGACAGCGCCGAATTCAACCGCTACCTGCTGATGAACCTGCATGGCGTGCTGGCCGAGAACCTGCTGCCCAACCCTGCCGATGAAGGTCGGATTCGTCAGCACGCGGTGGATATCGGCCAGAGCGTGTACCGGCCGCTGACGACGCCGAAGCAGATCGAGGACGCGCTGGACACGCTGCTCGCCAAGGCCAACAGCATCATCGACCCCTTCGAGCAGTCCTTCTTCATGATGGTGCACCTGCCGTATCTGCAGCCCTTTGCCGACATCAACAAGCGCAGCTCCCGGCTCGCAGCGAACCTGCCGCTGTTCCGCGCCAACCTGTGTCCGCTGACCTTTCTGGACGTGCCGGAGCAGGCGTACAGCCGCGCAACGCTTGGCGTGTATGAAATGACGCGCGTCGAGCTGCTGCGCGATCTTTACGTGTGGGCCTATGAGCGCTCGACGCAGGAATACCTGGCCATCAAGCAGGACCTGGCAGAGCCCGACCCCCTGCGCCTGGCGTGGCGCGACGTCATCAAGGTGACCCTGCGTGAGGTCGTCACGCATCCGGAACTTGACCCGCTCGACACCATCCGGCAAGCCGTGGCGCGGCAGGTTCCGGCGCACGCGCAGCCCGAGGTTCAGGCACTGATCATCGAAGAGCTGCGGCGGCTACACGAAGGCGTGCTGGCACGCTACGGCCTGCGTCCGTCCGAGTTCGAAGCGTGGAAGGCGGCTCACCGCCAGTGAGTCAGAGGCTGCGCCGCAACGCGCACAGCCAGCGCAGCCCCATCGCCGCCCGGCTGCCGTACCACGACACCATCTCGCCATCGACCAGCAGCGCCGGACGCGCGGCGAGGCCCTCGACCTCGTCCACATGGGACGCGCGGAAGCGGTAGGGTTCGGTCGACAGCAGCACGCGCTCGACGCTTCCGATCCACGGCGCATCCCAGTCGAATGCGGGATAGCGCGCCGCGCCGGTCTCGCCGCCCTCCACCGCAGGCAGGGTGTGCCAGCCGACGGCGGCGAGCGTGGCGGCGATGTAGGTGTCGCGGGCGATGGTCATCCACGGCTCGCGCCAGATGAGGTAGAGCACGCGCTCGTCGGGCAGCGTCTTGCGCAGCGTGGCGGCCTCGGCGAGGGCTGCGCGCAGGTCTTCGGCCAGCCGGGCCGCGGCAGCCTCGGCGCCGAAGATGCCGCCGAGCAGCGCGAACAGGCCGAGGTTGTCCTGCGGCGTGTTGGGGTGGGTGACGACGATGTGCGGCACGAAGGCGGCGAGTTCATCCACCGTCTCGCGCCGGTTCTCGTCCATGTTGACCAGCACGTGGGTGGGCGCGAGCTCGCGCACCCGCTCGAGCTTCACGTCCTTGGTGCCGCCGACCTTGGGCACGGTGCGCAGGGCTTCGCGCGGATGCACGCAAAAGCCGGTGCGCCCGACCACGTGCTCACCCAAGCCGAGGTCGAAGAGGAGTTCGGTGAGGGACGGCACCAGCGAGACGATGCGCGCCTCATTGCCTGCGCGCCGGTGCCGCTGTCCTGCGGCATCGACCAGCGGGTCGGCTGCACCCTGCGGTTCGTGCGATTCCATATGCTTGAGGTCGGTGAGGAAGCTTGCGATTGTAGCGCGCCCCTGCACCGCACTCGCGGCTCGCCTGCCCCACCCAGCACAAGCACGCAGTGGCGCGCCCTCGGGGAAATCCCGGGTGCCGCCATGCCGAATTTTGTGCAAAGCTCTGCCACTGGTTTGAACGAGGTCCGCGCAGGGATGGTCATCGCCCCCTTCGTGCTGCAACGCGCACTGCGCGAGCATTCACGCCACCCTCACTCGTGTCGATTCACTCACAGGAGAACTCCATGAAGAAACTGACCGCTCTGGCCGCTGCATTCGCACTCGTCGGCACCCTGGGCGCTGCGCCCGCGCAGGCCCAGCAGAAGTTCGTCACCATCGGCACCGGCGGCGTGACCGGCGTCTACTACGCGGCCGGCGGCGCGATCTGCCGCCTGATCAACAAGGACCGCGCCCAGCATGGCCTGCGCTGCTCGGTCGAGAGCACCGGCGGCTCGGTGTACAACGTGAACACGATCAAGGCGGGCGAGCTCGACTTCGGCGTGGCGCAGTCCGATGTCCAGTACAACGCGATCAAGGGCGAGGCCCAGTTCAAGGACGGCGGACCGGTGACCGACCTGCGCGCGGTGTTCGCGCTGCATCCCGAGCCGCTGACCGTGCTGTCGCGCAAGGAAGCCAACATCACCAAGATGGAGGACTTCAAGGGCAAGCGCTTCAACGTCGGCAACCCGGGTTCGGGCCAGCGCGCGACGATGGCGATGCTGCTGCCGGCGATGGGCATGGCGGAGAGCGACTTCTCGCTGGTGTCCGAGCTCAAGCCCGACGAGCACAGCGCCGCGCTGTGCGACAACAAGATCGACGGCTTCGCCTACGTCGTCGGCCACCCGGCTGCCAACATCCAGGACCCGACCACGACCTGCGGCGCCAAGCTGGTGCCGATCACCGGCGCGGCGGTCGACAAGCTGGTCGCCGAGCACCCCTACTTCGCCAAGGTGCAGATCCCGGGCGGCCTTTACGCCAACAACCCGGACGCGACCGACACCTTCGGCGTGGTGGCGAGCTTCGTGACCTCCTCCAAGGTGCCGGCCGACACCGTCTATACGCTGGTGAAGGCGGTGTTCGAGAACTTCGAGGACTTCAAGAAGCTGCACCCGGCCTTCGCCAACCTCGATCCCAAGCACATGATCAAGGACGGCCTGTCGGCGCCGCTGCATGAGGGCGCGGTCAAGTACTACAAGGAAAAGGGCTGGATGTAATCCCGCCGCCCGGCGTCTGTCCGCGGACGCCGGTTACTGCTGCACAGACGGCGGCGACCCCTGGTCCCCGCCGTTTTTTGTCTCCGTCACGAACCTGAGAGGGGCTGCTCATGACCCGCCCGGACGAAAACAAGGACAAGGCCAGCTTCGAGCTGTCCGACGAAGAGCTCAAGAAGATCGTCGCCGAGGCCGACACCGGCGGCCGCAAGCCCACCGGACTGACCGCGCAGCTGCTGCTCGTGGTGGCGCTGGCGTGGTCGCTGTTCCAGCTCTGGATCGCCTCGCCCCTGCCCTTCTCGCTGGGCGTGTTCGTGTTCAACGACACCGAGTCGCGCGCCATCCATCTGGGCTTCGCGATCTTCCTCGCCTTTGCCGCGTACCCGGCGCTCAAGCGCTCGCCACGCGACTACGTGCCGATCCAGGACTGGGTGTTCGCCGCCGTGGGCGCCTTCTGTGCGGCCTATCTGTTCCTGTTCTACAAGGAGCTTGCCGAACGTCCCGGCACGCCGACCGACATGGACCTGGTGGCGGCGGTGATCGGCATGATCCTGCTGCTCGAGGCGGCGCGCCGCGCGCTCGGCCTGCCGATGGTGATCCTGGCCGCGGTGTTCCTCGTCTACATCTTCTTCGGCCCCTACATGCCCGACGTGATTGCCCACCGCGGCGCGTCCTTGTCAAAGGGCATGAGCCACATGTGGCTGACCACCGAGGGCGTGTTCGGCGTGGCGGTCGGGGTGTCGACCAGCTTCATCTTCCTCTTCGTGCTGTTCGGCGCGCTGCTCGAGACCGCCGGCGCCGGCGCCTACTTCATCAAGTCGGCGATCGCGCTGCTCGGCCACATGCGCGGCGGCCCGGCGAAGGCGGCGGTGGTGGCCTCGGCCAGCACCGGTCTCATCTCGGGCTCGTCGATCGCCAACGTGGTCACCACCGGCACCTTCACCATCCCGCTCATGAAGAGTGTCGGCTACCGCGCCGACAAGGCGGCCTCGGTCGAGGTGGCGTCGTCGGTCAACGGCCAGCTCATGCCGCCGGTGATGGGCGCCGCGGCCTTCCTGATGGTCGAGTACGTCGGCATCAGCTACGTGCAGGTGATGAAGCACGCCATCCTGCCGGCGCTGATCTCCTACATCGCGCTCTACTACATCGTGCACCTCGAGGCGCTGAAGATGGACCTTCAGGGCCTGCCGCGGCGCGAGCCGCTGCCCTGGCAGCGCACGCTGATCACCACGCTGATGACGGTGTCCGGGCTGGTGATCCTGTCGGCGATCATCTACTGGGGCTTCGGCTGGATGAAGACCGCCTTCGGCGAGGGCGCCTTCATCGTCGTCGGCCTGCTCATGCTCGGCGCCTATGTCGCGCTCGTCCGTTTCGCGGCGCAGTACCCCGAGCTGCACATGGAGAAGCCCGACGAGAAGATGGAATACCTGCCCGAGATCGGCCCCACGCTCAAGTCCGGCCTGCACTTCCTGCTGCCGGTGGCGGCGCTGATCTGGAACCTGATGGTCGAGCAGCTCTCGCCGGCGCTGTCGGCATTCTGGGCAACCCTCTTCCTGATGTTCATCCTCGTCACCCAGCGTCCGCTGTTCGCCCTCTTCCGCCGCACGGGCAACCTGGGCGAGGCGGCCCGGCAAGGCTTCTCCGACCTCTTCACCGGCCTGATCACCGGTGCACGCAACATGATCGGCATCGCGATCGCGACCGCGACCGCGGGCGTGATCGTCGGCACCGTGACGCTGACCGGCATCGGCCTGGCGATGACCGAGCTGGTCGAGCTACTCTCGGGCGGCAACCTGATGATCATGCTGATCCTGGTCGCGGTGATCTGCCTGATCCTGGGCATGGGTCTGCCGACCACCGCGAACTACATCGTGGTGTCGACGCTGATGGCGCCGGTGATCGTCGAACTGGGCGCGCAGTCCGGCCTGCTGGTGCCGCTGATCGCGGTGCACCTGTTCGTGTTCTATTTCGGCCTGATGGCCGACGTGACGCCGCCGGTCGGCCTGGCCTCGTATGCGGCGGCGGGCATCGCCAAGAGCGAGCCGATGCGCACCGGCCTCACCGCCTTCGGCTACAGCGCGCGGACGGCGATCCTGCCCTTCATGTTCATTTTCAACACGCAGATCCTGCTGATCGGCATCAGCGACACCTTCCACCTGGTGATGACCATCGTCAGCGCGACGGTGGCAAGCATGATGTTCGCCGCCGCCACGCAGGGCTTCTTCATTGCGAAGAACCGCATCCACGAGACCCTGATCCTGCTGCTGGTGACCTTCACGCTGTTCCGACCGGGCTTCTGGATGGACATGCTCTACCCGCCCTTCGAGGAGGTGCCGCCGACCGAGCTCACCCGCCTGGTCGAGGAGGCACCGCGCAACGGCAACCTGCGCGTGTGGGTGGAGGGCATGAGCCTGGAAGGCGAGGACATCGCCAAGGGCGTGCTGCTGCCCTTGGGCGAGAAGGCCGCGAGCGCGCGCGAACGCCTGGGCGCGATGGGCCTCACCGTGATGGCGCTCGGCGACCAGGTGCAGGTGGCGGCGGTGCGCTTCGGCAGCCCGGCGGAAAAGCTCGGCCTCGAGCAGGGCTTCAACATCGTCAATATCGAGCTGCCCTCGGGCGAGCGTCCCGACAAGGAGTGGATGTATCTCCCCGCCTTCGCCCTGCTGGCGCTGGTGTGGGCAATGCAGAAGCCGCGGCAGCGGCGCAGGGAAGCGGAGCGCGTCCGGAGCTGATCCGGGCCGCGCGGCACGCCGGCGCGGGGGCGGGCTGCGCCCCTGCGCCGGGATGGACGATCAGATCAGCGAGGGACCGGCGACGATCGCCGCCGCGTCCTTCTCGCTGATGCGCACGCTGGCGTTCATGATCACGAGCGCAATCAGCCAGTCGCGCAGGCGCTCGGCACCATCACCCTCGAGCGTCAGGAAGCGGCAACCCGCCTGCGCGGACGCCGCGATGAAGTTCACCGACTGCGCGCGGCCACGGATCTGGTCGGGCACGCCCTCGCGCTGGAGCACGAAGTCGAAGGGCTCGCCCGCCGCCGGCGGAGCCTCGGCGGTGATCGCGAATCCATCGACCGACACGTCGCGCAGCGGGATGCGTTCGCCGTCGATGACGACCCAGAACCAGGGCTCGCCGCGACGCAGCGCCAGGAAGCGCTGGATGCGCCGGCGCTCGGCGCTGTCCGCCGCTGCCTCCTCCGACGCTGCGTGGCGGGCGTCCTGCGGGCTCATTTGACCGCGCGCTCCTTGCGCGCGCGCTCGATCAGCTCTTCGGCCACCTTGAGGGTGTTCTCGTGACTGCCGCTCATCGACGCCGAGGTCAGGTACTTGCCATCGACGACCACGGAGGGCACGCCCTGGATCTTCATCGCGCGCGCGAGCTGGTCGGCGCGCTGCACCAGCGAGCCGACGCCGAAGGATTTGTAGGTCTCGATGAACTTGGCCGGATCGGCGACCTTGCCGGTCACCCACTCGCGCACCTGCTCCTCGTTGAACAGCGGGCGCTTCTCGTCCTGCACGGCGGCGAAGATCGCCGACTGCAGCTTGTCGCGCTCGCCGGAGATCTCGGCCGCGTAGTAGAGGCGCGCCAGCCCGGCGAGCTGGGGGTTGTTCCACACCGCCGGCACCGGGCGGAAAACGACGTCGGCCGGCAGCAGCTTCTTCCATGCGCTGACCAGCGGGTCGAAGTCGCGGCAATGTGGGCAGCCATAGTGGAAGAACTCGATCACCTCGATCTTCGAGGGATCGTCGCCCTTGTGCGCGGGGTTGAGCACCTGGTAGGTGCCGCTGTTCGCCCACGCGGCGCCGGAAGCCGGCAGGACGAGGGCCAGGCCGGCCAGCTTGAGGGCATCACGACGGTTCATGCAGTACTCCGTTGGCTAGGTGTTGCGATGTTACGGGCTTGCTGTGACGCGGCCGGCGCGCCGGCGTTCCCATCCAGAACGGCACGGGCCATCAGGCTCAGGGGTTGCGGCTCACCGAGGCGGCAAAGCCTGCCTCCGCCAGCCGCGAGCGCATCGGGTTCATGTCCTCGGGCTTGGCGAAGGGCCCCACGCGCACGCGGTGCACCACCCGCCCGTCCGGCAGCTGCGTGCGTTGCGCGCTCGCCTGGATGCCGGAGAGCGCCAGACGCGCCTTCAAGTTGTCGGCCTCGCTCGGGTTCTCGAACGAGCCCACCTGCAGGTAGAGCCGCTCGGAGCCGCGCTGCACCGGCTGCGGCGACACCTCGGCCACTGGCGCGGGCGGCTGCTGCTGCGGAACCTGCGCGGACGGGGCCGCCGATGCGCCCTGTTGCGCCGCCGGAGAGGGCACGTTGTCGCCCTGCGGCAGAATCTTGTAGAACTCGAAGTCCTGCTTGACCACCGGCCGATCGCCCGGCTTGCCCGGCAGGGCCGCGGGGCCCTGGTCGGCCGGAGCCTGCACGCGCGGCGCGACCGGCGCCGGCTGGAAGGGGTTGGCGCGGGTGAAATACCACGCCGCACCGGCCGCGATCAGCGCACCGAACACGAGACCGATGAAGATGCCGATGAGCGTGCCGCCGGCGCTTTTCGCGGGCGCGCGCGCAGGCTTGCGGGCGGGCTTGCGGTCTCGACTCACGATTGCACTCCCTGCATCACATCGACTCGGGCGCGGACACGCCCAGCATCTTCAGGCCGGTGACCAGCACCTGGCGCACCGCCGCAGCGAGCGCGAGACGGGCGAGCTTGACCGCCTCGTCCTCGACCAGCATGCGCTCGGCGTTGTACCAGCTGTGGAAATCGGCGGCGAGGTCCTTCAGGTAGAAGGCGATCTGGTGCGGCGCATAGTCGGCGGCGGCGTTCTGCACCAGCTCGGGGAAGGTGGCGAGGCGCGCGCACAACGCGAGTTCGCGCTCGTTCTGCAGCAGGCCGAGATCGGCCCCCGCCAGCTCGGCCGCCTCGCCGCCCCACTGGTTGAGCACCGAACACACGCGGGCATGGGCGTACTGCACGTAATACACCGGGTTCTCGTTGCTCTGGCTCTTGGCGAGGTCGAGGTCGAAGTCGAGGTGCTGGTCGGACTTGCGCAGCACATAGAAGAAGCGGCAGGCGTCGTTGCCGACCTCGCGGCGCAGCTCGCGCAGGGTGACGAACTCGCCCGAGCGGGTGGACATCGAGGTCTTCTGGCCATCGCGATAGAGCACCGCGAACTGCACCAGCGCGACCTCGAGCTTTTCCGGCGCCAGGCCGAGCGCGGCGATGGCGCCCTTCACGCGCGGGATGTAGCCGTGGTGGTCGGCACCCCAGATGTCGATGATGCGGTCGAAGCCGCGCTCGTACTTGTTGAGGTGGTAGGCGATGTCGGAGGCGAAGTAGGTGTACAGCCCGTTCTCGCGCTGCACGACGCGGTCCTTCTCGTCGCCGAAGGCGGTGGAGCGGAACCACTTCGCGCCGTCCTGAACGTAGATGTGGCCGGCCTTCTCGAGCTGGGTCACCGCACGCTCGACGAGGCCGGTGTCGAACAGGCTCTGCTCCGAGAACCACTTGTCGAAGCGCACGCCGAACTCCTGCAGATCCTCGCGGCCATCGCCGAGCTGTTCGTTGAGCGCGAAGCCATGCACCCACGGGTAGTCCTCGCCGAGCAGGCGCTTGGCGTTGGCGATCAGCGCGTCGAGGTGCAGCTCGCGCTGCTGCTTGGCCTCGTCGTCCTTGCGCTCGGCAGGCGGCAGGCCGGGGGTGCCGGCGAGGATCTGCTCGACCGTGACCTGGGCGAAGCGGTCCTGGTGGGCGTCGCGCATCCCGCGCCCCATGTCGATCACGTAGTCGCCCTGGTAGGCGTTGGGCGGGAAGGGGATCTCGATGCCGAAGAACGCGAGGTAGCGCAGCCAGGTCGACAGCGCCAGGATGTCCATCTGGCGTCCGGCGTCATTGACGTAGTACTCGCGCGTCACATCGTAGCCGGCGAAGGCGAGCACGTCCGCCAGCGAAGCGCCGTAGGCCGCACCGCGACCGTGGCCGACGTGCAGCGGGCCGGTCGGGTTGGCCGACACGAACTCCACCTGGACCTTTACACCCTTGGCCGCGCCGCGGCCGAAGTCCGCGCCCTTGGCCATCACCTCGCCCACCACCGCGGTCTTGGCGTCGGCGGCGAGGGTGAAGTTGATGAAGCCCGCGCCGGCGACTTCGGCCTTGGCGACCAGCTTCGAGGCTGGCAGCTCGGCGAGCAGCAGGTTGGCGAGGTCGCGCGGGTTGCGCTTGAGCGGCTTGGCCAGCTGCAGCGCGAGGTTGGTGGCGAAATCGCCGTGGCTCGCCTGCTTCGGGCGCTCCAGCAGGATCGGAGTGTCGGCCAGGTCAGGCGCCACGCTCTTCAGGGCGGACTTCAGCAGGTCGGACAACAGGACTTTGGGATCGGCGCTCATGGCACTCGGAATGAATTCGAAACGCGCGATTATAGCGGAACGCACGGTCGCGCCCCGGCGAGGATGTGAGCGCGCTTTTCGCGGCAAGCCCGTGCGCGCAAGGAGCCTGGCCCCGCCGCGAGCGCCAGCCCCGTGGGAGCGGGCTTGCCCGCGAATGCTGCGCATGAGACGCCCCGTTCGCGGGCAAGCCCGCTCCCCCATCGACACCAGCCGCACGGGCGCGCGTTCCATCGGCGCCGCTTTCGGGCTAAAGTCCGCGCTTTGCTTCATCCGGCCGTCCACCGTGCGCCTCTTCCGCCTCGCCAAGATCGTCTCCGTCAGCCTGCGCTTCGGCCTCGACCGCATGGTGCTCGACGCCGACAGCAGCGGCCGGCTGGCGCACATCTGGCACAAGGTCTTCTTCTGGCGCACCTTCTCCGAGTCGCGCGGCGCGCGCCTGCGCCAGGCGCTCGAGTCGCTCGGGCCGATCTTCGTCAAGTTCGGCCAGATGCTGTCGACCCGGCGCGACCTGCTGCCGCCCGACCTCGCCGACGAGCTCGCCCTGCTCCAGGACCGCGTGCCGCCCTTCCCCACCGAGCAGGCGCTGGCGGTGCTGGAAGGCTTCTACGGCAAGCCGATCGACACGGTGTTCGACGATTTCGAGCGCACCCCGGTGGCTTCGGCCTCGGTGGCGCAGGTGCATTTCGCCCGCCTGCCCGATGGCACCGAGGTCGCCGTCAAGGTGCTGCGCCCGGGCATCGAGCGCGTGATCGAGCACGACCTCGCGCTGCTCGAGGTCGCCGCGGTGCTGCTGGAGAAGATCTGGCCGGAAGGCCGGCGGCTCAAGCCGCGCGAGGTGGTGGCCGAGTTCAGCAAGTACCTGCACGACGAGCTCGACCTCATGCGCGAAGCCGCCAACTGCTCGCAGCTGCGGCGCAATTTCAAGGACTCGTCGCTCTTGATCGTGCCCGAGGTTTACTGGGACTGGTGCGGCAGCAAGGTCATGGTGATGGAGCGCATGCGCGGCGTGCCGATCTCGCAGACGCCGGCGCTGCTCGCTCAGGGCACCGACCTCTCGGCGCTGTCGCGCGCCGGCGTGGAGATCTTCTTCACCCAGGTGTTCCGCGACGGCTTCTTCCACGCCGACATGCACCCGGGCAACATCTTCGTGCACCAGGACGGGCGCTACATCGCGCTCGACTTCGGCATCATGGGCACGCTCAACGAGGTGGACAAGAACTACCTCGCGCAGAACTTCCTCGCCTTCTTCAAGCGCGACTACCGCCGCGTGGCGCTCGCCCACATCGAGGCCGGCTGGGTGCCGGCGAAGACGCGCGTCGACGAGTTCGAGGCCGCCATCCGCACCGTGTGCGAGCCGATCTTCGACAAGCCGCTCAAGGACATCTCCTTCGGCAAGACCCTGCTGCGCCTGTTCCAGACCGCGCGCCGCTTCGAGATGGAAGTGCAGCCCCAGCTCGTGCTGCTGCAGAAGACCCTGCTCAACATCGAGGGCCTGGGCCGCCAGCTCGACCCCGAGCTCGACCTGTGGAAGACCGCCAAGCCCTTCCTCGAGCGCTGGATGGACGAGCGCATGGGCGTGCGCGCGCTGGTGCGCGGCGTCAAGGAAGAAGCCCCGGCCTGGGCCGGCACGCTGCCGCAGCTGCCGCGCCTGGTGCATCACGCGCTGACCGAGTCCACCCGTCACCAGAGCGCGCAGCAGCAGCGCCTTGACGAGCTCGCCGCCAGCCAGCGCACGCAGGGACGCCTGCTGCTGCTGATCGGCGCGGTGGCGATGACGCTGCTCGGGCTGGAACTCTACCGCCTGCTCGGCTGACCCTCGCCCGGCCGGCGCGCTCCGGCAGCGCCACCGCGGCGGCCGCCGCCGTCGACGTCTGAACGATTCAACCGTCGCCCCGTCGAACCCTTCACCAGCGGCGGCACGACGAGAGCCGCGGACGGGAGGTGTGCGATGACGACGACACTCGGCGCCCTGCGGGCACCCCACACACAGATTCGGATCATCGGCGCCGCATCGGCACTCGGCGCGCCGCACGCGGGTTCGGCCGCTGCGCCGGCCGCCCTGCAGCGCGGCGGCCTCGTCCACCGCCTGGCGGCGATCGGCCCGACGGTGGAATGGACGGCAACGTTGCAGCCGAGCGCGGCCGAGCGCGCCACCGGCCCCGCCGCGGGCACGGCCGGCGCAGCGCCCCCCGCGGGCGACATGCGCGTGCGGATGACCGCCAACGCCGACTTCGCCCACCGGCTCGCCGACCAGGTCGCGGCGCTGCCAGGCGACAGCTTCCCGCTCGTCATCGGCGGCGACCATGCGATCGCCGCCGGCACCTGGCGCGGCATCGGCCGCCGACGCGGGCGCGCGCCCGGGCTGATCTGGATAGACGCCCACCTCGACAGCCACACCGACGCCACCACCCATTCGGGCAACATCCACGGCATGCCGCTCGCAGCGCTGCTCGGCCTGGGTCACGCCGCACTGACCGGGATCCCCGGCCCTCAGCTCGATCCGGCGCGCACCTGCATCATCGGCGCACGCGCCTGGGAGCCCGAGGAGCAGGCCCTGGTCGAACGCCTCGGGCTGCGGGTGTTCACGATGGACGAGGTGCGCGCACGCGGTCTGCCGGCGGTGTTCTGCGACGCGATGACGATCGCGCGCGCCGACCCCGATGCCGGTTTCGGCCTCAGCCTCGACCTCGACGCGCTCGACCCCCAGGCCTTGCCGGCCGTCACCTGCCCGGAGCCCGGCGGTCTCGACCCGCGCGTGCTGGCGGACACGCTGCTGAGCCTGCGCGCCTGCGCGGACTTCATCGCGCTCGAGATCGTCGAGTACCGCCCCGATCTCGACCCCGACCAGCGCAGCGCGGACTGGATCGCCGAGTTCGCCTGCGCCGCGCTCGGCCCCGGCACCGCCTGGCTGCGCGCGAAGGAGCATCGCTTCGGCGCCGCGAACTACGCGCCGCTGCCTGCGGTGTTCCAGCGCGGTGAGGGCGTGTGGCTGTGGGACACCGACGGCCGGCGCTACCTCGACATGATGAGCGCCTACTCGGCGGTGAGCTTCGGCCACAGCCATCCGCGCCTGGTCGACGCGCTGGTGACGCAGGCGCAGCGCTTGGCGCTGACCTCGCGCGCCTTCTCCAGCGACCGCCTGCCGATCTTCCTCGAGCGCCTGTGCGCCACCTTCGGCTACGAGCGCGCGCTGCCGGTCAACACCGGACTGGAGGCCGTCGAGACCGCGCTCAAGGCCGCGCGCAAGTGGGGCTACAAGGTCAAGGGCATCGCCCCCGAGCGCGCGCGCATCCTCGCCTGCGACGGCAACTTCCACGGTCGCTCGATCGCGATCGTCGGGCTGTCGGCCAACGACCACTACCGCGACGGCTTCGGCCCCTTCCCGCCCGGGCTCGAGCGCGTGCCCTTCGGTGACGCCGACGCCCTCGAGGCCGCGATCACCCCCGACACCGCCGCCTTCCTGGTCGAGCCGATCCAGGGCGAGGGCGGCATCGTCGTCCCGCCGCCCGGCTACCTGTCGCGCTGCGCCGAGCTCTGCCGCCGCCACGACGTGCTGCTGATTGCCGACGAGGTGCAGACCGGGCTCGGCCGCAGCGGCCGGCTGCTCGCCTGCGACCATGAGGGCGTGCGCCCGGACGGGCTGATCCTGGGCAAGGCGCTCGGCGGCGGCCTGCTGCCGGTGTCGGCCTTCCTCGCCGACCGCCGGGTGATGGACGTGTTCGGCCCCGGCGACCACGGTTCGACCTTCGGTGGCAACCCGCTCGCCGCCGCGGTGGGCACCGAGGTGCTCGCGCTGCTCACCGAGACCCGCCCCTGGGAGCGCGCCGAGCGCCTCGGCGAGCGCCTGATCGCACGCCTGCGCACCGCCGCCCTGCCCTGCGTGCGCGAGGTGCGCGGCCGCGGCCTGCTCATCGGCCTGGCCCTCGACCCCGCGCTGGCCGACGCCGGCGAGGTCGCCGAACGCCTGCTGGCACGCGGCATCGCCACCCGCGACACCAACGACAACGTCATCCGCCTGGCGCCGCCGCTGGTGATCGACGAGGCCACGCTCGACGAGGCGGCGAGCCGCATCGTCGACACGCTGCGCGCGCTCGTGCCCGCCGACGCCGCCGCGACCGTTGCGCACATGCAATAAATCGCGAGCGATCAAGCCCTTGGCGTGCGATTCGCGCCCCCGGCGACGCCCTTCTGTTGTTAAACTCGCGCCCTCTTTTTTCGCTCACCGCGCGCGGATGCGCCATCACGAAGGGCCTAATCATGCTGCTCTGGCTTGTCGTCGCCTATCTCGTCGTCTCCATCGGCATCGGCCTGTATGCCGCCACCCGGGTGCACAACGCGCGTGACTACATCACCGCCGGCCGCAACCTGCCGATGATCATCGTGCTGGCCATGGTGTTCGCCACCTGGTTCGGCGCCGAGACCGTGCTCGGGATCTCCGCCACCTTCATCGAGGAAGGCTTCCGCGGCCTGATCTCCGACCCGCTCGGGGCCTCGGCCTGCCTGATCCTCTTCGGCCTCATCTTCGCCCGCCCGCTGTACCGCATGAACCTGCTCACGCTGGGCGACTTCTTCCGCATGCGCTACAACCGCACGACCGAGCTGGTGCTGTCGATCTGCATCGTGCTGTCCTACCTCGGCTGGGTGGCGGCGCAGGTGACCGCGCTCGGCCTGGTGTTCAACGTGCTGTCGGGCGACCTGGTGAGCATGAACCAGGGCATGCTGATCGGCGCCGGCGTGGTGCTGGTCTACACCCTGTTCGGCGGCATGTGGTCGGTGGCGATGACCACCTTCGTGCAGATGATCGTGATCGTGATCGGCCTGGTCTGGGTGAGCTGGATCGCCGGCGACATGGCGGGCGGCTTCGAGAACGTGATCAGCAAGGCCGCCGCGGAAGGCAAGTTCGAGTTCCTGCCCACGCTCGACCTGGTGGACATGGTCGCCTGGTTCGCCGCCTTCGCCACCATGGCGCTCGGCTCGATCCCGCAGCAGGACGTGTTCCAGCGCGTCAATTCGTCGAAGAACGAGACGGTCGCGGTGTGGGGCACCACGCTCGGCGGCGTGAGCTACTTCTTCTTCGCCGCGGTGCCGCTGTTCCTCGCCTACACCGCCAACATCATCGACCCCGCCATGGTCGCGCGCCTGATGGAGCAGGACTCGCAGCTCATCCTGCCCACCCTGATCCTGCAGTACATGCCCTTCTATGCCCAGGTGATCTTCTTCGGCGCGCTGCTGTCGGTGATCATGTCTACCGCGTCGGGCACGCTGCTGGCGCCCTCGGTGACCTTCTCCGAGAACGTGCTGCGCGGCTTCATTCCCGGGATGAGCGACCGCGCCTTCCTGCTCAGCACGCGCGTGACCGTGGTGATCTTCACGATCTTCGTCACCTGGTACGCCACCACCACCGAGGCCAGCATCCACCACATGGTCGAGAACGCCTACCGCGTGACGCTCGCCGGTGCCTTCGTACCGCTCGCCGCCGGACTGTTCTGGAAGCGCGCCAACAACCTGGGCGCGGCGCTCGCGATCATCCTTGGCCTCTCCACCTGGATCCTGTTCGAGCTCTTCGTCCCCGAAGGCGACATCGAACCCCAGCTCTACGGCCTGGCGGCAAGCACGCTCGGCATGCTGGTCGGCGGCCTGCTCGGCCCGAAGCCGCACCATCGCCCGCATATGGGCGGGCACCACGCCGCGGCGGGCACCTACCACACGCATCGCTGACCCCGAGCCCTGTGGGAGGCCCCGGGCTCTGTGGGAGCGGGCTTGCCCGCGAATAAGGGCGTCGAGCGCACTGTTCGCGGGCAAGCCCGCTCCCACGAAAACCAGCGGCACCTTGAAGTGGGCGCCTGCGTTTGATGACGATCAACGCGGGCGCCGCCGGCCTCGTTTATGGTTGCGGCGTTTTTTGCCCCGGATTCCGTCCGCCATGACCGTGCCTCACCCGATCGAGCTCGTCTGCCCCGCCGGCAGCCTGCCGGCCCTCAAGACCGCCGTCGATCACGGCGCCGACTGCGTCTACCTCGGCTTCAAGGACGCCACCAACGCGCGCAACTTCACCGGCCTCAACTTCGATCCGCCGCAGATGCGCGAGGGCATCGCCTACGCCCACACCCGCGGCAGGAAGGTGCTGCTCGCGCTCAACACCTACCCACAGACCGCCAACTGGTCGAGCTGGACGCAGGCCATCGACCGCGCCGCCGAGTTCGGCGTCGACGCGCTGATCCTCGCCGACCCCGGCCTCATGGCCTACGCCGCGAAGACGCACCCGCAGCTGCGCCTGCACCTTTCGGTGCAGGGCTCCGCCACCAGCTACGAAGCGATCAACTACTACCATGAGCGTTTCGGCATCCAGCGCGCGGTGCTGCCGCGCGTGCTGTCGATGGCACAGGTCGAGAGCGTGATCGCCCACACCCCGGTCGAGATCGAGGTCTTCGGCTTCGGCGGCCTGTGCGTGATGGTGGAAGGCCGCTGCGCACTGTCGGCCTACGCCACCGGCGCATCGCCCAACTGCAACGGCGCCTGCTCGCCAGGCAAGCACGTGCGCTGGGAAGACACCCCGCGCGGCATGGAGACGCGGCTGAACGGCATCCTCATCGACCGCTTCGCCGACGGCGAGCGCGCTGGCTACCCGACGCTGTGCAAGGGCCGCTTCGAGGTCAACGACGAGACCTACTACGCGCTCGAGGAACCCACCAGCCTCAACACCCTCGAGCTGCTCCCCGAGCTCGCCCGCATCGGCATCCGCGCGATCAAGATCGAGGGCCGCCAGCGCAGCCCGGCCTACGTCGCCCAGGTCACCAAGGTGTGGCGCGCCGCGCTCGACAAGCTCAAGGCCGGCGGCGCCGAAGGCTTTGCCGTGCTGCCGGCGTGGATGGCCGAGCTCAACAAGGTCTCCGAAGGCCAGAGCCACACGCTGGGCGCCTACTACCGGCCGTGGAAGTGAGCGACTGCTCGATCACGCCCCAGCCTGCCGTGCACAACCCGATCGCCGCGCCCGCTCGACGCGCCCCCGATGCGCGCAGCGGCACCGTGGCGACATGCCATTGAGATGAGAACCGCCCCCATGAAAATCGCCCTCGGCCCCCTGCTCTACTACTGGCCCCACCAGAGCGTGCTCGACTTCTACGCCGACATGGCCGACGCGCCGCTCGACACCGTCTATCTCGGCGAGACGGTGTGCTCGCGCCGCCACGAACTGCGCCTCGAGGACTGGCTCGAGGTCGGCGAGGTGCTCGCCGCCGCCGGCAAGGAAGTGGTGATCAGCACCCAGGGCCTGATCGAATCCGAATCCGACCTCAAGGTGATGCGCCGCATCGTGCGCCAGAGCGCCGAGGGCGAGCCCGGCTTCCGCGTCGAGGCCAACGACATGGGTGCCGTGCGCCTGCTCGCCGAGGCCGGCGTCAGGAACTGGGTCGCCGGCCCGACGCTGAACCTCTTCAACCCGAGCACGCTGCAGCTGATGATCGACGCTGGCGCCACGCGCTGGGCGGTCGCCCCCGAGCTCGCGGGCGCGGCACTGGCCGAGGTGCGCGCCGCGCTGCCGGCGCCGGTCGAGACCGAGGTCTTCGCCTACGGCCGCCTGCCGCTGGCGCACTCGGCGCGCTGCTTCACCGCCCGCCATTTCAACCTGCAGAAGGACACCTGCGAGTTCCGCTGCCTGTCGATCATGGACGGCATCACGCTGCGCACCCGCGAGGGCGAGCCCTTCCTGACCCTGAACGGCGTGCAGACCCAGTCGGCGCGGGTGCACAACCTGCTCGGCGACCTGCCCGCGGTACAGAAGAGCGCGGAGGTGCTGCGCATCAGCCCGCAGGGCGCGCACACCCGCGCCATCATCGAGCTCTTCCGCGCTGCGCTCGACGGCCATCAGGCACCGGCTGCCGCACTCGCCGCCAGCCGCCCGCTGATGGTCGAGGCGCCGTGCAACGGCTTCTGGCACGGTCGTGCCGGCGTCGAGCAGTACATCGCCGCCTGAACCGTGGGAGCGGACCTGGCCGCGAATGGCGCGCGGGGTCGTCGCCAGTTCGCGGGCAAGCCCGCTCCCACACCGGCATCGCGCCACCCCGCCGCGTGGGAGCGGCCTTGGCCGCGAAAGCGGCGCTTGATCTTGCGACATTCGCCGGCAAGCCCGCTCCCGCAGAGAGTTGCTCCCACATAAGGGATCTCGCTGCCCTCCCTGCCCCGCTTTCGGAGACCGAACATGCCCGCCCTGCCCTCGCTCCCCCGTCCGCCCCTGCCCGCCGCGCTGCTCCCCGGCAGCCTGCGCCAGCGCATCGGCGAACGCCTGGAGGCCTTCCGCGTTCCCGACTTCACCGTGCCCGCGGCGCTGGCCAGGCTCGTCGCCCGCCTGCCGCAGCAGCCGCCCACCCATGCCCTGACGCTCGCGCTCAACCTCGCGCTGGGCCGCATCCTGCCGCGCGACACCCTCGAGCCGCTGAGCGGACGCCACCTGCAGATGCGCGTGCTCGATGCCGGACTGACGCTCGACTTCAGCCTCACCGAGACGGGCTTCCGCCGCGCCAGCCCGCCCACGGGCACGAAGCCCGACCTCGTCATCTCCGCCACCACCCGCGACTTCATCGCGCTGGCGCTGCGCGAGGAGGACCCCGACACACTGTTCTTCAGCCGCCGCCTGCGCATGGAAGGCGACACCGAGCTCGGACTGCTGGTGAAGAACACGCTCGACGCGGTCGACTGGGACGCGCTCAAGAACAGGCTCGCCGGGCGGCGCTGAGCCGCGTCTGCGCAAGAGCTGCCTACGGATGACGTGGGCGGACCTGCTCGCGCATGGAGCCCCCTGAACCGCTTCAGGCAGGCTTTGCAGGAGGGGCCTGCCCGCGAATGGTGCATCCTGAACCGCTGCGGGCAGGTTCCTTGTGGGAGCGGGCTTGTCCGCGAATGCAGACCGGAGCCAGCACTTTCGCGGGCCAGCCCGCTGCCATGCGGTGCGGCGCCGCTCGCCGCGATCGCCCCGCTACGCGTGCATGGACGATCCGTGCGCTGCCGCGTGTGCGGTAAGCTAGGCGCCCGTCCCCACTCCGGCCCCCGCTCCCGGCGCCGCACCTCGCAATGCCCTCCGAGTTCGACCTGATCCGGCGCCACTTCACCCGCGCCCCCCGCCACACCGACCTCGCCGTCGGCGACGACGCCGCGCTGCTGCGCGCCCAGCCCGGCTCGCAGCTCGCGGTGACGACCGACATGCTGGTGGCCGGCACCCATTTCTTCGCCGACACCGACCCCGAGGACCTCGGCTGGAAGACGCTCGCCGTCAACGTCTCCGACCTCGCTGCGATGGGCGCACGTCCGCGCTGGGCCTTCCTCGCGCTCGCGCTCCCGGTCGCGGACGAAGCCTGGATCGCCGCCTTCGCGCGCGGCTTCTTCGCCTGCGCCGGCGCGCACGACATCGACCTCGCCGGCGGTGACACCACGCGCGGGCCGCTCACGCTGTCGGTGACCCTGCTCGGCGAAGTTCCGCAGGGCGCAGCGATCACGCGTGCGGGCGGGCGCCCCGGCGACGACCTGTGGGTATCGGGGCAACCCGGCCGGGCCGCGCTCGGCCTCGCCGCGCTCCGGGGCGAGACCGCCTTGTCGCCAGCGGGTCACGCGACCTGCATCGCCGCGCTGCAGCGCCCGCAGCCGCGTGTCGCGCTGGGCCTGGCGCTGCGCGGGCTGGCCTCCGCGATGCTGGACGTCTCCGACGGCCTGCTCGGCGATCTCGGCCACATCCTGGAGGCCTCGGGCACGGGCGCCCGCATCGACGTGGCCGCGCTACCACTGCCTGCGCTGGTCGCCACCGGAGCCGACCCTGCGCTCGCCCGGCGCAGCCTGCTCGGCGGCGGTGACGACTACGAACTGCTGTTCACCGCGCCGGCCGCATGCCGCGCCGAGGTGGAGGCGCTCGCCCTGCGCCTCGGGCTGGCACTGCACCGCATCGGCGAGCTGACCGCCGAGGCGGGTGAGCTCCGGCTGCACGAGGCCGACGGCACGCTCGTACGCAGCGCCCGCACGGGCTACGATCACTTCTGCTGACACGCACACGCTCGGCACCCCGCCTGGGCGGCGACCGCCTCCCGCATACGACCCCCGATACCACCATGCGCCCCACCCTCCGCCTGATGATGAGTCACCCCGCCCACTTCATCTCGCTCGGCTTCGGGTCCGGGCTGTCGCCATGGGCGCCGGGCACGATGGGCACGCTGCTGGCATGGGCGCTGTACCCGCTGATCCGCACGCCGCTGTCGGAGTTCGTGTTCCTCGCCCTGCTCGTCAGCCTCTTCGTCGCCGGTGTGCTCGCCGCCGAGCGCACCGGCCGCGCGCTCGGCGTGCCCGACCATGGCGGCATCGTCTGGGACGAGATGGTCGCAACCTGGCTGGTGCTCCTGTTCGCCCCCAAGACCGTGCTCTGGCAGGCGACGGCAGTGGCGCTGTTCCGCTTCTTCGACATCGTCAAGCCGCCGCCGGTGCGCTGGGCCGACCGCAGCTTCAAGGGCGGCTTCGGCGTGATGTTCGACGACCTCGTCGCGGCCGGCTATACCCTGCTCGCGCTCGCCATCCTGGTCAGTCTGATCGGAGTCTGAACCGATGACCGACACCGAACTCGACATCCTCGCCGCCCGGGTCGGCACCGCCCTGGCAACACGTGGCTGGCGGCTCGCCACCGCCGAGTCGTGCACCGGCGGCTGGATCGCCGAAGCGATCACCGCGGTAAGCGGCAGCTCGGCCTGGTTCGACCGCGGCTTCGTCACCTACTCCAACGAGGCCAAGGCGGACATGCTCGGGGTGGCGACCGCGACGCTCGCCACCCATGGCGCGGTCAGCGAGGCGACCGTGCGCGAGATGGCCGAGGGCGCCCTGGCCCGCAGCCTCGCGCAGTGCGCCGTGGCGGTCTCGGGCGTCGCCGGCCCGAGCGGCGGCACCGCGACCAAGCCGGTCGGCATGGTCTGCATCGGCTGGGCCGTCCACGGCCAGCCTACCCGGACCATCACCGCACGGTTTCCCGGCGACCGCGCCGCGGTGCGTCGGCAGACGGTCATCCGCGCGCTCGACGGCATCCTCCAGCTGGCCGCGCAGCAGCGCTGACGGCGCTCCCGCGCTTGCGCGGCAGCTATTCTTTTGGCATAACCACGCGGCACTGGCGCGCGCCCGCGGAAGCGCGGCGCGAAAAATCTTTGCCTGTTCTTTCATACAGGCCTTAGACTGGCGCCATGCACGAGGCAGGCCCGCACGCCTGCAATCTTTGTGCCATAATCGGCTCAACTTACAGGACGCATTTCCATGGACGACAACAAGGCCAAGGCCCTCGCCGCTGCGCTCTCGCAGATCGAAAAGCAGTTCGGCAAGGGTTCGATCATGCGCATGGGCGACGGCAACGTCGAGCGCGACATCCAGACCGTCTCCACCGGCTCGCTCGGGCTCGACATCGCGCTCGGCCTCGGCGGCCTGCCGCGCGGTCGCGTGGTCGAGATCTACGGCCCGGAATCCTCCGGCAAGACCACGCTCACCCTGCAGGTCATCGCCGAGATGCAGAAGATGGGCGGCACCGCGGCCTTCATCGACGCCGAGCACGCGCTCGACGTCGGCTACGCCGAAAAGCTCGGGGTGGACATCGAGGACCTGCTGATCTCGCAGCCCGACACCGGCGAACAGGCGCTCGAGATCGCCGACATGCTGGTGCGCTCGGGCGGGGTGGACATCGTGGTGGTCGACTCGGTCGCCGCGCTCACGCCCAAGGCCGAAATCGAAGGCGAGATGGGCGACCAGCTCCCCGGCCTGCAGGCGCGCCTGATGTCGCAGGCACTGCGCAAGCTCACCGCGAACATCAAGCGCACCAACACGCTGGTCATCTTCATCAACCAGATCCGCATGAAGATCGGCGTGATGTTCGGCAGCCCCGAGACGACCACCGGCGGCAACGCGCTCAAGTTCTACGCCTCGGTGCGCATGGACATCCGCCGCACCGGCACGATCAAGAAGGGCGACGAGGTGGTCGGCTCCGAGACCCGCGTCAAGGTGGTCAAGAACAAGGTGTCGCCGCCGTTCAAGGAGGCGCACTTCGACATCCTCTACGGCGAGGGCATCTCGCGCGAGGGCGAGATCATCGACCTCGGCGTCGAGCACAAGATCGTCGACAAGTCCGGAGCCTGGTACGCCTACCAGGGCGACAAGATCGGCCAGGGCAAGGACAACTCGCGCGAGTTCCTGCGCAACAATCCGGCACTGGCGCGCGAGATCGAGAACAAGGTCCGCGTTGCCGTCGGCCTGCCCGAAATGCCCCCGGCCACGCCGGCTGCGCCGGCGCCGGCCGAGGCCTGACTGCCGCGCGTCGAGCATGGGCGAGCCCAGCCTGCGCGAACGCGCCCTCCGCCACCTCGCCCGGCGTGACCACTCGCGGGCCGAGCTGGCGAGGAAGCTCGCCGCCCATGGCGACGCCGACGAGATAGAGGCGGTCATCGAACGCATGGGCGAACTCGGCCTGCAGTCCGACAGCCGCTATGCCGAGGCCTTCGTGCGCGGCAAGGCGGCGCGCTTCGGCACCAGCCGGCTGCGCAGCGAGCTCGCCCGGCGCGGCATCGAGCGTGACCTGATCGACGCGGCGCTCGCTGGCGAGTGCGTAGAATCGGAAGCGGAGCGTGCCCGCACCGTGTTGCGCAGCCGCTTCACCGAACCGCCCGCCGACGCCCGCGAATGGGCTCGCCAGGCGCGCTTCCTGCAAACCCGCGGCTTCGCGCCCGACCTGATCCGCAAGCTGCTGAAAGAGCCCTACGATGAGTCTGCTTAAGGTCGCCGGCCTGCAAAAGCGCTACAAGGCGCGCACCGTCGTGCACGACGTCGGCTTCGAGGTCGGCTCCGGCGAGGTGGTCGGCCTGCTCGGTCCCAACGGTGCCGGCAAGACCACCTGCTTCTACATGATCGTCGGCCTGGTGCGCGCCGACGGCGGCCAGATCACCCTCGACGGCAAGGACCTCACCCACCTGCCGATCCACGCTCGCGCGCGACTCGGCCTGTCCTACCTGCCGCAGGAAATGAGCGTGTTCCGCAAGCTGACGGTGGCCGAGAACATCCAGGCCGTGCTCGAGCTGCAGAACCTGGAGAAGCGCCAGGTGGGCGAGCGCCTCGACGAACTGCTGCACGAACTCGGCATCCACCACCTGCGCAACAACACCGCGATCTCGCTCTCCGGCGGTGAACGCCGGCGCTGCGAGATCGCGCGCGCGCTGGCCACCGACCCGCGCCTGATCCTGCTCGACGAGCCCTTCGCCGGCGTGGATCCGATCGCGGTGATCGACATCCAGAAGATCATCCGCTTCCTCAAGGAGCGCGGCATCGGCGTGCTGATCACCGACCACAACGTGCGCGAGACGCTCGGCATCTGCGATCGCGCCTACATCATCAGCGAAGGCCGCGTGCTCGCCAGCGGCCAGCCCACCGAGATCATCGACAACGAGCGCGTGCGCCAGGTCTATCTCGGCGAGCACTTCCGCCTGTGAGCGCACGCAGCGGACCGACGCGATGAAGCCCAGTCTCCAGCTCAAGCTCTCCCAGCACCTCACGCTGACCCCGCAGCTGCAGCAGTCGATCAAGCTGCTGCAGCTGTCGACGATCGAGCTCAACCAGGAGATCGAGCGCATCCTGCTCGAGAACCCGATGCTCGAACGCGAGGACGGCGACGGCGCGGACTTCGCTCCGAGCCCGCCCCCCACACCCTCGTCCGAACGCGAGTCGAGCAGCGAGAGCGCCGCCGAATCGCCCCCGGCCGACAGCGCGTCGCGCGAGGGCGGCGAGGGCAGCAGCGAGGACGAAGGCATCGACTGGTCCAACGTCGGCACCGGCGCATCCAGCCGCAGCGAGAGCGACGACGACGATGTCGACTACCAGGATCTGCAGGCCGCGAGCACATCCCTGCGCGAACACCTCGACCAGCAGGTGGCGCTGTCGCCGCTCAGCGACCGCGACCGCGCCCTGGTGCGCTTCCTGATCGAGGCACTCGATGACGACGGCTACCTGCACCAGCCGCTCGAGGACCTGCTCCAACTGCTGCCGCCCGAGTCCGAGGTCGATCTCGACGAGCTCACCATCGCCCTCCACCACGTGCACAACCTCGAGCCCGCCGGCATCGGCGCCCGCAGCCCGCAGGAATGCCTGGCGCTGCAGCTGCGCACGCTGCCCGACTCGCCGATCCGCGCGCTCGCCCTCGACATCGCCACGCGGCACCTCGAGCTTCTCGCCGACCGCAACTTCGCCCGCATCAAGAAGCTCACCGGCTGCGACGACGACGCCCTGCGTGCCGCGCAGGCGCTGATCTGCAGCCTCGACCCCCACCCCGGCTCGCGCTACTCGAACACCGAGACGCGCTACGTGCTGCCCGACGTCGTCGTGCGCAAGCTGCGCGGGCGGTGGACGGTCACGCTCAACCACGACGCCATGCCGCGCCTGCGCATCAACCGCCTGTACGCCAGCCTGCTGCAGCAGAACCGCGGCCAGGGCGGCGGACTCGGCGGCCAGCTGCAGGAGGCACGCTGGCTGATCAAGAACGTGCAGCAGCGTTTCGACACCATCCTGCGCGTATCCCAGGCCATCGTTGACCAGCAACGGCAGTTCTTCGATCATGGGGACGTGGCGATGCGGCCACTCACCCTCCGGGAGATCGCGGACCAGCTCGAGCTGCATGAATCCACCGTCTCGCGCGTCACCACGCAGAAGTACATGGCGACCCCGCGTGGCGTGTTCGAACTCAAGTATTTCTTCGGCAGTCATGTCGCCACCGACACCGGTGGAGCTGCATCCTCGACGGCGATTCGGGCGCTGATCCGCCAGCTGGTGGATGCCGAAGACAGCAAGAAGCCGCTGTCCGACGCCAAGATTGCGGAAGTTTTGGGCCAGCAGGGTATCGTGGTCGCGCGGCGGACGATCGCCAAATACCGCGAGTCCCTCAATATCCCGCCGGTCAGTCTGCGCAAATCCATCTGACAACAACAGGAGTTACCATGAATCTCAACATCACCGGGCGCCACGTGGAAGTCACCCCCGCCATCCGCGACTACGTGACCACCAAGCTCGACCGCGTCATTCGTCACTTCGACAACGTCACCAGCGTCTCCGTGATCCTCTCGGTCGAGAAGCTCAAGCAGAAGGCCGAAGTCACCCTCCACGTGCGCGGCAAGGACCTCTTCGTCGAGAGCGACGACGCCGATCTCTATGCCGCCATCGACGCGATGACGGACAAGCTCGACCGCCAGGTGCAGAAGTACAAGCAGAAGCAGTCCGACCACAACCACGAGACGCTGAAGCACCAGACCCCCGAAGCCTGACGCCTGCGTTGCAGCCCCACGTCCGGGGTGTGGTTATAATGCGCGCGTTTTCACGACGCGATCTCCACTCGCCCCGGACCGTCTGCCCGCCCTGCGCGGCAGTCCCGAAATCCCGGGCGTTGCGCGAGCCAACCTGCGAATGAGCCTCATATCCCAACTCCTGCCACTGTCCAATGTGGTGGTCGATCTCGACGCGAGCAGCAAGAAGCGCGTCTTCGAGCAGGCTGGCCTGCTGTTCGAGAACAACCAGGGCATCGCCCGCAGCACCGTGTTCGACAGCCTGTTCACCCGCGAGCGGCTTGGCTCGACCGGTCTGGGCCAGGGCATCGCGATCCCGCACGGGCGGATCAAGGGCCTGAAGGAGGCCGCCGGTGCGTTCCTGCGCCTGGCGACCCCGGTGCAGTTCGACGCCCCCGACGGGCGGCCGGTGAGCATGCTCTTCGTACTCCTCGTCCCCGAGCAGGCCAACGAGACGCATCTGCAGCTCCTGTCGGAGCTGGCACAGATGTTCAGTGATCGCGAGTTCCGCGAAGCCCTGCAGAGCGCACCCGACAGCGCCCACATCCACCAGATGTTCCTCAAGTGGGACGCCGATGCGGCAAACCAGCGTAGCGCGGCTGTATGAGGCGCACCGCGACAGCCTGAGCCTCAGCCACGTCAGCGGCCGCCTCGACGCGCGGCTGTCGGTCGGCGAGGAGCGCATCTGGCCGGCCGACCTCGTCGGCCACCTCAACCTGATTCACCCCACCCGCCTGCAGGTGCTCGGCACCGCAGAGCTGGCGTGGGCGCAACGTCAGTCCAACGAGAAGGTGGCACGCCACCTCAACGAGATCCTCTCCGCCCGCCCGCCCGCGATCATCGTCGCCGATGGCTGCGAGGTGCCAAACATCATCCACGGCATCTGCGAGGCGCACGACGTGGCGCTGTTCACCGCCCGCCACCCTTCGGCCAGCGTCATCGACCAGCTGCGCCTGTACGTGTCGCGCGAACTCGCCGAGAAGGTGTCCCTGCACGGCGTGTTCATGGACGTGCTCGGCGTCGGCGTGCTGATAACCGGTGACTCGGGTGCAGGCAAGTCCGAGCTCGGCCTGGAGCTCATCTCGCGCGGCCATGGACTGGTCGCCGACGACGTCGTGGAGTTTTCGCGCGTCGCCCCCACCGTGCTCGAAGGGCGCTGCCCCGAGATGCTGCAGGACTTCATCGAGGTGCGCGGCCTCGGCCTGCTCAACATCCGCACCATCTTCGGCGAGACCGCATGCAGGAGGAAGATGCGCCTGCGCCTGATCTGCCATCTGGACCGCCGCCAGCCCGGCCCGGACGATCCCTGCCGGCTGCCACTGCAGCAGGAGACGCAGGACATCCTCGGCGTGAGCATCGCGCGCGTGGTGCTGCCGGTCGCCGCCGGACGCAACCTGGCGGTCCTGCTCGAGGCCGCGGTACGGTCGACCATCCTGCAACTGCGCGGCATCGACTCCACGCAGGAGTTCATCGAGCGCCAGATGCGCGCGCTGCGCAAGGCCGAGGACGACAGCGCCGCCTGAACGCGCCGCGTCCGCGGGGCTGTTACCGAGCGGCAGCGCACTTGCGGCTCGCCGGCCGCGGCTGTTACCGTCGACCGCTTTACAGCAGCGCACTGGCCGGCCATGATCTCCCCCACGGATTACCTGGAACGCATCCTCAACGCACAGGTGTACGACGTCGCGATCGAGACGCCGCTCGACTTCGCGGCCAATCTCTCGGCCCGTGCCCACAACCGCATCTTCCTCAAGCGCGAGGACATGCAGCCGGTGTTCAGCTTCAAGATCCGCGGCGCCTACAACAAGATGGCCAAGCTCTCGCCCCAGGCGCTCAAGCGCGGCGTGATCTGCGCCTCGGCCGGCAATCACGCCCAGGGTGTGGCGCTGTCGGCGGCCAAGCTGGGCGTGCGTGCGGTGATCGTGATGCCGAGCACCACGCCGGCAATCAAGATCGACGCCGTGAAGGCGCGCGGCGGCGAGGTCGTGCTCGCCGGCGAGTCCTATTCGGACGCCTACGCCCACGCGCTCGAGCTGGAGAAGGCCGAGAAGCTCACCTTCGTCCACCCCTTCGACGACCCCGACGTGATCGCCGGCCAGGGCACCGTGGGCATGGAGATCCTGCGCGCGCATCCCAAGCCGATCCATGCCGTGTTCTGCTGCGTCGGCGGCGGCGGGCTGATCGCGGGCGTGGCGGCCTACATCAAGCGCCTGCGACCGGAGACGAAGATCATCGGCGTCGAGGCGGTCGACGCCGACGCCATGACCCAGTCGCTCGCCCAGGGCCGGCGGGTCAGCCTGGATCAGGTGGGAATCTTCGCCGACGGCGCGGCGGTGAAGGAGGTCGGCGCCGAAACCTTCCGCCTCTGCCAGCAGTATGTCGACGAGATGATCGTGGTCGACAACGACGCCATCTGTGCGGCGATCAAGGACGTGTTCGAGGACACGCGCTCCATCCTCGAGCCCGCCGGCGCGCTCGCCGTGGCCGGCGCCAAGGAGTACGTGCGCCGCAACAAGCTGCGCGACAAGAACCTGGTGGCGGTGGCCTCGGGCGCGAACATGAACTTCGACCGCCTGCGCTTCGTCGCCGAGCGCGCCGAGCTCGGCGAGCAGCGCGAGGCCGTGCTGGCGGTCACCATCCCGGAGAAGCCGGGCTCGTTCAAGAAGTTCATCAGCGTACTCGGCAACCGCAACATCACCGAGTTCAATTACCGCTACGCCGACCCGCATCAGGCCCACATCTTCGTCGGCGTGACCGTCCACAACCGCAACGAGGTCGCCCGCCTGGTCGAGATGCTCGAGCGCCACGAACTGCCCGCCCTCGACCTCACCGACGACGAGCTCGCCAAGACCCACGTGCGCTACATGGTGGGCGGGCGCGCGCCGCAGGCGGAGAACGAGGTGGTGTATCGCTTCGTGTTCCCGGAGCGCCCCGGCGCGCTGATGAATTTCCTCTCCAACCTGCGCTCGGACTGGAACATCTCGCTGTTCCATTACCGCAACCACGGTTCGGACTTCGGCCGCGTGCTGGTGGGCATGCAGGTACCGCCCGCTGACAAGGTGGCATTCGACGATTTCCTGCAGCGCCTCGGCTACGAATACGTCGCCGAGGGCGACAACCCCGCCTATCGCCTGTTCCTGTCCGGCAGCTGATTCACGCGTGGCGCGCAGTCACGCGCGCGGCTGCATCACGCCGGCTTCCGTGACCACCCACTGCATCGGGCGGTCGTACCGCTGCGGGTGGGTGTCCGGCACCCGCCCGATCTCGAAGCCCACCCCCACCGCGATCGTCTGCATGCACGCCAGCGTGCGGTCGAAGTAGCCACCGCCATAGCCGATGCGATAGCCGCGCGGATCGAAGGCGTTGAGCGGGATCAGCAGCACCTCGGGACTGACCGGCTCGCCTTCGGCCGGATGCGGGATGCCGTGGCGGTCGAGCGGCATCGGCACGCCGGGCCGCCAGCGCCGGAACACCATCGGCGCGTGTCGCTCCAAGACGACCGGCAGGGCAGCCACGCGCCCGCCGTCGGCAGCGAGCCAGTCCGCCACCCATGCGCGCAGGTCCGGCTCGGCGCGATAGGGCCAGCAGAACCCGATCGAGCGCGGTGCGAGCGTCTCGACGAGACCGTCGAGATGCGCGACGAGGCGCTCGGTCAGCGCCTCGCGACGCTGGGCAGGGACGGCCTGGCGAAGCTTGAGGGCGTGCTCGCGGAGTTGTTTGCGCTTTGCAGCATAGTCGGGCTCGGGTGGGGAAAATGCGGTCATGGCTTGTGGTATGGTAGGCCCGCAATGGAGGCGTCATCAGGCATGAGAAAGGCATTCGGGGCAGCATTGTTCGCTGCAACATTACTGCTTCCCGCGGGCGTATCCGCACAGCTCGGCAGCGAAACCGGCGCCGACCGTATCGTCACCGCCCGCGAGGCCCTGCGCAAGGGCGACCGCGCCACGCTCGAGCGCCTCGCCGCGGTGCGCGAGGACCACGTTCTCGATCCGTATCCGCGCTACTGGCTGCTCGTCAACCTGCTCGCCCGCCCCGAGCCCGTTCCGGTCGCCGCGCTCGAAGCCTTTCTTGCCGAGGAAGCCGGCAGCAATCTCGCCGAGCGCCTGCGCGCCGACTGGCTGCGCCGCATGGCCGAGGATGGCGACTGGCCCGGTTTCCTGCGCCTCTACCCCGCCCTGCGGAACCCCG